>WGNS01000063.1 GCA_016124415.1 Gammaproteobacteria bacterium | reverse complement strand
CGGTCGACGACTTATAAACAGGGCTCAGCGTCGCCCGAAATGATTCCCAATCCACTGTACGTTCCAGCTTGGGCAATGGGTCTCCCAGCTTTTCCAATAGATCAAGACGCTCTGCGTGGTCAAAAAATCCCGGTTGCATGGCCTATACCCGTTTTTTATCAATGCGATATTATCTCAGATCAGCATGGGTTTTTAGAGGTTCCCTTTTGTTGTGCACTCGCCGAGGACAAACCATGAAGGTCGGCGAAAAACGCCATGTTCTCGACGACCGAGAGGTCGCGGTAGAGTCCGAAGCCCTGGGGCATGTAGGCGATGTCGTCGCGCAGCTCCGGGGTCCGGGGATTTTTGCCCAAGACGGAGAGGTCGCCCTCCTGCATGGGCAACTGCCCGGCAACGATACGCAGCAGGGTCGTCTTGCCCGCGCCGTCTGCGCCGACGAGGCCGTAGATCTCCCCTGCGCGCACCGTGAATTCGACGCCATCAAGCACGGCCTGCTCGCCGAAGGCGAAGCGCAGTCCGGACGCCTCGATCAGGGCCCCGGTCATGCTACGATCCGATCTTCACATCCGCCGGCATGCCGATCTTGAGCAGGCCGTCCGGGTTGTCGACCTCGACCTTGATCAGATAGACCAAGTCGACGCGCAGCTCCCGCGTCTCGACGGTCTTGGGCGTGAACTCGGCCTCGGGCGAGATGAAGGCGACCTTGCCCGCAAAGACCTTGCCCGGCAGACCATCGACGCGGACCTCGGCGGACTGGCCGAGCCTGACGCGCGGCAGATCCGGCTCGCGCAGATAGGCGCGCACCCACGGACGGCCGAGTTCGCTGATCTTGAGGACGGGCTGCCCGGCGCCGACGACCTGGCCTACCTCTGCCTGACGCAGGCTCACGACACCCTTCACCGGACTCGCCAGGTCACAATAGGTGAGCTGCCGACGGGCGCCGGCCACGGCCGCCCGACGCGCCGCGAGTTCGGCGCGGGCACGGTCGATGTCCTCCCGGCGCGGGCCTTCCTTCAGCAGATCCAACTGGTGCTCGGCCTGATCGCGCGTGCTCCAGGCGACGTCGTAGCGCAGTTGGGCCTGATCGAGTTGTTCCTGAGCCGCAAGCTTCTTGGCCAGCAGGGTATCGATCCGCTTGACCTCGGATTCGGCAAACGACAGTTCCGACTTGGCCTTGGCGACGGCCGCTTCGGCGACGCGTAATTCCTGCGTCCGGGTCCCGGCCTCAAGCGCCGCGAGCGCCTGTTTGGCCGCCTCGGCCTCGGCCTCGGCGCGTTGAACGGCCAGTTGGTAATCGGCAGCGTCGAGTTCTGCGACAGAGGCTCCGCTCATGACCTTGTCGCCCTCGTCCGCCTTGAGCTTCTGAAGCCGTCCGCCGACCTGGAATGCCACGGGCACCTCGCGGGCGTCGATCGTACCGTTGAGATCGATCTCCCCGCCCGCCTCGGTCGATCCCTGGCAGGCGGAAAGCAATAGCGCGAGCGCTGCAATGCCGGTGATCAAAAACATCCACTGTTTGATTCGCGTCGATCGCTTCGACTCGGGACCGTTCATAGAAACATCATCCTTTCGTTATGCCGTTGCGGCCATTTAAACATAGCCGTTCCTTCATCGCAGCCATAGCCGACTCGCCATATCAATAAACCTGTGTCAAAACACAGATTGTATGTTGGGCTTCATTGCATTCAGTCCAACCTACATTTCCGTACCTACGGATCGCCAGGCGCGGTCACGGCCTCCGAACTCAACAGAATCACCTCGATCTCCTCGATGATTTCCTCCTGGCGCAAGACGTTCCGCCGGATACCGAGGTCCTCAATCTGGCGTTCGAGATGATGGCCGGCCTGATCCAGATGCTGCATGCGGCGCTGGTTCTCGGCCATGAGCGCTGAGAAGAACCAGGCGTGAGTGACGGCGAACAGATAGTGTTCGAGCAGCTCGCCGAACAGTTCCTGGGGCGGCAGATGAATGACCGGCTCGCCGCCGTCGCCGGATGCCTCGACGGGCGGCAGCACGGGTTCGCAATGCGCCTCGTGCGATTCGGGTGTGAAGTGGATGACTTCGAGACGTAGCGGGCCACGCCTTTCACGCATGCCGTTGACGGCGTTGACGACCGCTGCCAGCACCGCCGGGACCTCGTCGGCAACTGCGGCCCCGGGCAGGCAGACTGCCTCGGGATAGGCCTCCTGAAGACGCGATGCCAGTCGCGCGCCGACGCCGATCACCGGCGCCCGCTCGTTATCGGACTGCCGGGAAAGACAGGCGATCAACTGCTCGTTGTAGGCGCCGCAAAACCCGCGCTCCGACCCGAACAAAACATAAAGGGGCGGCTCGGAGACATCCTGGGTCCCGATCCCGAAATGCCGCCGAACCGAGTTGATGGCAAGCCCGATCGACTCCACGACGCGGTGCTGCATGTCGTGATAACGTGCCAGTTTCCTGGACTCCATCATCGCGAGATTGCGCATGCTCTCCATGATCGTGCGGATCTCGTTCAGGGCATCAATCCTGCCCTCGACCTCACGCCGTTTGCTCATTCTGCCTATCGCTACCTATGTTTGAGGCCGTGTTGTCCCACCAGGCGCCGACCTGCGTCCGCCACTGGTCGAGCGGGGTCTCGAGCGTGAGTTCGCTCTTGCGTACCTGCGCTGACAAATCGTTGAGCCTTGAGAGGACCTGCTCGGGAGCCGCCTCATCGGGCAGGAAACGGTCGTAGACGATCAGCCAGGCCAGCAGTTCCTCGGCGCTGCCGGGCACGAGGCGGTCCTGTTTGAGCATCTCGCGCAGGATGCGGCCGCGGCGCAGCTTGGTCTGCATTTGCGCCTCCAGGCGCGCCCCGAAGCGCGTGAAGGCCTCGAGCTCCTGGAATTGCAGATAGTCCAACTTGATGCGCGCGGCCTGCCGCTTAATCGATGGATGCTGGGCCATGCCGCCGATGCGAGACACCGATTTGCCGACATCGACGGCCGGGCGGATGCCGGCTGCGTAAAGCTTTTGATCGAGATAGATCTGACCGTCGGTGATCGAGATCAGGTTGGTCGGAATGTAAGAGGCGATCTCGCCCAACTGGGTCTCCACGATCGGCAACGCCGTCAGGCTGCCGCCGCCCTGCTCCGGGGCGAGACAGGTGCCGCGTTCGAGTAGCCGGGCATGCAGATAGAAGATATCGCCGGGGTACGCCTCGCGGCCCGGCGGCCGGCGCAGCAACAACGACAGTTCGCGATAGGCGCGCGCATGGCGGCTCAGGTCGTCGTAGACAACGAGGCAATCGCGTCCCTGGCGCATCCAGGCCTCGCCGATCGCGCAACCGGCATAGGGCGCAAGGTACTTGAGCCCCGGCAGCGCACCGGCTTCGCCGACGACGACGGTCGTGTAGTCGAGGGCGTCGTAGTTGCGCAGCAGTTCGAGGATATTGATGACCTCGGAACGCTTTTGCCCGATGACCACGTAGACGCAAAGCACGTCCTTGCCGCGCTGATTGATCACGGTGTCGAGCGCAATGCTCGAACGGCCAAGGCTCTCGTCACCCACGATAAGTTGGCGCTGTCCCTTGCCGATCGGCAGGAGGCTGTCGATCAGGCGGATGCCCGTATAGAGCGGGCGGCGCACGAAGTCGCGCTCGACCATGGGCGGCGAAGGACCTTCGAGGTTACGGCGGGCCGGGCAACGCGGCGGCGGCTGGCCGTCGAGCGGCTGCCCCAAGGGGTCGACGACCCGTCCGAGCAACCCCTCCCCCACGGGCACGCTGACGCGGCGGCCGCCGAGGTGAACGGTCGTGCCGGCCGTGAGGCCCTCGGTCGCCTCCAGCAAGATCGCCCCCAACATGCGCTCGCCGAGGTGAAAGACCTGCCCTAGGCTGCCGTCTGCGAAATGCAGCAACTCGTCCATGGCCGCCGACGGCAGGCCCTCGATCCAGGCGATGCCGTCGCCGACCGAGACCACGGTGCCCTGCTCGCCGACCCTCAGTTCGGGCCGGTAGCCGTCCAGCCAGCGGCGACGCGCCTCGATGCCGGGGAATCGGTCCGGGAGCGCGCCTCGCTTAGTCATGAGCCTCGCCCGCCTCGGCGAAGAAACGCAGTTCGTCCTGGATGTTGGCCTGCAGCAGACAACCGCCGATCGAAACCCGGATGCCCGCAATCAAATCGGGATCATGACGAAACGTCAAAGCGGCGCCGTTCGGGCCCAGCCGGCGCTCCAGGGCCTCGCGAATTTCCTTTTGACCTACGGCATCCAGCTCCGTCGCGCTGACGATCTCGCCGGCGAACTGTTCCTGCCAGCCTGCGCGCAACTCGCCGATTTCATCTTCCGGCAGGGCCTCGAGTTGTTCGACGAAAAGCGCGCGCAATCGTTGGTCGAGCTCCGGGCCGGAGACTTGTTGCAGGAAACGGCTCGCGAAAGCGCCCCCCAAGTGCAACGCCTCAGCCTCGGCCTGACGCTGCCATTGTTGCCGTTGACGCGCCTCGCGGGACTGACTCTTGAGGCGTTGCCGCTCGAGGTCTTCCTCGATCTGTTGACGGCGCTTGACGCCTTCCTGATCGAGCTGCTGTTTGAGCGCTTCAAGGCGATCGCGGCGCTCGTGCTCCCAGTCTGCCAAGCGCGATTCATACTGCCGCTTGAGCCCTTCCGCTTCGGTTTTGAGCGCATCGGCCTGAGCAAGTTGCGCCTCGATGCCCTCCCGGCGCCGCGCGATCAGGTTCAGTACCGGCTGATACAGAAAGCGCTTCAGCAGCCAGACGAGGATCAGGAAATTGATGACCTCGAGAATGAAGGTCGACCCGTTCAGTTCCACGCAGGCGCCCCCTATTTCAACAGGTATTCGAGCAGAGGGTTACGGAACAGTACGATCAGCACGATCACGAGCACGTAGATGGCCAGCGACTCGATCATCGCGAGACCGATGAACAGCGTTCGCGTGATCGACTTCTCTGCCTCGGGCTGTCGGGCCAACGCGTTGAGCGCGCCGTTGATGGCGAGCCCCATGGCGATGGCCGGGCCCAGGACGCCGATGCCGATGGCCAGCAACGACAGCATCGTGGAATCCGAAACGAAACTTGTGAGGTCGTTCATGACATTTCCTTCTGTTGTCTTAATTCTTGCGACTGCAATCCGCCGGCGATGTAGATCAACGCCAGCATTCCGAAGATGTAGGCCTGTACGAGGGCCTCGACGATATGGAGCATCAGGATGGGCACGGGCGCGAGAAAACCCGCGACCCATAAGATCAAGAGCGCCGCCATCTCCAGCGACATGATGTTGCCGAACAGGCGCACGGCCAGGGCCAGGGTGCGCGTGACCTCGCTGATCAGGTGGAACGGCAACAGGAACGGCGTCGGCTTGAGATAATGGCGCAGATAAGCGCGCAGGCCGTTGGCGCTGATGCCGAACCAGTGCACGGACAGGAACACGAGGATGGCCAGGGCGCTCGTGGCCGAAAGATCGCCCGTCGGTGAGTGCAGACCGGGGATCAGGCCGATCAGGTTGGCGACCACGAGATAGATCCACAAGGTTGCCACGAAAGGCAGGACCCGGCGGGTCTGCTCCGGCGAGAGGACCTGCAGCACGACCGATTCCATGACGCCGACGACACCTTCCGCCGCGGTCTGCCAAGCGCCCGGTTGATCCGCGAGCCTTCGGCGCACGCCCTGGCTCACCAGCCATAGCAGGACCATGACAGCCCAGGTCGTGACCACGGTGGCCGAGATCGCGAGCGGTCCGAGTCGAAGCAGGATATCGGCGCTGAGCGGGTCCATCACTCGTGACTCCTGATCAGCCAATAGACATTGAACGCCCCGACCGCGATGCCGACCGAGATCAGGCTCAGGGTCCAGCGCATCGAATACCCCGACAGGCGCTCGTCCAGCCAGTGACCGAGATAGGCCCCGGCGACGACCGGCAGCACGAACATGAGACCTAGGCTGCCGAGGTAGACGGTCTGGGCGAGCAGCGTCGGGCGCTCGCGTTCGGCGCGCTGCATGCGCTCGACCTGCCGGTCGACCCGCCCGGCCAGCCGATGCCCGGCCTTCTCCCCATGGCGGTTCGTCTCGTGCTCCGGGACGTTCATGAGCGGATGCCCTCCCCGCGCCCCATGCGCCAAAGCCTCAGCATCATGGCGCGTTCCATCTGTTCGAGACTATGTTTGAATTCGACGAGCAGTTGTTCCTCCTCGGCCAATTCCTCGCGCAAGGCTTGACTGATCCGTGTGCAGTCGTCGCCGCGCAAATAGCGCCGCGTGCTGAGCGTCAGTTCGTTGTGGTCGAAGCTCGCTACCGCACCGGGCAGCGCAAGGTAGTCCCGGCGGCCATCCGCGTAGCGCACCCGCGCGAGACCGAAAACGAGCGTCGTAATCAACCGGCAATGCCCCCCGAGCACCCCGAAGCTGCCGCTGCGATCCTCGCCGACGAAGGAAACGACGTTGTCCAATCGCTCGTACTGGGTCGCCCCCTGGAGATGAACGATGAAGCCGCTCATGAGGCCGCCCCCATGCCGCCGCGCATGTAGCAACGATCTTCGGAGACCTCGTCGAACTTACCGGACAGGAAGGCCTCGCAATCCGTCAGCGTCACTTCGAGCGGCACGCTGACGCCTTCGATCCCGGTATGGGCGGCCGTCACGAAGAACGGCTGGCTCAGGTAACGCTGCAGTTTACGCGCGCGCAGGACGATGCGGCGGTCCTGCTCCGAGAGCTCCTCCAGGCCGAGCATCGTGATGATGTCCTCAAGTTCCTTGTAGCGGGCCAGGTGCTCCCGGACACCCTCGGCGATCCCGTAGTGCCGGTCGCCGACGACGTGGCGGTCGAGCAGTTTGCTGCCCGAGCGCAGCGGATCGACGGCCGGGTAGATGCCCTGAGCGGCCTGATCGCGGGACAGGATGACCGTGGTGTCCAGATGGCCGAGGATGGTCGTCACGGCCGGGTCGGTCATGTCGTCGGCGGGGACATAGACGGCCTGGACCGATGTGATCGCGCCCTGGTCCGTCGAATTGATGCGGTCCTCGAGTTCGGCGACCTCGGTGCCGAGCGTGGGCTGGTAGCCGACCGTGGCCGGCATGCGTCCGAGCAGGCTTGAGATCTCGCTGCCGGCCTGGACGAAGCGGAAGACGTTGTCCATGAGCAGCAGAACCTCTTTCTGCATACAATCGCGTAAATACTCCGCATAGGTCAGCGCGCTGTGACCGATCCGGAAGCGCACGCCGGGCGATTCGTCCATCTCGCCGAACACGAGCAGGGCCTGATCCATGACGCCGGCCTCCTTGAGTTCCTGCCAGAGTTCGTGGCCCTCGCGAATGCGCTCGCCGACACCCGCAAATACGGAGACGCCTTTATGGATGGACGAAACGGCGTGGATGAATTCCATGATCAGGACCGTCTTGCCGACCCCGGCGCCGCCGAAGAGCCCCGTTTTGCCGCCGCGCACGAACGGACAGAGTAGATCAATGACCTTGATGCCGACCGGCAGGATATCGTGCGCGCCGTGAACCTCGTGGAGCGGCCTGCGCACGCCGTGGATATTGCGCTGGATATCGGATTCGAAGGCCGGCAAGCCGTCCAAGGCTTCGCCGAAGACGTTGACGACCCGGCCCAGGCATGCCTTCGCGACCGGGACGTGCAACGGCGCGCCCGTATCGTGCACCGGCATACCGCGACAGAGGCCCGAGGTATGGTGCAGCGTGATCGCGCGGATGTGGCGTTCGTCGAGATGCTGATGCACCTCGAACATGACCTCCTCGCCGTCGAGCCTCAGGCACAGGGCCTGGCGTAACGGCGGCAAGCGTTCGCACCGTATCACCACGACCGGTCCCTGGACCTCGTGGATATAGCCTATCGCCGCTTGTGTCGTCGCATCGGGCATACCGACTCCTACGAAAACTCGGGCGTTTGTTTACCCCGTGGGGCCCTCGATCAATTCCATATGAGGCTCGCCGTCGGCGTGGTCCTTCCTGGATTCGTTGAACTCGTGGCGGATCTCGGCAAAGTTCTGCAGTTGTTGCGCCACCCGGAAGTTGATGCTCTCCTCCGGGTACTCGCCCTCCTCGTCCATTTCGCCGGCGGGCACGCCGGTTAGGAGTTCGATGCCCTCGTCGATATGATCCACCGCATAGACGTGGAACCTTCCTTCGGCCACCGCCTCGCGGACGTCGGCCCTGAGCATCAGATCGCCGGCGTTGGCGGCCGGGATCAGAACCCCCTGATCGCCGGCCAGGCCGCGCGTCTTGCAAATGTCGAAGAACCCTTCGATCTTGTCGTTGACGGCGCCGACCGCCTGGATCCGGCCGTGCTGATTGACCGAACCCGTGACTGCGAACGACTGCTTGATCGGCGTCCCGGCGAGCGCCGACAGCAGCGCGTAGAGTTCGGCGGAGGAGGCGCTGTCGCCCTCGACCTCGCCGTAGGACTGCTCGAAGACCAGGCTCGCCGAGAGCGCCAGCGGACGAGCCATGGCATAGCGGGCCCCAAGGAACCCGGACAGGATCAAGACCCCCTTGGAGTGTATGGGACCACCGAGGTCGACCTCGCGCTCGATGTCCATGACCTCGCCCTCGCCCAGGCGCACCTGGGCCGTGATGCGGACCGGGATCCCGAACGAGGCATCGCCGAGATCGAGCGCCGATAAGCCGTTCACCTGCCCGATACAGCTGTCGGCCGTGTCGATCAAGAGGATGTTGCGTTCGATCATCTCCTGCAGGCGCTCCTTCATGCGCCCGCCACGACGGATCTGGGCGTCGATCGCGCCCTGCACGTCGGCGCCCGTCACGACCTCCCGTCCCTGCCTCTGAGCCAGATAGTCGGCCTCGCAAAGCAGATCGCAGATGCTGCGCATGTGCGTCGAGAGCTTTTCGGCGTCTTCCGTCAAACGGGCGCTGTGTTCGATGACCCGTGCGACGCCTTCGCGATCGAAGGCCCGAAGACCGGCCCTGCGCACCTGCGTCGCGATCAAACGGGCATACAGCGCATGGGCCTCCGGACCGCGGTCCATGCGGTCGTCGAAATCGGCGGCTACCTTGAACAGTTCCGGAAATTCGGGGTCGAGCTGACAAAGCAGGTAATAAAGCGTTCGGTCGCCGAGCACGACGACCTTGATGTTGAGCGGAATCGGCTCGGGATCGAGCGTGACGGTGCTGACCAGGCTCAGCATCTGTTCGAGCGAACCGATGCGGATCTCGGCCGCTCGCAAGACGCGCTTCAACGCGTCCCAACTGAACGGAGTCTGCAACAGCTGCAAGGCGTCCACGACCAGATAGCCGTTGTTGGCGCGATGCAACGCCCCCGCCTTGATCAGCGAGAAGTCGGTGATCAAGGCACCCATCAGCGCCATATGCTCGACCCTGCCGACGAGGTTTTGATAGGTCGGGTTGTCTTCGAACACGACCGGCGCGCCTTGAGTCTCTGCGTGATCGACGAGCACGTTGACCTCGTAGCGCCGCATGGCCGGGCTCGGAGAGAGCGCCGTATAGATCTCGCCCGACGAGGCATCGTCCTCGGTGCGGCGAAAGTCGTCCACGTTGGCGATGATGTCGTTCTGGACCCGGTCCAGATAGGCCGGGACCGCGTCCATGCCCTGATAGCGCTCGCGCAGCTCGTCGACGAGATGCGCGACGACCGTCATCGCCACCTCCGTATTGAGCTGCACCACCTGCTCGCGCGCCTCGCGGCGCCACAGCGGGATCTGGCGCAGCACGTGGGTCAGGGCCGTCTGGAATTCCTCGCTGTCGCGGCTGAATCGCTGTTTGACGGCATCGGACAGTTTTTCGAATGCGTCCGATTTGATGACCTCGCCGTCGTGCAATGGCGCGAACACGAAACCGCTGGTGGTATGAATCAGCGCGATGTCCTTCTTCTTGGCTGCCTCGCGTACGGCCTCGACGCCGTCCTCCTGCTTCTTTTTCAGCGTCTCCTCGATCTCCTGGGCGCGAGCTCGGTATTCCTCGCTCTCGAACAGGGCCGGGATCGCCGCGCGCAGTTCGACGACCAGGCGGTTCATGTCCTGGCTCAGCCTGACGCCCATTCCCTTGGGCAGGCACAACCGGATCGGCTTGTGGGTTTGCTCGAAGTTGTTGACGTAACACCAGTCGTTGGGCACGGGCTCCCGGGCCGCCTTTTCGGTCAACAACTGATGGACCAGCGCCAGTTTGCCGGTGCCCGCGGGGCCCAGCGCGAAGATGTTGTAGCCGTGATGGCGAATGCCGATGCCGAATTGAATGGCCTCGAGGGCGCGGGACTGGCCGATGACCTCGGCGAGGTCGTCGAGCTCGTCGGTCGTTGAGAAATCGAATTGCTTGGGATCGCAGACCCTGTAAAGTTCGGGGACGGTTAGCGCCTTCATCGGTTCCAGCGTTCCTTGACCGGGTTCCGGACCCGATCGCCGCCGTTCCGGGTTTCGCTCGTAATCATCGCGTCTCCTTATTCGAAGAGAATTCGAACGTTTGCCAGTGTCCAGATTCTCGCATTTTACCGCCGGGTTCAAGGTTTGAGGTACAAACGGTCCTCCAACACCCTGAGCGCCAACAGGTTGCTCTCATTGGTGATGATCAGGGACGGATCGACGCGCACGCAGGCGCCGCCGTAGCTGCCGCCGACCCAGAACGTGCAGAGTTGGACCCGATACCCCTCGATCGTCGGCAACGGCCAGAACCGCTGATAGATCTGCTCCTGCCCGCCGAAACGACCCTCGGTCTCGACGATCAGAGAATCCGTCCGGTCGAACAGGGCGACGTTGTCGCCGCAACGGCCGGCGATCGGCTTGGTCACATGTCCGTGTTTGCGCAAGGCGTCGGTCAACTCGAACTGCGAGTCGAGCAGATACGGATGATCGGGGAAGAGCTGCCAGAGGATGGGCAGGATCGCCTTATTGCTCGGGATCAGGGTCCACAACGGCTCGAAGATCATGGTCTCCGGTCGCAGCAACACGTCCATGAGGCGGGGTGCGGCCGTACGCGCGCCCTTCAATGCCGCCCGTTGACCCTCGTCATCGGCCTCCGCGCGCAGCTGATCGAGCGCGGTCTCCCAGGCCCAGGTCTTCCAGACCCAGCGGATCGGCCGCCCTTCGGGATCGAGCACGTTGCCGGCGTCGTCCCAGCTCAGTCCCTGCAAGCCCTTGATGACCCGGCATTCGAGGCCGGCCTCGGTCATGGCCTCCTTCATGAACAGGGCGTGGTAGCTCTCTTCGAGATCGCGGTCGTGCATGATGTGCACGAGGCCTTCAACCTCGGCTTCGCGCCAGGCCTCGACGAGTTGCTGATGCAGGCGTTCGCCGGGGTCTCGGCCTTCTTCGCAACCGAAATGGCGCGCCCATTTGCCCTGCACCTTGCCGCATTCCATGTAGCACGACGCGGAATCCGCGTTGTATTCGTAAAGCTTGATGCCGTCCTCGTTAAGACAGAAGTCGAAGCGCCCGGTGATCATCTGGTTGCGGCGGTTATCCCAGGACTGATGGATGCGCGGCCAGAGGATACGGGGGATATTGAACCTCGCCAGCAGCTTGTCGTCCTGCAGGACGTGGTCGGTGGCGTGCATGAACAAGGCGTGCAGCTCGTTGGTCGCGCGCTTGAGCTCGGCCTGGGCCGACTCGGAGATCCGGATGTAGCGGTACTGATCCCCGTCCGCACCGGAGAGGCGATGGCCGTGCATCATCTCGACATAGGCGGCCTCGTCCGGGTTGGCGACGTTGAGCCAGGCCTTTTGGTGCTGGCCGTTGTCCACGACCGAACGGATCTGCGGATCGAACAGGCGCGGATCCCGCGGCTCGAAACGCTCGGCGTGGCGTTCATCGTCGGTCTGGATGACCCACCCCAGGACGGTGGCGTCTCCGAAAGAACACCGGATCCAATACCCTCCGTCTTCGCTGACACTGGCCCGCAACTCGCGCGCGTAATCGGCATCGGCCGGCCAGGCGCGGTGATCCACGTTCTGCTCGGCGACGCGGATACTGTCATCATGCACGTCAGTGACGATTGCGACGTGACCGGTCATATCGAACTCGCCTCCCTCGTCCCAGATCAGCATGCATCCCGGTTCCGGTCGACGCTGCGAACCGTTCCGGAAAGCTCTCAACGGAAGCGCCTTACCCTCCGGGACACATTTGACCGAGGGCAGCCTGAAGATGTCGTAGGCCATGGCGATGTCCTCGAAGACATAGCCCTTATTGAGCAGCAACCAACGCCGGGCGAACTCGACGCACTGCCATTTGTACCCGGTGTAGACACCGTTCACGTAATGCCGAAAGGCGTGCCGGTCAGGCATTTCGCGGCGGTCGACGGTTTCGTAATCGGACGAATAGGCGGGTACGCCGCCCGGGGCGTAGCCCAATACCGTGCCGAACGGAAGATGGGAAGGGTCATTGCTCGCGGACATGTCGAATAAGGCACCTGGAAGTAACCGAACCGATCGATTCTATCCCGGAAATTCGCGCCGCGATACTCCCGAAAACAGGTACTGAAACCGGCGCGGAATGACGTATCATGGACGGCGCGGCGGACACCTCAAACCATTACGATTCCGCCCCGGGATACGCGCGTGGATGTGCTGATCAATACCTTTGTCGTGTTGTTCATCGTGGTCGATCCGATCGGCATGGCGCCGATCTTCGCCGCGTTGACGCGGGACGCCCCGCGGGAACGCCAACGCGCCATGGCGATCCGCGGCACGGCCTTGGCGGCGGCCATCCTGTTCGTGTTCTTCCTGGCCGGAAACCGCTTACTCGATGCCTTGCAGATCGGCCTGCCCGCCTTCCGGATCGCGGGCGGATGTTTGCTGTTCCTGCTGGCGATCGACATGATCTTCGCGCGTCAGTCGGGATTGCGTTCGACGACGGTCGAGGAACAGCTTGAAGCCGAACACAAGCGCGACGTCTCCGTTTTCCCGCTCGCATTTCCGCTGATCGCTGGTCCCGGCGCCCTGACGACGGTACTGCTGATGGCCTCATCCTGGTCCGGCATGGGGACGTTCCTGGCGATGCTGGCCGTGCTGACCGTAGTGCTTGGTCTGTCGCTGCTGTCGCTGCTGTTCGCGCCGGCCATCATGCGCATGCTCGGCGAAACCGGCGCCAACGTGATCAGCCGGTTGTTCGGACTGATCCTGGCCGCGCTGGCGGTTCAATACGTCATCGACGGCATCAAAGCGGCGTTCTGACGGCGGACGGCTCCGAGTCAGATGTCAAACCGGTTCTGCTCGATCAAATGGCGGTCCGCCTTATCCAGCAGGCGTTGAAGGTCGGTGATGCGCAAGTCGCCGTTGCACATTTCCACCGCGCCGTCGCGGCGCAGTTCGCCCAACAACCGGGCGACCACCGGGCGGACCGTGCCGATCATATTGGCAAGCTCCTCCTGAGGCAGGTGCTCGATCAGGTTCAAGCCCTTGGTATCACCGTCGAAATGACGCAATAGGAGATGGACCAGGCGGGTCATCGTGCTTTCAAGCGCGAGCTCGCCGGCCAGCTCGCAAAAATGTTCGATTCGGGATGCCGCGACGTTGGCCATCGCCCTGCGTAGCGCGTTGTTCTCATCCATCCAGGCAAGCCAGCGCTCGACAGGGGCCCACAACAGTTCGACGTCATCGATCGCCTGCGTTTGCAAGTCATGAGTACCCGTGCCGTCAAGCAGATTCAGGACATGGAACCCGTCGCTGGGCCCGAGCAGGAGCAATGTGACCTCACGGCCGGTTTCGAGATGGTGGCGGCCGATCTTGATGCGCCCCCGGAGTATGAGATGAAAACGACGGCAAACCTCGGTGTCGATACTCATCACATAACCGCGAGGTAAACACGCGTGCTGCAAGGCGGGCAATATTTCCGCGATGAAATGATCGTCTACCCCGATGAACAAGGCGGATCGCTGTAGGGCTTTCATTGCGACGGCAGACGACGCCCCTAGATCGCGTGTTCCGGCGGGCCTACTCGAATCTTTTCCGGCACGACTCAATACGCACCCTCCCTATTTCTCGCGAGCGGCACGGAATATCATACACCATTCGGACTCGGGGCATGCCATAACGCGTAGGCAATTCATTGCGGGATCAGATCGCGATCGGCCCGCTCGAGCAGACGTTGCACGTCCGTAATATGCAGGGTGCCGTCGTCCAGTTCAAGCACACCCTCCCGACGCAGCTCGCTCAGCAAACGGGCGATCACCGGGCGCACAGTCCCGATCATGTTCGCGAGTTCCTCTTGAGACAGATGATGAATCAGATTGAATTCGAGATCGGGCGTATCGATATGGCGCAGCAACAAACGCACGAGACGGGTCATGGTCGAATCGAGGGCCAACTCGCTGGCCAACTCGCATAGATGCTGAATCATCGTCGCCGCGACATTCGCCGTTGCGGTGCGCAATGCGGCGCTTTCCTCCATCCACGCCATCCAGCGCTCGACCGACACCCACAGGATTTCAACCTTGTCCAGCGTACGCATCTGCAGGTCGTGCCTGTCCGCCTGATCCAGAACGCTCAGGATGTTGAAACCGTCACCGGGGCCGAGCAGGAAAAGCGTCATCTCGCGGCCGCTGTCGGCATGATGTCGCCCTACTTTCACGCGGCCGTTCAAGAGGATATGGAACCGGTCGTGAAATTCGGCCCCCGAGTTTATCAGATAACCCCGCGGCAAGGTTTCCCGCTGCATCACCGGAAGTACGCTCTGGATGAATCCTTCGTCCACGCCCACGAACAACGGAGATTTTTGTAATATCTGTTGATCGACTATTGTGCGCATCGAAACGTAATGACGCCCACTATCGGAACCTGAATCATTGGCGAAATTCAATGCTTCTGCCCTCAGAAGGAAGTTGCAGTTTGGCCTCTGAACCACACCGCCCAGGACAACAAGGCATCAGGCGCAAGGCCGAATCGATATCCCATATCCGGACGAGGATTTACGTCCACAAGTCTCCAACTTAGCCGATGGCCCCCACTTGCCCAACCAAGGAGGTCAACAATTATGTATTAAGGATATGAGGGTTCAATTATTCATGCAAATCAGGCCACCAACTGTCACTTATATTACAGGCGAAATTCACTTATCAAGTGTATGGTTGGCATTTGTGCCAAGGCCTGTCTCTCGGGGAACCACACGCTCAAGTCGCGGGCGCGCCCTGTCGCTCGTGCGGATATTCGGAAGCAGTCAAATACGCCGGTCGGCTACGACGACCGCCCATAGCAAGGGAACTCCGGCCTACCCTTCATCCCCGGCGCTGTCGCAGACCCCGCCATGCGCCGGCGGTCATCACTATCGAAAGACCGCCCAGCGCCCAGGGGGGCAAGAACGGAATGGGAGCCGAACGATTGGCCACGGTCGGATCGGTGCCCAATCGATATTCCTGAAGATTGGTCATGCCGTCCCCGTCGAGGTCGGTATTCGCGTCACCCGCGTCGAAAGGGTTCAGTCCGTATGTGAGTTCCCAAGAGTCCGGCATGCCGTCGTTGTCGTCATCCGGATCACAGGCGTCGCCTAAGCCGTCTGCATCAAAGTCGGCTTGTCCCGAATTGGCGATCGAGGGGCAATTATCCAGCGGGTCGATGACGCCGTCGCCGTCACTGTCGCGATAAGCGAGATTGAGGACGGCGATGCCCGTTGCCCCGGCAACGCCGTCGACGGCGATGCGATAGGTCGCGCCCGCGGAGGCGGTGAAGCTCAGCGCACTGGTGTTCGCGGGCGGCGCGTCATTGTTCGCTGCGACCTGCGTCAGCGCGGTCGGCGCGCTACCCTGGTAGATCGCAAGCAAGGTATCGAAATCGCTGCCCGTGGTGCTCAGATCCACGACGCCGTTCAAGGGCGCAGTCCAACTCCACCACAGCGACTTGCCGCCGGACACCCCGGCGTGGCTGGGCTCCCCGTTTTCCTTGGTGGCATCGATATTATCTCCATAGGCGGTCCATCGATTCCCTGTCATGGGGATCGCACTGGCGAAATTGTCGTTGACCGCACCTACTGCGGCCAGCAAGTCGATCCTCGGCGTGGTCACACCGTTGCGCGGATCGGTGATTGCGATACCACGCCCGGTCAACCTCGCCACGGCGGCATCCACCGTTTCACCGGGATAAGCGGCGCGCAACACCGCCACGGCCCCGCTGACATGCGGGGCGGCCTGAGAAGTACCTGCATAGGTCGCCCCGGCGGCGGTGATCAACGCGCCGGGCGCGAGCAAATTTAGAAAGCTCGCACTGTTCGAAAAACAAGTCACCTTATCGGGCGCGGTGCCCGTGTCGGCGCAACCGCCGCCGTAACTGATGCTGCCGACATTCGCGTCGTAGACCGCTCCGACCGAGATCGCCTCGGGCGTGCAGGCGGGCAGCCCTATGGAGTTGACCGAACCGTCGTTGCCCGATGAGGCAACGCTCAGGATGCCGGCTTGCCGGGCGTTGACGATCGGCGTGCGCAACGGATTCAGCGCCTTGCAGGGCGCGCTATACAACCCCGCCGTAACGCTCATATTGATTGCGACGATATTGTAGACGGCCTGATTCGCGATCGCCCAGTTAATGGCCGCCGTGAGCAAGGTCGTACTGGTCAACGCGCCGTCAAAGACGTCCAGGGCGACGATACGCGCGCCGGTAGCGATCCCGACGACGATCCCGGCGACGTTGAGTAGTGCCGCTACCTCAGTATTGTTTTTGCACATCCTGTCGCAAAAACGCTTCGCCTACGCGGCAGCTATTCCTTTTGCCGGGACCGTCCTGCGTACACAACCTTGCTCTACTTCCCTACGGTACGCAGAACAAGAT
>WGNS01000026.1 GCA_016124415.1 Gammaproteobacteria bacterium | reverse complement strand
GCAGTGGTTGTTTCCAAAGATGTCTGGGATGGCGGAGTCAGATCCATTTCAACCGAGTCCCTTAAATCCATTTACGAGAACAAGCTGACGAACTGGCAAGAACTGGGCGGACCGAATCGCCGCATCATCTTTTTCAACAAGGAACCGGGCCGAGGCACATGGGAAGTCTTTGTGCATTGGCTATACGGGAATTCGAGCAAAGCTCCGAACATCTACCATCCCGAAGTTGGCGCAAATGCTGAGGTGCGCACCAAGGTTTCCCGGACACCAGGCGCGATTTCTTATGTTTCGGTTGAATGGGCGGATCAAAAATCGATTTTTCCGCTTGGTTTAATCACTGAAACCAGTGAGGCGGTTCAGCCGATGCTGGAGGCGATGGCAAGCGGAGCGTATCCACTCTCTCGATCATTGATTCTGGTAACTGATGGCGCGGCTGAGGAGGAAACCGAGATCCTAATTGATTTCATGCGCAGTCAGGAAGGCCAGGCTCTCGTATCCAAGCACGGCTATCAGCCATTGGGCCAACCATGAAGAATTTCGCGGCGGCGCCTTTGCAGTCATGCAAAAAGAACTGGGTGCGGCTGATTTCCGCCGTGGCAGTCATTGTTTTGGCTACACTGGCTTTGCTTGCTTTGATTTACGTTATCGGTGAATCCGCCCCGGTCTTCAAGCATGCCGGAATTAACTTCTTCCTAGGACATGAATGGTACTACCGGGATTCCCTTTTCGGCGCCCTGCCGATGATCTATGGTTCGCTGGCGGTCTCCCTCGTGGCGCTGACTGTTGCCGTTCCCATTGCTATACCCGCCTCGATATGGACAGCGGAACTGCTTCCCGTTCGCTGGCGGAGCTTGGCAAAGGGGGTAATCGAATTATTGGCTGGAATCCCCTCGGTTATTTACGGCCTCATCGCAGTCATCTACCTCAGAGAGTGGGTCTATGATTTATTTTCACCGTGGTTTCTCACCTCGGGCGATAGTCTGCTCACGGCGGGCTTAATTTTGGCGGTGATGATTTTGCCTACCATCACGACGCTGGCGGACGATGCCCTGTGCTCGGTTCCAGAGCAACAACGGATGGCGGCGCGTGGCCTGGGACTCAACTCGATGGAAACCATTCTTTACGTCAGTCTTCCCCAAGCTGCCCCAGGGATTTTTTCTGCTGTTGTCCTCGGTTTTGGTCGTGCGGTTGGTGAAACGATTGCCGTTTTCCTGGTGGTTGGTCGGATGGACGGTCAGCTTCCAAATTCAACCGGATTGCTTCATAGCCTACTTGGAACTGGGCAAACGCTGACCAGCAAGCTGGGCGGGGCGGAACTGTTTCTGGCCTATGGCGATAAGCTACACTGGTCTGCCATGATGGGGTTGGCTTTGGTCCTCTTGATGCTGATTGGTTTTAGCCTTATTACTGTGACAGTCACTCGCTTTGCCAGTGCATTCGTTCATCATAGATTTGTTGCTACCAATGGGAGGCTATCTGCGTGACATATACCCGCACCTTCCGAAACCTCGTGAAGTATGGCGTCCCTGCTGTCTGCTGGGCAGCAGGGTTGATTGCCGTATTGTTGATTTTGGCCTTGCTGAGTGTCATTTTCCTAAAGGGTTATCATTCTTTGGAACCAGGGTTTGTTCTAGAGGAGTCGCGGGAGGCCGGGGCCAGTGGAGGCATCAGGTATCAGATTATCGGAACACTGATTCTTGTTCTCACCACGGCAGCAGCGGCTATTCCCGTTTCACTTGCAATCGGCATTACGCGCGTAAGCGTACTCAAACATTCCAGTCTGCTGCGGCATGTTGTAGATGGCGGCTTACAGATGCTCAATTCCATGCCTTCGATCCTCTTTGGAGTGCTTGGCTTCATGCTTTTTACTCAGCATTTCGGATGGGGCAAGTCCTGGTTGGCAGGCGGGATAATCCTCGGGTTAATGATTGTTCCCATTGTTTCGCTGGCTTTCGTGAACCATCTGTTATCATTGCCTCCGAACCGGCTGGAGGCGGCTTACGGCCTGGGCCTTAGCCCACAGCAAGTGCTCGTGAGTGTGTGGTTGCCTCACGGATGGCCTGGCCTGGTGTCTGGACTATTTCTTGGTTTGGCGCGCGCCATGGGGGAGACAGCGCCCATCCTGTTTGTCGCCGCTGTTTTTTCCGGTGCGGGAATGCCTTTGGGCATTACGGATTCGCCGGTCCTTGCCTTGCCTTACCACATCTTTGTTATGGCTCAGGATTCTTTCGACTCCCGAGCCCAGGCGAACGCCTGGGGAACAGCTCTTGTGCTGGTAATGCTTGTTCTGGCATTTAACGGCGTCGCCTACACCCTTAGAATGAAATTACACTATGGAGAACATCATTGATATTTTGCCAGCGCCCAGAAAGTGTATGACAGAATTGCGCAAAGAGAAATTGAATGGTTCCACTCCCATGCTTGAGGTAAACGAATTAAGTGTTTCCTTTGAGGAAAACATAATCTTTGAAGGTCTTTCATTTCATTTGAAACCAGCCTCCATGCTTGGAATACTGGGTCCCAGCGGCCGAGGTAAAAGTACGCTATTGCGGTGTTTGAACCGGTTGATTGATCTTTCGCCCAATGCGAAAGTCACGGGTTCGATCCGGTTCCGAGGCAAGAACATTCTGGAGTCAAAGGTGGATCTGGACCGCCTTCGCAGTGAGATCGGGATAGTCTTTCAGCAACCCGTTGTCTTTCCCACAACGATCGCGAAGAATGTTCTTTTTGGCGCGAAACGCCTTCAGCGTCTATCACGACATGAGCAGGCCCGGTTGCTGGAGTCGGCATTACGCGATGCCGCGCTTTGGGATCAGGTTAAAGACCGACTTCATGAGTCTGCCAATCGCTTGTCAGTCGGACAGCAGCAACGACTTTGCCTGGCAAGGACGCTGGCCACGCAGCCGGACATCATTCTGCTGGACGAGCCGACGAGTGCATTAGATAAGAAAACCGCTCGGGAAATTGAGCAACTCTTGCTGCGTCTGAAATGCCGCTACGGGATCATCCTAGTCACTCACGACGAAGAGCAGGCCCGACGGCTTTGCGACGAAATTCTGCGAATATGAGCGCAACCGCAGTCACGCTATCTCGGCCATGCGGAATATTGCAGGAATTCATCCGTCTTGCTCTACAATGCCGTCCACATGGCCGATCATGAAAAGGATAAACAACGATACCGCTATATTTACGCCTGAATCACCCGCCAACCGGAAACTGCGCCAATTGGTCGCCCCTCCAGATTGGCGGAATCCGGTGCCCAGCGGTAAGTACAACTTAGTCGTTATCGGAGCGGGCAGTGGCGGACTGATCACCGCGGCGGGCGCTGCCGGCCTCGGGGCCAAAGTGGCCTTGATCGAAAAGCACGCCCTTGGCGGTGATTGCCTGAATGTTGGCTGCGTTCCGTCCAAGGCTCTGCTGGCCGCCGCCAAACGAATATCCGCCGTCAAGCATGCGGGCGATTTCGGGGTCCGACTGGACGCTGGCACCCAAGTTGATTTTCCCGCGGTCATGACCCGGATGCGTGAGTTGCGGGTGCGCATCGCGCCAAACGATTCTGCCCAACGTTTCAAGGAACTGGGGGTGGACGTGTATCTTGGAGAAGGTCAATTCACGGATGGCGAAACGATTGTTGTCGGGGACCAGAAACTGAAATTTTCCAAGGCCGTCATCGCCACCGGCGCCCGCGCCATTGTCCTGCCTATACCAGGACTGGCTGAGGCCGTGGCATTGACCAATGAGTCCTTGTTCTCACTGACAGAACTCCCCAAGCGCCTGGCAGTGATTGGGGCCGGTCCTATCGGCTGCGAAATGGCGCAGGCCTTCGCGCGCTTTGGAAGTGAAGTCACCCTGTTTGAAGTGGAGTGCCGCATCCTTCCCCGCGAAGACATCGATGCGGCCAGAATCGTCGAAAGCGCCATGCGCGCCGACGGAGTTCAAACCATTTGCGAAGCGAAAATTACCCAAGTCGAACGACATGGGGACACCCGACGGGTTACCATCGAGCGGGCCGACGCTGCCGAGCGCCTGGAATTTGACCAGATTTTGATCGGAGTGGGACGCGCGCCCAACGTGGAGAATCTCGGACTGGAAGCAGCTGGCGTAGACTATGACAAGCGTCTCGGGGTTAAAGTGGACGACACCTTGCGCACGACCAACCCGAAGATCTTTGCCGTGGGGGACGTGGCCATGAAATACAAGTTCACCCACATGGCGGACGCCACTGCGCGTCTCGTGATTCAGAATGCCCTATTCAAGGGCCGGAAGAAATACACCGATCTGCTGGTCCCCTGGTGCACCTACACCCAGCCCGAAATCGCACACGTTGGCCTTTATGAGTCAGAATCAAAGGAACAATTCGGCGACGGTGTTCAGACATTTAAACAGTCCTTTGAGGAAATCGATCGTTCGATCCTTGAAGGGCACACCGAAGGGTTCGTGAAGATTTACTCACACAAGGGGCGCATACTTGGCGCAACGATTGTTGGCGAGCATGCCGGCGATTTGATCTCGGAAGTTTCTGTCGCCATGCGCTCCGGCATGAAATTGGGAGAACTGGCCAGCGTCATTCATCCTTATCCGACCACCGCCGAAGCGATTCGCCGTTTAGGCGATGCCTACAATCGCACCCGTTTGACGCCGTTGGCGCGAAAGCTTTTCGCTTGGTGGCTAAACGTTACACGTTGATAATCCCCATGCCTCTCCACCATGCCCTTGGTCGGGCATCTCGAGTTTATATAAAGATTTACGGAATGCCCTCTTGCTGTTTCCCCCCCCCGGCTCGGCTCTTTTTTCATTCGACGGTTTTTAAGATCACGGCACCAAGGTAGGCCGCGATAACGGTCCCGAGAAACCAGATGAGCAACACCCAGCTATTCTTGAACACCACTTTCAATGGGCGCGTCACATACAGATAGAATGGACTCATCTTCTCGAGAAACGATTTCCACTCGGACTCCCGCACCTCATTGATGAGATACGCGGTCTTCTTATCGTCTGGATGCTGAAATGGAAAAATCAACTTCTCGTCTTCGAGCAGTCGAAAGACCGATTCAGCTTCAACGGTACTGAGCCCGGGATTTGTCGCATCCGAAGTATTCGCTGCGGTCAGCACTGGCGGGCGCCACCAGATATCCTGACCACGATGATCCCACATCCACTGCGCGGCTCTGCGTAGCTTATTCATTTCAGAGGAGGTTTTTCAGGTTGAGATTTTACAGTGGCTATTCCCCGATGACTCTCAACTAATGTCAACATTCAAGGCTTGACCTCTGTTGATAATCCCGATGCCTCCATCATGCATTTCCACCCACGCAAGTCACTGATTGGCCTCTTGGCGCTCAAGGCCGCTGTCAACCTGGCGAGCGCCGAGGAACCCGTGTGTGAGGAGCATTTCGCGGACCTGAGCCACTGGGAAGCCGTCTCCTTTACTGACATCGATCAGTCTTCCACCTTCGTGATTGTCGAAACTGAAAAAGATAAATCGTCTCTCTTGGTCGAGAGTGGAGGAAGCGCCTCCGGCATTATTTGGAAGGAGCCTGTCGATATCAGCAAACAGCCGGTTATCCAGTGGAGATGGCGCGTCGATCAGGCTCCCGGCGGAATCAATCACCGGGAGAAAGCGGGAGACGACTATGCCCTGCGCATCCAGGTGGTGTTCGAGTATGATCCTGGGCTTCTCAATTTCGGCGAGAAACTTGAATACGAGACCTACCGGGCTCTTCACGGACGCTATCCTCCTCACGCGGCATTGTGCTACGTTTGGACGCCGAACGAGAAGCAGGGAGAGATTTACCCTTGCCCCTACACGGATCGAGTTCGCATCAAGGTGCTGCGGGGACAGGAGGCCACGCTTGGTCAATGGCTGGAGGAAACCGTCAATGTCGCCGAAGACTACGAAGCGATTTTTGGTGAAAAACCCCCGGCCAGGGCGCGGATAGCCATCATGGCGGACAGCGACGACAGCCAATCCAGCACGCGTGCGCTCGTCGATTTCATCCGATGGCGCACGATTGAAGAATGACGTCCATCACTTCGCCCCAGGCGTTTCTTCGCGAAGGACGTTCCGGGCAATTCTGGATACCGCAACGGTCACTGCCACGGTTGCAACGAGACCAACCGCCAGCAACGTCCACTCCAACGGACTCCGCTCCGTTTCGGCCCCGGCCGCGGTCTCCAATCCAGCCCGGCCCAGCGTGCCGAGGTAAACATAAAGCAGGGTTCCGGGAATCATTCCCAGCCAACTGGCAAACACATAGGGCCAGAATTTCACCGAGGTCAGCCCATAGAAATAGTTACTGAGGTTAAACGGGATAAGGGGACTAAGGCGAAGCAACAGAATCAACCGAGCCCCCCGTTCGCCAATTGCCCGGTCAATTTGGCGAAATTTAGGTTTATCTCGGGTGAGTTCTTCAATCTTCGCTCGCGCCAGAAAACGCCCAATCAGAAACGCCAGAGCCGCGCCCACCGTGGAGCCAAAGGAAACGGCGACGAAGCCCCAGCCCAGTCCAAAAACAAACCCCGCCCCCACCGTGAGAATCGCGCCCGGCAGGAGCAGCACGGTGGCCGCCACATAGACAAGTGCGAAAACCAGAACACCTATCAACCCAAGGCCGCCAACCCATTGATTGAACTGCTCCAGCCAATGGGCGACCGGAAGCATTCGGCTGGCGATAAAAAGGCCCGCGACGGCGATTACGCCCAAAACCAGCTTCAGGGTTTGAGAGGAAGAGTTGGGCTTACGAGTATCGCTCATGATTCCTCTCAGACGTGCGGCATGGCCGATTATTTCATTTTTTCGCAATCAAATCGCGATCTCATTCGTCTAGATAGGTAAGAGGACGCACTTTTTGAATCATGGATCATTCGGATCAGACCATAGAATCCCTGTTACAGACAGGATACCGATACGCGCTCTCCCTAACCCATCATCATTACGAAGCTGAAGATTTGGTGCAGGAAGCTTGGATGCGACTGTGGAGCCAGAAGGGGAAAATGCCCGATCAATCATTACTCTTTACCGCGATACGCAACTTGTTCATCGACCGCTGTCGGCGAGCCAACATCGTGGTGTTCGAGTCCGTTGAGGAAGAAGCACTGGGGCCGGATCGGAAGACTCACGTTCCCGGAGGCGCTTTGGATTTGGACATCATTCTGGCGGAGTACCGTCAGCAGTTGTCCCGGCTTTCTTTGGCGCAGAGAGGTGAAATTCCGCCAGATGAAAGGCTGCAACTTCACGAGGATCTGGCATTCGGACATTCCGAACAACGAGTGGAAGCCGCCCGGGATTTGGCGGCGTGGGGCGACCGGACGTCCGTGCCCGCGTTAATCCAGGCCATGCAGGATGGGGCAGGCACCCGGCGGCCATGCCAGATTGCGCATGCCTTGGGTAGGATCGGAGATCCTGCCGCGCTGCCAGTCCTGCAAGCGGCGCTCGATCACCCGAGCAATACGGATTTGCGCGCCTGCGCGGCCATCGCCATCGGCGAAATTGGCGATCGCTCGGTGATGGGAATGCTCATCGCCAGAATCAACGATCCGGCGCTTTCGGAGCAGGAGCAAATAAGCGCGTTCTTTGCCGTATGGGATATCGCGGACCTCGCCTCTCTCCACGTGCTGAAGCGTATTTCAGATGAGCACCCGAGCCTATCCGTTCGGGAATACGCTGCTTGCGCCATTCGCCAAATGAACTGCCTTCTCGAAGCGGAGCCTTTGACGGCGATGCTGAACGACCTCGCCAGCGGCCAGCCATGGGCTCGCGAGGACTGGATTGCAAGCCAAATGGCTCGTCACTGGGATGCCACGTCCGCCCGGCAACTGAATGCTTTTCTGCGTGGCGAAGTCCTCCTGCCGCGAACCATGCTGCCCCCTCTCGGCGCCATCCTTACCCACTACGCAGCATGGGAGCCCGAGACGATGCACCATCTTGCGGGGAGTCCGCGCCCCGCAGACCGTTGGCTGGCGCAATTAGCCGTCGAATCGGCGTCGGCCATCGACGTTTCGTGATCCATCCCTCCGGCGTCCCTTGCCCTCTCTTCCATCAATAATTAGATTATGCCTTATACGATGCCATTGAAAAACCGCGCCGCGCGTTTCGCATTTCCGGTAACTGTCCTTTCGCTTCTCGCGCTCTATGTCGCCATCCCGCACCAGTGCGAGGCCAAGGAAGACGCCAAGCACCAGGGCGAGCCCAATCATCTCATCCAGGAAAAGTCCCCCTATCTGCTCCAGCACGCCTATAACCCGGTGGTCTGGTATCCCTGGGGAGAGGAGGCCTTCGCCAAGGCCAGAAGGGAAAACAAGCCGATCTTTCTCTCGGTCGGCTACTCGACCTGCTACTGGTGCCACGTCATGGAGAAGGAGTCTTTTGAAGACCCGGAAGTCGCCGAAATCCTTAACGAAAACTTTGTCGCCATCAAAGTGGACCGAGAAGAACGCCCGGATATTGATGAGCAATACATGTTGGCCACCCAACTAATGACCGGACGTGGCGGTTGGCCGAATTCCGTTTGGCTGACCCCGGACGGCGATCCGTGGATGGCCGGAACCTATTTTCCCAAACGGCAATTTATGGGCGTTCTATCACAGTTGGCGGACATCTGGGAGAATCGCCGTGACGAGGTCGATGCCCAAGCGCGTCAGCTTGCCTCCGCCATCGAAAGCGCCGGAGCTTATACGGGGTCGGGCAGCGGCGAATTGACCCAGGAACAAATCGACCAAGCGGTGGCTCAATTGGTCGCCAGTTTTGACCGTAAAAACGCGGGATTTGGTTCCGCGCCCAAATTTCCACCGCATGGCACGCTCCGGTTACTGCTCGCTCAATTCGATAAAACCGGCAACGAGGAATTGCTAATCCCGGCAACCCGCACCCTGGACGCCATGTGGCTGGGTGGCATGCACGATCACATCGGCGGCGGCTTCCACCGCTATTCCACCGATTCGGAATGGCTCGTGCCCCATTTCGAAAAAATGCTCTACGACAACGCCCAACTCCTGCGTATCTACGCCGAAGCCTACGCGTTGACGGATAATTCGCGCTATCGGCAGGCCGTAGAGGATATTTTTAATTGGGTTGAACGGGAGATGACCTCGCCGGAAGGAGCGTTCTATTCCGCTATGGATTCCGGTGAAGTTGGCAAGGAAGGCGAAGCCTACGTCTGGCAACTGAGCGAAATCAAGGAGGTGCTGGGCGATGAAGACGGCGAGACATTCGCGGAAATTTATCAGATAGAACGGCGCGGCAATTTTAGTGAGGAATCTACCGGAAAGCGCACAGGTGCCAACATCCCACATCTGGAACAGCCCATTGCCGAAATCGACCAGGACCGCGAAGAATCTCCAGAGGCCATGCAAGCGCGACTGGCAGTCATGCGCGACAAGCTTCTGGCCCGTCGTCAAACCCGCGAGCCCCCGCACAAGGACGACAAGGTGCTAACCAGTTGGAACGGTATCATGATTGGCGCACTTGCCTATGCCGGGCGCCAGTTGGACAACCCGGACTACACCGAATCGGCGGCGAAAGCGGCTGATTTTATTCTGGAGAAGTTGCGCAGTGAGGATGGATCACTGCTTCGTTCTTATCGCGACGGAAGGGCGGAACAAAGGGGCTTCCTCGACGACTATGCGTTCTTTATCCAGGCGCTGCTCGAACTCTATCGAGCCACTGGGAATGAGCGTTGGCTGACCGATGCGAAGGAACTCGGGGATATTCTGATTAACGATTTCGAAGATCCGGAAACCGGTGGTTTCTACTATACCTCCGAGGACCACGAAACCCTTATCATGCGCTCCAAAGGTCTCACGGGCGGCGGCAACCTGCCCAGCGCCAATGGTGTGGCTGCGCAGGCGCTATTGGACCTCTCTGTAATGACGGACGATCCCCGCTACACAGAGGCTGCGGCGCGAACCATCCAGTCTCTGGCCGACTTGATGGCAAGTCGTCCTTTCGCACAGGAGCATTTGCTCATCGCCGCCGCCGATTACCTGGCACCCGCTTCCGTGACGACGATCGCCACGACTGAAGAAGCCAGCGTATCACCCGTTTCCCCCGAAGCGGATGTCACCCGGCGAGTGAGACCAGTGACCATCAAAGCCTACGCTTCGCACCTGCAAGCCCCTCCCGGACAAACCCTCCAAGTTGCTGTCGATATCGTGATTGATGAGGGCTGGCATCTCTATGGAGCCAATCCCGACATCAATTTCCTCATTCCCACCACGGTTCAACTCAAGCCAAGCGATGCATTCTCGCCTGGGGATATAACGGTTCCTGCTCCCACGCGAAAACGCGACCCCATCCTCAAGCAGGCAGTCAACTCCTACACCGGTGCGATCCGTTTCATGCTTCCGGTAAAAATCAGCCCTCAAGCCAAACCCGGTCCCAACAGTTTAGAGATCATGGTGCGCACTCAGGCCTGTGAACAGACACGCTGCCTTCCTCCCGAAGACACTCTCATTCGCATTCCCGTCCAGATTGTCGCCGACGCCTCGAATCAGAAGCGCCATCAGCTTATTTTCAATCCATCGGAGCCACGCTAACCGCCATTCAATCGACCTGTATTAGTTCTAGCATGCATCTCATGAAAACCATAAAATCATTATTCTTTTCCGTTCTCTTGATAGGACTCTGCGCTCAAGTCCTCGCGCAGTCAACCCCAGCGGCCGACAATGCCAATCTCATCAGTAAGGAGGATGCGGCTTCCCTCGTAGAACCGGCGAGCGCGGCCAGGGAGTGGGCGTTTCTTCGAGCATCCATCCAAGATCGGTTTCAGAATGGCAATGTCACACAGGCTCTTCTGGAAACTACACTGGAGGAACTAAAGGCGTTCACCGCGACCCACGAGAATACGCCTGAAGCTTCTTTCGCGCTTCTCAATCTCGGCATGATTGCTCTGGAACTGGGACTGGAAGAATTGGCGGAAAGCAGCTTTCGGCAAGTAGCCGAATCGAGTGCCGATCCGGCCATCCACGCTCAGGCCCAGCATTGGCTAGCTCAAATGAGCTTGCAGCCCGGTAAAATACCGCCCGGCTTTAATGCGAAAACCGTCAAGGGCACTGACATTGCACTGAAAGACTACCGTGGTAAAGTGGTGCTTATCGATTTCTGGGCCACCTGGTGCATGCCCTGCATCGCCGAACTGCCGAACCTGCAACAGACCTATCTGGATTACCATGACGACGGGTTCGACATCATCAGCATCAGCCTCGACCAGAACAGAAGTGCGTTATCCAGTTTTCTCGACCAGCGTAAGCTACCTTGGACTCAGGTTGCCGACATAGGCCGTGAGCCGGATAATCGTCTCGGTGACAAGTACGGTGTAGCCTCCATCCCCTTCATGATCCTTGTTGGACGGGATGGCCGCATTGTCGCCATCAATCCCCGTGGACCGGCCCTCGCCAAAGCTGTGACCAAAGCTTTGGAGGAGTCGGCACATTCCCCATGACCATTTTTCCTTTCCCTTCATTCGACTCATCGCAAATCGCAAACAACCCTGAACACCAATAACACAAGAAATGAACAAGCACTCCCATAAATCCATCCTGCTCATAGCGTTTATCGTCAGCGTCTTCCTCGGAATCACTTCGACGGCCCAAGCTCAGGAAAGCGCAATTAAGCCCCAAGCCTACGGTGTACTCTTCTATGCCGACTGGTGTGGCTCTTGCAAGATACTTGAACCCAAAATCCAGGAAGCCAGGCAGTCCTTGAAGGACTCCCCTATACTGTTTCTGACGCTCGATATGACGGACGAAGTAACCAAATATCAGGCGGCAATGCTGGCCGGAACCGTCGGCCTTGATTCGCTCTATGCCGAAAACGCCGGAAAAACAGGCTACATGTTGATTATCGATGCCAATACTCGAAAAGTGATCGGCAAGCTCACCAAGGGTGATGCCGTGGAAACGATAGCAGCCAAGCTCAAGGATAGCACTCAAGGCTAAAACACTTTTTGCTATCATACGCCTTCAATAAGGGCTGGGCCGGAAAGCGGGTCCAGCCTTTCTTTTTTTTCTAAAATCCCTTGACCCTACAGTATAGTACTGGGTGTAGACTGTTTAAGAAGGAATGGAACAGATGAACTCGATCACCATTGGAAAAGTAGCTCGTCAAGCAGGCGTGGGCGTGGAAACCATTCGTTTCTACGAACGCCGGGGCTTGATCGATGAACCGCACCGGGGACAGTCCGGTTACCGTCACTATTCACCGGAAATCATCCCCCGAATCCACTTTATCCGCCGGGCCAAGGAACTGGGATTCACTTTAGAAGAAATCAAGGAACTGCTTTCATTACGCACATCTTCTACGGCGCAATGCATGGATGTAAGAATGCGCGCAAAGGCGAAAATCGTAGAAATCGAGGAAAAGATCGCTTTGCTGCAAAGGATGCGGACAACCTTGGGCGAGTTGGTCGTCGCCTGTAAAAGTAACAAGAAAACCGAACCGTGCCCGATATTGGGGGCCATCGAAAAGGAAGGAAAGTCATGAAACCGAATGCTGATAAGAAACTGATTGGCGCAGGCCTACTCTCCGCGTTCGCGGCGTCGCTTTGCTGCATCACACCGGTGCTGGCGTTTCTCTCCGGGGCCACAGGGCTGGCGTCGGCCTTTTCCTGGATAGAGCCAGCTCGTCCCTGGCTGATCGCTCTGAGTGTCGGCCTTTTAGCGTTTGCCTGGTATCAGAAACTCAAGACACGAACGACTGGTGAAATCCCGTGTGCGTGCGAGGATGAACAGAAAACGCAGTTTCTCCAAAGCAAAACCTTTCTGGGGATTGTTACCATCCTGGTGGCCCTGATGATGGCCTTTCCCTGGTATGGCGGCATTGTTTATCCAGAGGGCCAGGCAAATACGGTGATCGTCTCCGCCGACTCCGTCGAAACCGTAACTTATGAGGTCATCGGCATGACCTGTTCCAGTTGCGAAGCGCATGTCCAGCACGGTGTCGACAGTGTCAATGGCGTCATTGACGTGACGGCGGATCATACGACCGGCAAGGCGGTGGTTCGTTTCGACCGTGGGCAGACGGACGCGGCTGTGATTCGCCGGGCGATTGACTCGACGGGCTACAAAGTGAAGCTCAAGGAGGAACTGCAATGAACGGACAGGCGCACCAGTCGAGTTGCTGTTCAACGCCTGCGGACAGGGCTAAAAGATACGATCTGATCGTTATTGGAGGCGGGGC
Source organism: Gammaproteobacteria bacterium (assembly GCA_016124415.1). Lineage (GTDB taxonomy): Bacteria > Pseudomonadota > Gammaproteobacteria > SZUA-140 > SZUA-140 > RI-283. Next base: position 120 of record WGNS01000026.1, on the reverse strand, counting down.
TGCGGGATTCGCGGCAGCTATTCAGGCGCATGAGCTTGGAAAAACAGTTCTGATGGTGAACGCCGGAATCATCGGCGGCACCTGTGTCAACGTGGGCTGTGTTCCCTCGAAAACTTTGAT
>WGNS01000086.1 GCA_016124415.1 Gammaproteobacteria bacterium | reverse complement strand
TCTGACAGGATAGGTCTGTTCAGAGTCAGTCGAATTCTGATAAAAGAGATCAAACATTCTAAAAGCACAGGCACAATTGGTACGATGTGATTCAGAAAATAATGGACCGGCGGCGGAATGCCGCGTTTTTAGAGGTCCCCGTTAGTGTCAATGCATGCGATGCAACAATCTGTGCTTTCCAGAGGTTGATTGAGGTGACAGCAGTTTGCCATGGGCCGGAACAGTAAACATGTCCGAAAGCGCCACTCACGGGGCGAGTTTTCGAACATGTTTATGAATCGCCGTGGGGTTACTATCAACTGTCTGATTAAACGAGATGCAAACCCTGTGGAGAAAATGAGGAAAAGTTGCCGCTGGGTGTGGGCGATGCCCAACGAAAACCACAATGACATAACACGAACATGAACCAGATCGAACTACTCCTGGACGCGATCAACAACCTGTCCCCGCGCATTCCGATTACGGTAGACTTGTGGTCTGTAAGGGAGATCGCCGCCTACCTGAAGCGTTCCGAGGCGGTGGTGCGTGAACGCATCACTGCCCTGCCCGGGTTCCCCCAGGCCATCCGGCTGCCGGTCGCGGGCAGCAGAGGCCGGGGACAACCTTTATGGAAAGCCAAGGAGGTGATCGCCTGGACCGAGAAGCACCAGGAAAACCGGATTGCCTAGTCGAGTTTGTCCGCCAGGTCACTAACCGATGGCGCATAGTACACGTTCTGCAACACCCGCAGATCGCGGTGCCCACTGATCCGGGCCAGCTCCATCACATCGAACACCTTCGACAGCCTTGTGAGTGCCTCGCGCCGCGTATCATGGAAGTGCAGGTCTTCAATGAGCGCACGTGCTTTTGCCTTGCGAAACAGCGCATCCAGGCTGGCCGTTGCCACACAGAACACGGTATCCTCCTCGCCATTCAAAGGCCGTAGCTGCTCGATGATACGGCGTGCCTCGGCCGACAGCGGCACGTCCCGCGCATAGCCATTCTTCGTCTTCGGCAAATGAACATGCCGTTCATTGACATGCCGCCATTCCAGACCGCAGATCTCACCCGCGCGCATCGCCGTTTCGATGGCGAAGAGATAGGCCGCGCCAACACGCGCCGATGCCGTCTCCGGTGGCGCTTCCCGTGAGTACCCCAGCGTATGCAGCAGCTTCTCCGTTTCTTCCGCGGTCGGTCGCCGGGTGCGTGCCGGTGTCGGTGGCGGTCGCCTTACATCACTGACCGGGTTGACGCGCAGCCAACCCCACTCGCGACGCGCCACTGAACAGGCATGCGAGAGGATTGTCATCTCCCTCTCCACCGTCGAGCCCGAGACCTGCTTCAGTCGCCGATCGCGCCAGGCGGCGATATCGGTCGGCGCGAGCATGCGCAGCGATACGTCGGCGACCGGGTCGCGGAGAATGACGTCGATCATCTTCTGCTCCCGCACGGCGCCACGCTTATTAATGCTGACCTCGCGGCTATAGCGTTCGAGCAGGTCGCGGAACGGCTTGTTCGGGATCTTGCCGGCCGAGTCTTCCCGCAACCGAGTCTCTTCCTGCGCCGCCCAGGCCTGGGCTTCCCGCTTGGTGGTGAAGGTCGCCGACGTGCGCGTACCCTTGATGCACACCTCGGCGCGCCAGCAGCCGTTCCGTTTTCTGAATGTCGCCATGTATGCCCCCTTTGATTTACGCCAATGGCGTAAATTTGGCGTAAGGAAATCATACATCAAGCGGGAAAAAGAGGGGTAACGCGCGGGAAGAAAAAGGTGGATTACATGCTAACTAACTGTTTTACCGTAAGAAGTGTCAAAAAGCGGCAAGAAGCGTAAATGGTTGATTTTCAATATTGGTGCCCAGGGCCGGAATCGAACCGGCACGACCGAAGTCGAGGGATTTTAAGTCCCTTGTGTCTACCAATTTCACCACCTGGGCTTTAAGTGCGGTTACAAGTTGCAAGTTACAAGTTACAAGTTTCAAGTTTAGAACGTATCGTACGGGGTCGCCTGCGATTGGTTTAGTGTTGTTATGCTTGTAACTTGTAACTTGTAATTCGAAACTTTATTCAAACATTAAACCTGAAATGGATGACGTCGCCGTCCCGCACGATGTAATCCTTACCTTCGAGACGCCACTTGCCCGCTTCCTTGGCACCCTGCTCGCCCTTACAGGCGATGAAGTCCTCGTAGCCGATAACCTCGGCGCGGATGAAACCCTTTTCAAAATCGCCGTGAATGACGCCGGCGGCCTTCGGCGCCGTTGCGCCGACGGCGACGGTCCAGGCTCGGACTTCTTTGACGCCGGCGGTGAAATAGGTTTGCAGGCCCAGCAGGTTGTACCCGGCACGGATAACACGATTCAGACCGGGCTCGTTCACGCCAAGCTCGTCAAGAAACTCCCGCTGTTCCGCCTCTTCGAGCTCCGCCAGTTCGGATTCGATGGCGGCGCAAACCGGGACCACCACGGCACCCTCACCCTCCGCATGCGCCTTGAGACGATCCAGCATGGCGTTGCCGTCATGGAGGCCCTGCTCGTCGACGTTGGCGATGTACATGACGGGCTTTATGGTCAACAAAGTCAAGTCGCGAAGCGAGAGGCGTTCCTCGTCGGAAAGGTCGAGGCTGCGTGCGACGCCGCCGCCGTTCAGATGGTCGCGCATGCGTTCGAACAAGGCATGCTTGGCCATGGCCTCCTTGTCGCCGGTGCGGGTTTGTTTGACGACGCGCTGCATAGCCCGTTCCACCGTATCCAGGTCGGCCAGGGCCAGTTCGGTATCGATGGTCTCCACGTCGCGCAACGGATCCACCGAGCCTTCGACGTGGGTTACGTCATCGTTTTCGAAACAACGTACGACGTGGGCAATAGCCTGGGTTTCGCGAATATGGGCGAGGAATTTGTTGCCGAGTCCCTCGCCACGCGAAGCGCCGGCGACAAGGCCGGCGATATCGACAAATTCCATGGTCGTCGGCAAGACACGTTGCGGCTTCACGATCTCCGCCAAGGCGTCGAGACGTGGGTCCGGCATGGGCACGATACCGACGTTCGGCTCGATCGTGCAGAAAGGATAATTGGCCGCTTCGATGCCGGCCTTGGTCAAGGCATTGAACAGGGTCGACTTACCGACGTTGGGCAACCCGACGATTCCACACTTGAACCCCATACTCCTTCCTCTCTTGGTAGGCTGCCAAATGCGGAAGCCTAAAATAAGTAATGATATAAATTACAATCAGCTAGGACGGCTTCTTCCGGTCACATCAACTTTCGGAGCTGTGCAATCGGTGCATGGCCCGCTCCAGATCGTCGTTCACCACCAGCGGCAGCACGCCGAGTGCGTCCGTTATGGCTTGGTCAATGGCCGCCTGCTCGCTCTTGGAAGGCTTGTGCAGGACGTAATCCACCACCTGATCGCGATGTCCGGGATGTCCCACGCCCAATCTGAGTCGCAGGAAATCCTTGCGCCCTCCAAGGGCCGCAATGATATCGCGAAGGCCATTGTGCCCGCCATGGCCTCCGCCTCGCTTCAGACGAACGGCTCCGGCCGGCAGATCGATCTCGTCGTGAACGACCAGGATCTGCTCGATGTCGAGCCGATAGTAATCAACCATCGCCGCAACTGCGCGGCCGCTACGGTTCATGAAAGTTTGCGGTTCGAGGAGCCGGCAGGTCTGGCCGCCGATCCGGACATCGCCGGAGAGGCCATGGAAACGCGCCTCCTTGCGAAGCCCTCCCGCCGCCAGGGCGTCAACAAACCAGAACCCGGCATTATGCCGGGTTCTTTCGTATTCCGCGCCTGGATTGCCCAGGCCGACGATGAGGGAGACTGCCATCGCCGGCATCCCTCACCTAAGTCGGCCCGGGAGCTTCAGGTCGATCACTCGCCTTCGGCCGGGGCCTCGGCTTCACCGGCAGCACCTTCAGCCGGCTCGGCCTTCACGTGCGGCGTATGAACGGAGACGACGCCCTGGTCGTGGCCTTCGCCATGGCTCAGCTCGACGAGCTCGACGCCCTTGGGCAGGACCATATCGGACATCTTGAGTGTCTCGTTCAGGCCCATGCCCGACATATCGACCTCGATCGCCTCGGGCAGATCCTTCGGCAGACAGGTCACCTCGACGTCGGTCAACAGGTGCGATACAACGCCGCCCTGCTTGACGCCGGGGCAGGTTTCCTCGCCGATGAAGTGCAACGGAACGTGCATGCGCAGCTTGTCCTTGCTGGAAACGCGCTGCAAGTCGACGTGCATGATCAAGGGCTTGTAGGAATGACGCTGAAGGTCCTTAAGCACGACCTTCTCCTTCTTACCGCCGACGCTGAGTTCCAGAATCGTGCTGTAGAAGGCCTCATGCTCGAGCTGATGCAGCACGGTATCGTGGTCGAGCGACAGCGACAGCGGCGCCTTGTCGCCGCCATAAAGGACCCCGGGGATCCGACCGGTGCGACGCAGGCGGCGGCTCGCACCTTTCCCCATGTCCTCTCGCACTTCGGCTTCAATCAAAAACGAATGACTCATGTGTACTTCTCTCCGGTTGACGCCTTTCCACATCCGCGACCAGACATGAAAAAGGCTCTTTAAGCGATGGATATCCCACCAAATTTAACCTGCCCAAACTAATAAGGAACAGGCCACCAAAAACCATCTGCTAAAAACGTGCCCGGACGTTTTTAATCCATAAATATGGAGCTGACTGACTGCTCGGTACTGATGCGCCGGATCGTTTCGGCGAGCATGTCGGCGATACTGACCTGGCGGATGACGGGACAGGCCTGCGCCGCCTCGCGAAGCGGAATCGTATCCGTCACGACGAGCTCGTCGAGCACCGACGCGCTGATGCGATCGATCGCGGGTCCCGACAGGATCGCGTGCGTGATGTAGGCCAGCACCTTGGCCGCGCCCTTTTCCTTGAGCACGCGAGCGGCCTCGCAAAGCGTACCGGCCGTGTCGACCATGTCGTCGACCAGGATACAGGTCCGGCCCCGGACGTCGCCGATGATGTTCATGACCTTGGCCACGTTGGGCCCGGAACGACGCTTGTCCACGATGGCGAGATCGGCATGCCCCAATTGTTTGGCAACGGCGCGGGCGCGCACCACGCCGCCTACGTCGGGCGACACGACCATCGGGTTGTCGTACTCCTGGCGCCAGATATCGCTCAAAAGCACCGGCGACGAATAGACGTTGTCGACGGGAATATCGAAAAAGCCCTGGATCTGGTCGGCGTGTAGATCGATCGTCAACACACGGTGGGTACCTACGGACGTAATCATGTCCGCAACCACGCGAGCGGAAATCGGCACGCGCGCCGAACGCGGGCGGCGATCCTGACGCGAATACCCGAAATACGGAATCACGGCCGTGATGCGCTGCGCCGAGGCGCGATGGATCGCATCGATCATCACCATGAGTTCCATGAGATTGTCGTTGGTGGGATAACAGGTCGGCTGGATCACGAACACGTCGCGGCCGCGCACGTTATCCGTAATTTCGACCATGACCTCGCCGTCGCTGAAACGGCCCACGTGGGCGTTGCCGAGTTTGATACCGAGCCTATCGACGACATCGTTGGCGAGCTTCGGGTGCGCATTACCCGTAAAGACCATCATATTGGTCTCGCTCGTATCGAACTTTCTCTGTCTGGACCTGGACACTGCCATCACGCTACCCGTGATACCGACCACGACCCGGCGCAACCGGAAATCGTTTCTGCATCAATTCAACAATTCAAAAATGGCTGGGGTGCCAGGATTCGAACCTGGGAATGCGGGAATCAAAATCCCGTGCCTTACCACTTGGCGACACCCCAACATCAAAACACACCGGCATTCGCCCGGCCCGTTCAAGATCCCTCGAAAAGGCTGGATCGGTTGCTCGCCTTGACGACGTAGCCGCTCCATTCCTCGGGTACCTGCCGGCAAAGCGCCTCTGCCGCATCCCGATTGGAGCAGGCAGCGAAAACGCAGGCCCCGGTACCCGTCATTCGAGCCTCGCCGCCATGCGTCTCAAGCCAATTCAGCGCCTCGTCCACCGCCGGGTATTGGTCCCTGACGACGGCCTCGCAGACGTTGGAAACCAGGCCTGCCAGAAAGCCGGCCATTGTGATGGATTGGCAGTCACGTGTCAATTCCGGAGCGGAGAAAACAAGGCCAGTATCGACGTGACAATGAGGGTCGATCAGAACCATCCAGGGCTCGTCCGGAGCGACCTCGGCCAAGGCCTCACCGACCCCCTCCGCCCACGCCGCGCGTCCGAACACGAAGACCGGCACATCGGCGCCCAATTCGAGTCCCTGCGCGCAGAGTTCGGACTCGTCCAGACCGCAACCCCAAAGTTCGTTCAGCGCGACCAATACCGTCGCCGCATCCGAGCTACCGCCGCCCAAACCGCCGCCCATCGGGATGCGTTTCGTCAGGTGTATGTCCGCCCCTCGCGTCACGCCGCAGGCGGCCTGCAACCGTGTGGCGGCGCGGACGCAAAGATCGTCCGCGGGCAACCCTTCCGGACCGCCTACCCGACAGATGACGCCGTCGTCACGGAGCACGAAGCGCAGTTCATCACGAAGATCGATGAACTGAAACAGGGTCTGCAACAGGTGATAACCGTCCGCCCTACGCCCGGTGATATGCAGGAAACGGTTGATCTTGGCCGGCGCGTACCAGACGCGCGACTCGGCGAACTCAATAGGTGTTCCGGGAACAAGCACGTTCATGATGGCGCGGAGTATAGACCATCACGCCGCCAAACCTCCATTTACACACTTCGATCAACTGGCTAAGCTGCCCCGATGACCCAGGTCGACTTCTACATCCTGCAAAACGAACGCGCCGGACACCGCGACCGGACGCTTTGCCAGCTCGTCCAAAAGATTTACGGCCTCGGACACGAGGTCCGCATACTCGCGGAAGGCCCCACCGACGCCCGTCAGCTCGACGAATTGCTCTGGACCTTCAATCCCAACAGCTTCATCCCCCACGAGATCGACGACGGCAGCCGCGAATGTTCCGCACCGATCCGGATCGTCCTGCCCAATCGGGATGACCCGGCGACGAACGTCCTGATCAATCTGCGATCACAAATTCCCGAACACGTCGATCGACACGACCGCATCGTCGAGATCATCGACGGCGACGACACCCAACGCCAGGCAGGCCGCGATCGCTACCGCCGATATCAGGCGCTCGGACTCAAGATCGAGACACATACGCTGGGATAACACAGCTTGCGCGTGTGGTTAGCGCGCCTTTCCTTAGGCGGTTATAATGCCGCGACTCGAACACTACCTTATTTAAATACGACCGCGGCAATGCCGAACGATTTCTGACTGGAGCCCCATGGACAAGACTTACCAACCCGAGGCCATCGAACGCAACTGGTACGAAACCTGGGAGCGCGACGGCGTCTTTGCGCCCCAAGGTGACGGCAAACCCTATTGCATCATGATCCCGCCGCCGAACGTGACGGGCACCTTGCACATGGGTCATGCCTTCCAGGACACGCTCATGGATGCGCTGATCCGCTATCACCGCATGGCCGGGGACAACACGCTTTGGCAGGTCGGCACGGATCACGCCGGCATCGCGACCCAGATGGTCGTCGAGCGCCAGTTGGCGGCCGACGGCAAGACGCGCCACGACCTGGGCCGCGAGGCCTTTATCGATCGAGTCTGGCAGTGGAAACAGGAGTCCGGCAACAGCATCACGCGCCAGCTGCGCCGCATGGGCGCTTCGCTGGACTGGTCGCGCGAGCGCTTCACGATGGACGAGGGTCTGTCCGACGCCGTCCACGAGGTCTTCGTCCGGCTCTATGACGAGGGGCTGATCTATCGCGGCAAGCGGCTCGTCAACTGGGATCCGGTCCTGCACACGGCCGTTTCCGACCTCGAGGTCATCTCCGAGGAAGAGGCCGGCCACCTCTGGCATATGCGCTATCCGCTGGCCGACGGCAGCGGTCATCTGACGGTCGCGACGACCCGTCCCGAAACCATGCTGGGCGATACGGCCGTCGCCGTGCATCCCGAAGACAAGCGCTACCGGCACCTGATCGGCAAGGAAGTCATGCTGCCGCTCGCCGACCGCCCGATCCCGATCATCGCAGACGACTACGTCGATCCGGCGTTCGGTACCGGCTGCGTCAAGATCACGCCGGCGCACGACTTCAACGACTACGCCATGGGACAGCGCCACAACCTTCCCATGATCAACATCCTGACGATCGACGCCAAGATCAACGACGAGGCCCCGACGGCTTATCGTGGGCTCGACCGTTACGAGGCCCGCAAGCGCGTCGTCGCCGACCTCGAGGCCCTGGGCCTGCTGGCCGGCATTGACGACCACAAGCTCATGGTCCCGCGCGGCGATCGCTCGGGCACGGTCATCGAGCCGCTCCTGACCGACCAGTGGTTCGTCAAGGCCGAGCCGCTCGCCAAGCCCGCCATCGAGGCGGTCGAGAACGGTTCGATCCGCTTCGTGCCGGACAACTGGAAGAACACCTATTTCGAGTGGATGCGCAACATCCAAGACTGGTGCATCAGCCGTCAGATCTGGTGGGGGCATCGCATCCCGGCCTGGTACGACGCGGACGGCGCGGTCTACGTCGGCCGCAATGAGGCCGAGGTCCGCGCCAAGCACGGTCTCGGCGATGATGTCGCGCTTGAGCAGGACAACGACGTCCTCGACACCTGGTTCTCGTCGGCGCTATGGCCCTTCTCGACACTGGGCTGGCCCGAGGAGACGCCCGAGCTCAATACCTTCTATCCGACCAGCGTGCTCGTCACGGGCTTCGACATCATCTTCTTCTGGATCGCCCGCATGATCATGATGGGCCTAAAGTTCACGGGCGAGGTCCCTTTCCACGAGGTCTACATCCACGGCCTCGTGCGCGACGCCCACGGCCAGAAGATGTCCAAGTCCAAGGGCAACGTGCTCGATCCGATTGACCTAATAGATGGCATCGAACTCGAGGCCCTGGTCGATAAGCGCTCGCGCGGCCTTATGCAGCCGGAGATGGCGAAGAAGATCATCGCCACCACCAAGGCCGACTTCCCGGACGGCATTCCGGCCTTCGGCACCGACGCCCTGCGCTTCACGTTCGCGGCCCTTGCCTCGACCGGGCGCGACATCAAGTTCGACCTGAACCGTATCCAGGGTTACCGCAACTTCTGCAACAAGCTCTGGAATGCGGCCCGCTACGTGCTCATGAATTGCGAAGGGCAAAATACGGCGGCGGTCCCGGGCGAACCGTTACACGTCATCGACCGCTGGATCCGCTCGCGCCTGGCTCAGACGATCGCGACGGTCCGTCAGTCGGTCGAGACCTACCGTTTCGACCTCGGCGCCCAGGCCATCTACGAGTTCACCTGGAACGAATACTGCGACTGGTATCTCGAGCTCACCAAGCCGTTATTGAGCGACGAGTCGCGTAGCGATGCCGCGCGTCAGGCGACGCGCAACAACCTCGTCGGCGTGCTCGAGACGCTGCTGCGTTTGGCGCATCCGCTGATTCCGTTTATCACGGAAGAAATCTGGCAGCGCGCTGCGCCCACGGCAGGCATCGAAGGCAAATCGATCATGCTGCAGCCCTACCCGGACGCCGCCGATTGGGCCGTGGATGCGTCTGCGGAGGCCGAACTGGCCTGGATCATGGAGTGCATCGTAGGCGTTCGCAAGATCCGCAGCGGCATGAACATCGCGCCCGGCAAACCGCTTCCGCTTTATCTGCAACAAGGCAGTACGGAAGACCTTGCGCGACTGAAAAGCCATGAGGAGCTGTTGACCCGCCTCGCCCGTCTCGAATCGATCCACTGGCTCGAGGCTAGCGAGGCCGCGCCCGAAGCGGCCACAGCCATGGTCGGCGAAATGCGTTTGCTGATCCCGCTCGCCGGACTCATCGACAAAGACGCCGAGATCGCCCGTCTGACCAAGGAGATCGAACGCATCAGCAAGGGTATGGAAGGCAGCGAAAAGAAGCTCGCCAACGCGAACTACGTCGACCGAGCGCCCGCCGATGTCGTCGCGAAAGAGCGCGAGCGGCTTGCTGAGATGCGAACGACCCGGCAGGGACTCGAAGAACAGCTCGCGAAGATCGAGGCGCTTTGATACGAAGAAGTGAGCCTGCCCGACCTTGGGCGTAGGTTGGGCTGCATGAATGAAGCCCAACAATGTGTGCGAAACTCGGTGTTGGGCTTCGTCCCTCAGCCCAACCTACCGTTCCCTGGAAGATCTGGGGATGCTAAAGGACAAATATAAAAAAAGGGGGGCTGGCGCCCCCCTCGAAATCTCCTTAAACGGAGACGTTGGCTGCACTGTTTACCGGACCAGGATGTTGTCGCCCTTACCCGCGTTGGGGTCGGCGTCCGGCTTGTTCATGAGCACCGTGATTGCGCCGCGCAGGGCCGCGCTCATGGTGTGATCGACGATCGCGTTGTTGGTCGCGCGATCCGCCGGAGACACGATGTCGAACGCATCGGCCTCGGCAACGGCAACGTTGTAGGTCTGAACGTCGTAGAGGACGTTTTTCGGATTGCCGTTGATATAGACGCGATCCCAAATCCCCGCGATGGGATGGAAGGCCACCGGCATATTGATATTGGCGTTCACGAAGTAGATTCGCACACGCTCGCCGGGCTTGGCCTGCAGGACCTTGGTGGCGTCGGGATCATGGACCGGATCGTAGTTGAACATCTTGCCGTTGATCAGCGCACCCGCCCAGCCGCGATTCTCGATCATTGCGTCCTTGTCCTCGGCGTTCGGGAAATACTGTCCCTGAACCAGGACATATTCCCGATCGGGCTTGGGAAAGGCCTTGGAGTAACCTTCTTTGGGATCAACGAGAATGAGGCCATACATGCCGCGGGCGATATGCTGCGCCATGGTCGGCGCGCCGCAGTGATACATATAGGTGCCTGCACGCTTGGCCACGAATTTGAAATGTTTCGTATTCCCGGGTTTTACGGGGGCGAACTCATCGAGAACATCCACTTCGGCGGCGTGAAAATCGATCGAGTGGGAATTTTTGTTCTCCTTTGGATTGATCAACTCGAAGTCGACGACGTCGCCTTGAGTCACTCGAACGACCTTGCCCGGAACGCCGCCGTCGAAGGTCCACGAGGGATATTGCGTACCCTTGTTGTCGATCTCCGTCATGGTCTCCTTGGCGGTGAAGGTCACATGGACCGTCTTGGCCAAAACGGTTGTCGTCATCATGGGTAACCCCATACTCAGGACGGCCAACGCGGCCATTTTACGTTTCGATATTTTCATGTCACTTTCCTCTCTTGCTTTTGAATGACAACTACAACTTTTGGTTATGCTTCCCTGACGAAAGGCGTCCTTTATTTCGTTGAACCGGCCACGCCTCACCCATGCCGGCATTGACAAAGTTCGCGTAAATAACGCACCAGCGCATGAATCTCGTCATCGCTCAAAACCCCGTCCCAAGGCGGCATCAAAACCGACTTGTTGATCGATTGGCCGCCGTGTTTGATGGCCTTGAACAAGTCCTCGTCCGATCGCGCCGACATCTCCTTGGCATCGGAATGGTTGCGAGGCTGCACCGACATATCGCGCACGTTGATGCCGTTCCCGTTACCCGTCATGCCGTGACACTGCCAGCAATAGGTCTTATAGAGGTCCTTGCCCGTTTCCGCCGCCAACGCCTGACCGCAATGCAAGGTCACGAGCAACGGAAACAGCGCCCATCTCAATACGCGGCTCATTTGAAATCCTCCTCGCTGAGCACCTTGAAGTAGTCCACGAACTTGGGCAGGTCCTGTTCCTTGAGGTGCTTGTTGGGCATGAAGATCTTCGGATCCCAGGCTTGCGGATTGCGCATGTAACTGATGAGAAAGTCGGACTGAAGGCGTTTCGCCACCGTGTAGACCTCCGGTCCCGACGAACCGCCGTATCCGGGCTCGATTTCATGACAGGCGAGGCATCCGCGGAATTTGTCGAACATCAGTTCACCCATGGACTTCGAGATCGTCCCGGAGTGATATTCGCCGGGTTTGATCAGATCGCTCTTGGCCTTTTTATCCATCAGCGCGGAAGCCGCCAGTTCGGCATCGGACCCGCTTAACTTGACGTGCGGTGCCAACGAGCCTTGATCGATTTCATCACCGTCGGGACCCGGCTTGATATGGTTGCCGTAGAACATGCCGGCGGGCCGGATCCTGACGGGCGCCTGCAGCCACCGCGCCAGCCACTCGCGGCGATACTTGTTGCCCGCGTAGAACAGATCAGGCCCTTTCCGTTCCCAGATTGCCTGCACCGTTGTCGGTGCCGGACCCTTGAGATCGTGACAACCGGCGCATCTCGCGTTGAGCAGGTCGTCGCCTTGCCCGGCATTGGCGAATCCCAACGGCAAGAGGATCAACGACAGCATCGAAATTCGACGCATGACCGATACTACGGGACGCTTCATTGAGCCCCCCGATGCTTTCTGCGCTGCTGAATCGGCTGCCCGGCGAAGTTCGCGTTCTCGAACATGCCGTAGCCTTTTTTCATCGATTCGCTATAGAAGAAATCGGGGTCGTAGTTCTTGTTGCGCCAGACGTACCAGTCGTCGTCCGGATTGCCTTCATACTCGATCACGGTGATCGCGCCGCCGGGGAATTTGCTGCCGTTGACGACGTGCTTGTCGACATGGTCATGGAAGATGAATCTGCCGGAGTTGTTCATGTCGATGATCGCGTCGTAGCGCTCTCCCGGACCGAACAGGATCGTATCCACGGCGTAGGGACTGGGCAGCGCGGCGCCGTCCTTATG
>WGNS01000081.1 GCA_016124415.1 Gammaproteobacteria bacterium | reverse complement strand
GTCGAAGATTTCTTCCGGCGCGGCGAACAGGGCAAAACCGCGGGAGAGGAGCAGGAAAATGGCGACAAGCTTTTTCATCAGTGGATGGGAGGGAGGATGAAAGTGGGCGGCGGGAAAGTCAAACGAACGCGAAAAAACGCCAGCGTTGGGGCGATTGCCCCAATCCGAAGATGGCGTGAATTCGCGTGAAATGAAGCACTTATGAACGAGCGAAGGCGTGAAAGGCGGATGAATGACGAATTTCCAATGCCAGATTTCCAAGGAGCGGAGGCCGACTGGATCGGACGGTGGGCCGGGTAGCGGCGGGGGGAATGAAGGGTGAGATGAGAAATCGTGAGAAACGCGAGAACACGGGGGTTTGGTGAAGGTTTCGGGCGGGAAAGGCCGGGAAGCACGAAGCGGACGAGGGGAGTAAGGAGAGCGGCGAAGATAGTGGAATGGGGAAGGAGAAAGTGCGGGGCTGCGCTGAGGGAAAGAGTGGCGTGACGGACGAACGCGAAAGACGCGAAGGAGGAATCGGGCCGGACGCCCGATTCGGTACGCGAGACGCGCTCGGTCCCCGAGGTGGTGGCCACCGGGATGGCGAGGGGGAACAGAAACAACGAGTCGGGCGGGAGTGAACCGGTGCGACGAATCGATGCTTTTGTTCCGGCTCGTACGCGGCCTTGGGAGGCGGCGATGAGATCCGGGTGACCACGAGTGGTTTCTCGTGATCATCATTTTTGAAACTTTATGCGACTGCTTGTGGTGCGTCAAATATGCTTTATGGACTTTTATTGAAGACGGACTTGGGGGGGCACCCGAGGCTCGACGCCAGCAGGGTCCCGCCCGCGGCCACCGGGAAAAGTGGCGGGCCGAGCCATGGCTTGCGCAAACGCCGCGCGCGTTCGTATGGTCCGCGACATGACGAGAACCTTGTTGACCTTCGTGGACGATGTTTATGAGGACCTGGAGCTTTGGTATCCCCTGTTGCGGGTTCAGGAGGCGGGATTTGCCACGCGGGTGGCGGGATTGGAATTGAAAGAATACAGCGGCAAGCATGGCTACCCCGCCAAAAGCGATTTGTGTCTGGCGGAAGCGCGGAGCGAAGACTTTTGCGGGCTGCTCATTCCTGGTGGATTCATGCCGGACAAACTGCGGCGGGAAAAGAAAGTGCTGGAACTGACCCGGGAGATTTACGAACAGGGGAAATTGGTGGCGTTCATCTGCCACGGCGGCTGGATTCCCATTTCGGCGCGGATCCTGCAAGGGAAGCGGGTAACCGGTTCGCGCGGGATCAAGGACGATCTGGAAAACGCCGGCGCGATCTGGGTGGATGAACCGGTGGTGACGGACGGAAACCTGATTTCGAGCCGAACGCCGCGGGACCTGGCGGCGTTCGGCAAAGCCATGGTGGACTTTTTGACGACAAGATAAGTCGCTTTCGCGTCGAGGAGCGCGCCGCCGTTTCCTGTGAGAATCTGGTTGGTTAAAGGGTGATTTCAAGAGTCGATTAGGTGAACCAAGAAATGATTTTTAAGTGGTTTTTGCGGTTTTACGGGCGTTTTCGAGTGAACCAAGTGAACGGAATCCGGAAACCTCGAACCCTTTAAATGTCGCCTTTTGGGCGAGTCGCGGGGTATCAGAGCGGTTTGAACTTGCTCTTAAAATTCCAGATTGGTTATATTTGTTCATTTAAAGCAAAACTATAACACGTATAAAAGTAGTTGTAAAGAACAACTCCCTAAGAATCATTGCCCTCATTGTCGTATTGGAATTGGCTTTTGACCTTCGCGCACTGGAGTTTTTGGTATTTCGGAGCTTCTTATGAACTTTTTGGCCCGTTCGCAGGCTCAAGCAAAGAGTGCAACTCGAGATCGATAGCTGGAGAATCGCAAGCAACTGGCGGAGGGGTGGGGTAACGATCGCTTGAACGGAACTGACGAGCGCGATGATCAAGAACTGATTGCGAATGCCAACGCGGGGGACGCTTCGGCATTCGAGGGGCTGTATTTCCGTTATCGAGACTGGGTGGTGAATCTGGCGTTCCGCTTCACAGGAGATCGCGAGCAGGCGTTGGACATTCTTCAGGAGGTTTTCCTGTACTTCTTAAAGAAGTTTCCCGGATTCAGGCTGACATGCCAACTGAAGTCGTTTCTGTATCCGGTGGTGAAGAATCTGTCGCTGAACGCGCGAGCCAAAGCGGAGCGGTGGCGGGGCGGAGAGGAGTTGTTCGCCGAATTGGAGGCCCCGCGAGGGCAGGAGGCGAGCGGTGAAGCGCTACGGGTGGCGGTGGCCGGATTGCCGGAGGCACAGCGGGAGACGCTGGTGCTGCGCTTCGTGGAGGGAATGGAATTGGCGGAGATCGCGGCGGCGCTGGAGGTGCCGCTGGGGACGGTGAAATCGAGGTTGCACCACGGACTGGCGGCGCTTCGGGGCAATCCGAAGCTCCGAGAGTTTTTTTGAGATGAATTTAATGAACCTGGAACGGGGCTGAATTGCTTAATTATCAGATGAAGGAAGAAAACCATCCGAAGCTTGAGAAGGCGCTCCGGGCGCTGGCGAAGGAGGAAATCTTCGTTCCACGAGAGAGGGATGAACGGATGTTAGGCGCGATCCGCGCTCATTTCGAGGAACCGACAGCGGTGGTGAGTGACCGACCGCGCCTCGCGCGGAGGCGAACGCCATCGGTTTGGCAGCATTGGCTGCCGCTGGCGGCCGCGATCGTGATCGCGGGACTGATCCTGTATTTCGCGCGGCCGACGGAACGGCAAATGGCGGATTTGAATCGAGACGGAACGGTGGACGTGATCGATGCGCTGCTCATGGCCAAGGAGGTCCAGCGCGGCAAGGGAAGCGACATCAATCATGATCAGAAGATCGACGCGCGGGATGCGGAGGAGATCGCCACGCTCGCGGTTCGGTTGGAGAGGGGACCGTGGGCGGAGGAGGCAGAATGAAGTACATCCGGGGAGTGATCTGCTGGGTTTTGCTGGTAGCGTTCGTGGAGACGATCACGGCACACGGAGCGTTCGCGGTTTACGAGGTGTACGTGGATTCGGGAAGCAAGGCTCTGGCGGCGTACCAGGTTCGGATTTGGGACGAGGAGGGAGTGGCGAAGATTTTAAGTGTCGAGGGCGGAGAGCCTCCGGCGTTCCAAGCGCCGCCGTTTTTCGACCCCAAGGCCATTCAAAAGAACGTGATCAAACTGGCAGCCTTTCGAGTGGATGCGAGCGAGCAGTTGCCGAGAGGAAAAGTGCGGGTCGCGTCGTTGCACGTGGAGATCCCCGAGTCAGGGGCGCGGCCGCGCTGGAGGGTCGTCATTGAAGCGGCGGCGACGGCGGATGGAAGGAAGATCGCGGTGAGGGCGAGCGTTTTCAAAAAGGACGAAGAATGAAAAATGGTGAGTCATGGATGTGCGGCCTCACGGTCGCGGTCATCCTATTGTGCGGATGCGCGAAGGCGCCGAAAAACAGGAGTCCGATCCCGGAGGAATCGAGGCGTGGCTACTTTTCGGACTCGGGACGGCCCGGTTCAGAAGGACGCAATTTGCGTGAACTGCTGCATCCGGAAGTCGGGGCGAGGGAAAGGACGGGGGTCAGCTTCGCGGAGGCGATGACGGATGAGCTCTGGGTGATTTCTCGAGCGGGCGGGGACTCGGGCGCGCGAGACGATCAGTATCCCGGAACGGGAGCGATGATGACGAAGGTGCAAAATCGAGAAGTACCGCTCCCACTCGCGCACACGCAGGTGAAGGCCAACGTGAGCGGGTATCTCGCGAGCGTGGATGTGACGCAGCAATTCGAGAACCCGTTCGCGGAGAAGATCGAGGCGGTCTATGTGTTCCCGCTGCCGGAGAATGGCGCGGTGAACGAATTCGTGATGCAGGTTGGCGCGCGGCGGATTCGCGGCATTGTGCGGGAACGCCGGGAGGCGGAACGGATTTATACGGACGCGAAGCGACAGGGGTACACGGCGGCATTGCTGACGCAGGAGCGGCCGAACATCTTCATCCAATCGGTGGCGAACATCGAACCGGGAAAACGGATCGACATTTCGATCCGGTATTACCACACGCTGGCCTATGCGGATGGATGGTACGAATTCGTGTTCCCGATGGTGGTGGGGCCACGGTTCAATCCGCCCGGATTTCATGGAGGGATTGGAGCGGTCCCGGCGAGCGGGTTGGCGCGGAGCGGGCAGCCGATGGACGCTCATTATCTGGCGCCCGAAACGCGCAGCGGGCACGACATCGGCTTGGAGTTGGAGGTGAACGCGGGAGTGCGCATCGAGGACTATGAATGCAAAACGCATGCGGTGACCGTCCGCCCGAAGGGAGCAGAAGCGAGCGTGGAACATCTGGAGGTGAGCCTGAATCCGGGCGATTCGATTCCGAACAAGGATTTTGTTTTTCGATATCGCGTGGCCGGGGGAACGATCAAAACGGGACTGATCACCCATCAGGATCATCGGGGCGGTTTTTTCACCTTGATGATGTATCCTCCGGCGGCGCTGGAAACGCTGGAGCGACGGCCGATGGAACTGGTGTTCGTGCTCGATTGCTCGGGAAGCATGGCGGGGCGGCCGCTTGCGCAGGCGAAAGCGGCCGTGCGCTGGGCGTTGAGGCACATGGATGCGCGCGACACGTTTCAGCTGATCAATTTTTCCGCGGACGCCCGGCAGTTCGGGAGCCGACCGGTGGCGGTGACCGCGGAGAACATCCGGCGGGCGCTGAGGCATTTGGAATCGCTTCAAAGCGAGGGCGGGACGATGATGATCGAAGGGGTGAAGGCGGCGCTTGATTTTCCGCATGATCCCGCGCGCTTGCGCTTCATCTGCTTCCTGACGGACGGTTTTATCGGCAATGAAACGGAGATTCTGCGCGAGATTCACGGACGGTTGGGCGATTCGCGCATTTTTTCGTTCGGCGTGGGATCTTCCGTGAATCGATTTCTGCTCGAAGGGATGGCGAAGGTGGGGCGGGGAGCGGTGGCTTATTTGGGGCTGAACGATAATGGAGGGCAGATCATGGGCGACTTCTTTGAACGGGTGAGCCATCCCGCGTTAACCGAGGTCGAGATCCACTGGGGCGGATTCAAGGCAAGCGATGTTTTTCCGAAACGGCTGCCGGACCTGTTTGTGGGGCGGCCGGTGATTTTGACCGGTCGGTTCGAACCTGGCTCAGGAGGGAAGACGCCAGTGATCGAGCTATCGGGCCGGGCCGGAGGGTCGCGAGTGCGAATTCCGGTCAGCGTGAGAGAAAGCGGGGCGGAGGAATCCAGCCCGGCGCTGCCAAGCCTTTGGGCCCGAAGCAAGGTGGCGGAGCTGCTGGAGAAATCGCCGTATGATCCCTCGCGGCGGACGATGGCGCAGGCGCGGCAGACCGCGTTGGATTACCAGATCCTGAGCCCGGACACGGCTTTCCTGGCACTGGATGCCTCCCGGCGCACGGTTGGTGAGAGCGGGGTGACCGTGCCGATCGCCCTGCCCGTTCCGGAGGGGGTGCGATACGACACGACAGTTTCGGAATAGACGGTTGGAGGTCGTACCGGGAAGTCCCCGGGTCGAGGCCGGATCGGGCCGACTAAAAAATTGGGCCGCGCGGGAGCGCTTCGCCGTGGACTTGATGGGAATCCGTCGCGGGCGGTCACAAATTGATCTTTGGGTGGGGGTGTGTTTGAATGGACGAGGATGTTCATCGATGAGATCAAGGTTTATGCGCGCGCTGGGCACGGGGGCAAGGGGGCGGTGGCGTTTCACCGGGAGGCGTTTGTGCCGAAGGGGGGGCCAAGTGGCGGCAATGGCGGGCGCGGGGGGAGCGTGATTTTGCAGGCGGATCACGATCTGAATAACTTGATCGCGCAATATTATTCGCCGCGCCTGGTGGCGCAGGCGGGGGAAGCGGGGACGGGGAAGGGGATGGATGGGCATGCGGGAAAGGACCGGAGCGGCAAGGTGCCGTGCGGAACGCTGGTGTGGCGGATGGATCGTCCGGGTGCGGAAACGGACGGGGAAACCGGGGAAGCCGGCGAGGAGTTGGAGGACACCGAGAGCCGCGAGGCGCCGAAGGGCAAGGCGGCGTTTCAAATGGCGTCCGGGAACCGGCCGAAGATTCGGCACGCGGGGAAGGAACGGGCGTTGGAGATCGATCTGACGGCGGAGGAAGAGCAGAGGCGGATTTGGGATGAAAGGAAAGGGGAGTTGCTGGCGGATTTGACGTCGCATGGGGAGCAGTTCGTGCTGTGCAAGGGAGGGCGCGGCGGATTGGGGAACCGAAATTTTGCGACGGCGCGGCGGCAGGCGCCGAGATTCGCGCAGCCGGGAGAGCCGGGAGACGAGGGGAATTATCTGCTGGAGTTGCGGATTCTGGCGGAGGTGGGATTGATCGGATATCCGAACGCGGGCAAATCGACGCTGCTGACGGCAATCTCGAAGGCGCGACCGAAGATCGCGCCGTATCCGTTCACCACGCTGCATCCGCAGATTGGGATTTTGGAGTATGCGGATTTTCGCCGACTGACGGTGTGTGACGTGCCGGGATTGATCGAGGGGGCGCATCGAAACGTGGGGCTCGGGCACGAGTTTTTGCGGCATATCAAGCGGTGCAAGATTCTCGTGATGCTGCTGGACATGGCCGGAACGGACGCGCGAAATCCGTGGGACGATTACAAGCAGTTGCTCGCGGAGTTAGAGCTGTACGATGCGACGCTGCTGGAAAAGCCGCTGTATGTGGTGGCGAACAAGATGGACGAGCCCGAGGCGGAGGAGAATCTGAAGAAATTCAAGCGGCGGATCCGGAAAACGCGGGTGCTGCCAATCGCGGCGGCGTTCGACGAAGGGATCGACGTTTTCAAGAAGATGATCCGGGAAGCGGTGGAGCAGGTGGAGGGCGAAACAGCCGAAGCGGCCTCTTGAGTTCCCGCGGGCTGTGGGCGGTTGGAAAGGCGGAGCCCGGGAGGATTACTTGCGGGGGCGAAAACCGGGTGGGAGGCCGGTGCCAGGGGCGGAGGGTTGTTGAGGGGGCACTTGGAACGGCTGATCCATCGGCGCCTGTTCCAAGGAAACGCCTTCGACTTGTTCGAGGCGTTTTCGGGCTTTCTCGGCGGCGGGGGTGTTGGGGTATTCGTTGGCGATGCGCCGGAGGAGCGGGTAGGCCTTTTGCTCCTGGTTGAGCTTGAAATAGAGATTGCAGAGGTGAATCGCCGCCCAACCCCAACGGTCGGGTTGGAGTTTGTGCTTGAGGACCTCCTCGTATTCGAGAGCGGCGGCGAGATAGTTCTTGAGATCTTTTTCGTAAATCTCGGCGATACGGATGGCGACGTACTGCTCGCGAGGGTTCTTTTTGAGGTATTCGCGCATCAGGGAAATGGCTTCGAGATGTTCGCCATTGGCCCAAACCTGCTCGGCCTGCTCGTATTCCGGATTGGCGACCCCTTCACCTTCCTCGTTGTAGAGCGTTTTGAGGGCGCGATTGCCGAAGTAGTGCGAAACATCGCCGGCGATGAGCAGCCCCAAACCGACCAGGCTGAAGACAAAAAGCGCGGCCCAGAGGCCGAGGCGCCCGGTCGCCGCTGGCTTTTTGGCGGTGCTCCCGACGGGGAGAGCGGTGGGCGCCGGGGTGGAAGCGGCAGAGTTGGCCGGGGCAAGGTTGGTGATATTGGTGGCGGCGGAGGACTCGAAACCCTGGACGAGATTGGAAGCGTTGGTGCTGACGATGGAATTGGAGCCGAGAGTATTGGAGAGGGGTTGGACCGCCGGGGCGGGTTCCTCCTCGATGGGGGCGCGGATGGGTTCGATGCGTTCGAGATCGGAGTGGCGGTTTCCGCTGCGTTCCATCAAGCGGCCGAAATTGGTCAGCGCGAAATACCCGGAGATGCTGGCGAGGACCGCCAGCAACGCGTACAACAGGATTTTCACGGAATTGCTCATGCCGCGTTGGGGCAAGTTATAGGGAGAACGGGGATAGGAAAAGCTGAATCGACGGCGGGAGGCGGGAAAATGCGGGAAAATTCGGATCGGGCAATTTTTTTGTCCGGTTTGGCCGAGCTGCGGGTCTATACCCACGAAAAGAATGTCAGACGCGCATCGATTGCTGAGGGAATATGCGGAAGGCGGCTCGGAAGAGGCTTTTGCGGAAGTGGTGCGCCGGTATCTGGACCTGGTTTACTCGACGGCGCTGCGGTTGGTGAACGGGGACCAGCATCAGGCCGAAGATGTTTCACAAAAGGTCTTCGCCGACCTGGCGAGCGTCGCGGCCCGGATGAAGGGCGAGGTCATGCTCGGGGGTTGGCTGCACCGGCACACTTGTTTCGTGGCCAGCAAAACGATGCGGGCGGAGCGCCGCCGACAAATCCGTGAGAGAGAGGCAGTGGAAATGAAAGCCATGCAGGAAGAAGCATCAGCAGATCTCGCTCTGGTTTCGCCGGTCTTGGACGAAGCAATCAATCAATTGGGAAGCGCGGACCGGCAGGCGATTTTGCTGCGGTTTTTCGAGCACCGGGATTACGCGGGAGTGGGCGCGGGATTGGGAAGCAACGAGGAGGCGGCGCGCAAACGGGTGGGGCGCGCGCTCGAGAAACTGGAACGGCTGTTGAAGCGGCGGGGAATCGCGCTTTCGGCGACCGCGCTGGGCACGGCGCTGGGGACCGGGGCGGTGAGCGCGGCTCCGGCGGGCCTTTCGGCTTCGATCGCGGCCTCGGCCGTCGCTGCCGTGACGCTGGGCGGCGGGGGAACTCTAGCTTTTTTAACCATTATGAACATCACGAAAACACAGGTGGCGGTCTTCGGCGCGGTGGTTTTGACGCTGGGCGTGCCGTTGATCATGCAAAAGCAGGCGCAAGCGAAGCTTCAGGCGGAGAACGAGGGGCTGAAACAGCAGGTGGCCGACCTGAGTCGGTTGAAGGCGGAGAACGATCGGCTATCGAATTTGGTGGCGGAGGCGAGGCAGGCCCCGACGCCGGCCACGAACGAGCAATTTCGGGAGTTGATGAAATTGCGCGGGCAGGTCGGCACGCTGCGTCAGACCGCGGAAGAAGCGGTGGCAGCCGCGGCGGCCAAGAGCGATCCGCCGAGCGTGATGAGCGGGCTGACGCAGAATCCGGAAATGGTGAAGATGATCCGGGACCAGCAGAAAATGGCGCTGGGCATGGTTTATAAAGGACTGGCGACGAAGGCGAATCTGTCGCCGGACCTGACGGAAAACCTGAACAATCTGCTGGCGGACCATGTGATGACCAACATCAATTACCTCACGACGATGTTGCGCGATGGGAAATCGATGGCGGAGATGGATCAAGTGTTTAGCGCCCAGGAAACGGAGCTGAAAAAAGAGGTGAAACAATTGCTGGGGCCGGAGGATTTCCAAAAGTACGAGGATTACACGCGGAATCTGGCGAGTTACCTGACGTCGGAACAGTTCAAAGGGATGCTCACGGGAGACAAGGAAGCCAAGGAGGCGCAAACGAAGCAGATGTATCAGTTGATGCAGGAGGAGACCGACCGGGCGCTGGCGGCGGCGGGATTGCCGAAGGATTACCAGACGGTGCCCACGTTGAACTTCCGAAATATCGCGTCCGAGGAATTCGCGGACAAGAATCTGAACCTGCTCGATTCGATTTATGCAAACGTGGCGAACCGGGCGGGGGCATTTTTGAGTCCGGAGGAGTTGGAGAAATTCGCGGAGTTTCGCAAGATGGCCATCAACAACAATCGCGTGGCGTTGACAGTGAACCGGAAGGTAATGGCGCCGCCGAACAAATAACCGGCCGCCGGAACTCAGGTGACTTCGGGGGGGCCTTTGCCCCCGGAGATCAGATAGAGAACGGCCATGCGGACGGCGAGGCCGTTGGTGACCTGTTCGAGGATCAGGGAGCGCGCGCAGTCCGCGATGTCGCTGTCGATCTCGACGCCGCGATTGATGGGGCCCGGATGCATGACGAGAGCATCCGGTTTGCAGAGGGCGAGGCGGGACTTGTTCAGGCTGAACAGGGAGGTGTATTCGCCGATGCTGGGAAACATGGTCTTGCGCTGCCGCTCGTGCTGGATGCGAAGGAGATTGATGATGTCGGCGCCGGCGATCGCTTCATCGACGTTGCAGGTCACGCGGCAGCCCATTTGCTCGAAGGTGCGGGGAACGAGGGTGGAAGGGCCGCAGAGGGTGACGTGGGCCCCGAGCTTTTGCAGGGCCCAAATGTTGGAGCGGGCGACGCGGCTGTAAAGAATATCGCCGAGAATGGTGACGTTCAGGCCTTCGATCTTTCCTTTCTTCTCGCGAATGGTGAAGGCGTCGAGAAAGGCCTGAGTGGGATGCTCATGGGCGCCGTCGCCCGCGTTGACAACGCTGGAATTCAGGAAACGGGCGAGGAAATGGGGCGCGCCGGTGGCGTTATGCCGAATGATGATGATGTCGGCGTTGAGCGCTTCGAGATTGCGGGCGGTGTCCTTGAGCGTCTCCCCCTTTCTCAACGAGGAGGACTCGGCGGTGAAATTGATGACGTCGGCCGAGAGCCGCAAGGCCGCCAGCTCGAAACTGATCCGGGTGCGGGTGGAT
>WGNS01000019.1 GCA_016124415.1 Gammaproteobacteria bacterium | reverse complement strand
CTTTCAGCTCGACAACGTTACTCTCGTTCATAGCGGTGTACATCTCCTGTTGGTTGTTGATCCGTCAAGATCAATCAACAGGGTACACCGCTTAATTAGTCAGCCTATACACCAGAAATCAGCATAGCTCTCTTGATATCGGTATGAACGTCTAATTCTTTAAAGCCGTGGTGACCGCCATTTTTGGCTCGTGGAGTAACGCAAAGGTCTTCTCGTCGGCGACGAACGCATGGCTCGATTTGGCGCTTCGCTGATGGTGACGCATTTGCCATCACCGTCCTACATCGCAATGCGCTTAGGTGGTCGGTAGAGGGCTTTAAACGGACAACTTGAGGTGCGGAGGCGCCTCGATCACCTTATGTGCTCATGCGAGAGGATATCGAAATCGGAGCGTGGCTGACGGGCGGCACGTGGTGACTTGAATCCGTCCGATCTTGGGCTGCGGTTGGTCTGCGCTTTCAACTGCTTTTTCGACGCAGGCGATTTCTTTATCCCGGACATTGGTGATGTTTCTCTGCAAGAACTTTGCGCAACGGGGTTCGCGATGCGGAGCGGCGGGTTTCGTGATGTTAGCTTTGAAATCTCGTCCGAGCATTCAGGAATACCGTATAACATTCTGTGTGTCTTCGTGTTTTCCTGTTTTCCACAGTTCCTGTGGATAACATTGTGGAAGAAATCGAATTCATGCTCGCGAATGCCCGTAACTTAAGGAATCATTACAGATTGGTGACAAAATGCACAACAAAAAAAATCATTAAATACAGCTGGTTGCGAATGATGTGTTTTTCGGTGTGACAATTTTGTACTGAAGTGTCCGATTTCTGCCAAGTGCCTGTCGGTGTGAATAAAATTCGTGTGAAGGATCGGGCGGACCGCTACGGAAGGGATTTGTCAAGCGGGAACGGGGCGACATTTTCGCCGATAGGGTCGGCGCGGTTCGGCCGGATATCGCAGGCCTGAAAAACAAAAAAGCCGGAAGGCGAATCCGCCATCCGGCCATGAATTTTGTTGGTAGCGGGGGTAGGATTTAAATCTACGATGTTATGAGAGCGCTCGATTTAATCCATATCATATGGACAAAAATAGTTAATAAATACATAAAACTACGTGAAAAGCGCAAATTGTTCCGGACGGAATCCGTGGTTTAGTTCATTTTTTGTGATTTGATGACATTTTCAGGATGCGCCGAAAGTGTCGCAATGATGGTCCACGTTTGCGGCCAACCTCGTTAGGGTCCGGACAAAATAGGCTATATAGCCAGCGTATAGCTCGTGCTGCGTCCGCCGGCGGGGTCCTTTTGCAGTGCCCGGCGATCCATAAGGTCTAGGATGTCTTGGTAGGCAGTGTCTTGGGAGCACTTGGTGATTTTTGACCACTTCGAAGTCGTCATATTTCCTTCGAAGCCATCGAGCAGCATGTTTAGCATTTAGATCTGCCGTTCGTTTAAGGGTTCTTGGGCAAAGCGTTCCCAGAACCGTGCTTTATTGAGTACGGCACTTAGTATCTCCTGGGCGCCCTCGATTGCGCGCAGCAGGCAGTTCAGAAACCAGTCCTGCCAGCGGGTGATGTCGAGAGAACCCTTCTGGGTCGATTCCAGCAAGGCGCAATATTCCTTGTTCTGCTGACAGAACTGCGCGGATGCCGCATATTATGCGGAGAATACCCCGCCTATTCTCCGCAGGCCTGATTATGGTGCCGGGTAACAGGGATGGGAGGAAATCAGTGGATGTGGACGCGCTTTCCTCGTCTTGCGTGGTACAGGCGAAACATAGAGCGGCCGGCAACCACCAGTGTGGCCGCGCCAATCATGAGGATCGTTAATACATAAGCATTTTCGAGCATAGTCATTCACTCCGTTTAGATATCCACGGAAACGGCAGATTTCCTTGCAAGCCCAGAGTTACCACACCATAGGCGCTATTGCCCATCTTGACAGTGAGTCGCAACGCCCGCTTTCCAACGCAGGCTTGATCACCGTAGATCGTACCAGACCCCGCGTCCGCTGCCGTGTCGATTCAGGGTGCCGCGTTCGGCTAGCGCCCGGAAGTGCTGTTTTAGCGTGTTGCGACTTGCACCAGTCAACTTGATGATTTCGCCAATGGTGACGCGGCCATGTTCGCGGGCGAACTCGACAATCTGGAGTGACAGCTCGGGCAGCGCCGCCATCACGATCCGCTCCCGCTCGACCTTCTTCTCAAGGCGCGAGACCTGCTCGGTCAGTGAGTGGAGGAAGAACACCAGCCACGGCTGCCAGTCCGGCGCCTCGGTACGGATCGTTCCCTGCGTCTGGCGCAGCGCCAGGTAGTAGGCCTCCTTGCTCTGCTCGATCACGCTTTCCAGCGAACTGTACGGCACATAGGCATAACCCGCCTGCAAAAGCAGGAGCGTTGTCAGTACGCGGGAGAGTCGCCCGTTGCCGTCCTGGAAAGGGTGAATCTCCAGAAACACGACAATGCAGATGGCGATGATCAGCAGAGGATGCAGTTGGCCGGCCTCGCGCTTCTGATTCACCCAGGTCACGAGTTCCGTCATCAGGCGAGGCGTGTCAAACGGGGTGGCCGTCTGAAACACGATTCCGATTTGGATACCGTTCTCATCAAACGCGGCGACACTGTTTGAGTGGGTTTTGTAGTTGCCGCGATGCCGTGTGTCCTTCTCGCTGTAGCGCAACAGGATCTGATGCAACTGCTTGATGTGGTTTTCGGTGAACGGAATCTGCTGCCAGGACGAGAACACTTGGTCCATCACCTCGGCATAGCCGGCCACCTCCTGCTCGTCACGGGAGGAGAAAGCCTTGATCTCCAGGTTTGACAAGAGCCGTTCCACCTCGCGGTCGGTCAGCTTGCTTCCCTCGATCCGGGTGGAGGAGCCGATGCTCTCAATGGTCGCCACGCGCCGCAGGGCCGCCAAGCGATCGGGTGCAAGCGTACCCAGGGCACGCCAAGCGCCCTTGAACTCGTCAATCCTGGCGATGAGGCTCAGGATCTCCGGGGTGATCTGGAGACTGTCGGTTCTTAGCATGAACCAATAATACACCCATTTACACCCATTAATAACACCAATCCATTGCTGCATCCATTTGCACCCAATCTTTGTGACGTCACAGCCCCAAGCTGAATCTCCAAAGAAAAGAGATACCAGTCGAGTTGATAGCGTAAGATTGCCGATTGGCAGCCCTTGGATTGTGAGGCTCTGAATTGATTCATTGCGCCAATCGTGTCACAGGGAGATTTTTCGGAAGGGCTAAAAACAAAAAAGCCGGACAGCTAACTTGCTGATCGGCTTTAAAAATTTGATTGGTAGCGGGGGTAGGATTTGAATCTACGACCTTCGGGTTATAACCCCGAAATAAAGCCTAATATAATCAGCATGTTATGAGTTTTCATCTTACTGAAAGAGCCGCCTCTTGTCTAGACCACAAGGCTAATTTCAGTAGACCGCTTTGCTCTGCATCGTAAAGCTATTCGAGCGCATGGGCGCCGCGCCATACGCGAGGGCCGATGCGCACCTGGCGCGTATGATTGCCACCCCTTAGGCGGCGATACCTTCAACGATCAGATGGCTTACATCGGTTCTCTTGCTGGCATGCTCGAACGTAATCGCGCAGACATTGCCATCATCATCCAGATCCATGATGGTGTTTTCATCGAGATCCTTGGACTCTGCAATGTCGCTCGTTTTGAATTCGATGTAGAGCGTGTCCGTGTCTTGGAAGTAACTGACTTTCATGGTTTAAATCCTCGGTCAAAGAACGCGTTGTGCACGGTTTCGCCATCGGGTAGGAGAATGACCCTCAACCAGCGATTGTCCATCTGCTCAATTCTAGCCCACCGTCGAATGCGGCCGTCGCTCTGAACCAATTCCCTTTCCGGGTTCCGTATTACGTGCAGGATCCAATCATCAGTAATGACCTTGCGATCGGGTCTGCTCCGCGTTGCTTGGAAGTAATTGGTCATCTTCATGAGCCAATAGTTTAACGGTTGATCTCGGCCAAGCAACGGCGCCAGAGGCCTATATATCGATCGTTCATCTCCAGCTTTTCAGGACAAGCTTAACGAATTCCTCTTTGTCTCGTCACATCGGCATCGAAATTTCGGCCAGTTCGGGCGAGTTTGGAGGCGGATCTTGGGTTGAAATTGTGACAAAACGGGGGTTTTTGGGCATCAGACAGGACCCGATTTTGGTGGGCGATTTGTCACATAGCCATGATAAGAGTAAGTGTATGAACTTTTCCTTGGCGGTTTGCCCTAGAGTACAAACGAGAGGAGGGCGAGCAGAGGGCGTGTCACAGATTTTGTCACAATCGTGTCACAGGGAGATTTTTCGGAAGGGCTAAAAACAAAAAAGCCGGGCAGCTAAGTTGCTGTCCGGCCTACATAAACTAGTTGGTAGCGGGGGTAGGATTTGAACCTACGACCTTCGGGTTATGAGCCCGACGAGCTACCAGGCTGCTCCACCCCGCACCAGTAGGGCCAGAATAATAGCAACTCGTTTTGCGATGCGCAAGGGCATGTGCGCCGATTGTGAATCGGCCTCACGTACTTTCAGACTCGTTGCATTCTGCCCTTCATAAGGTTAAGATTTCGCGCTTGATTTTAGGGTAGGCTGATTCGGCGCTGGGTGGGATCGGTCGGGCGAGAAAATACAGCGATCTCAGAATGGAGGGGACCATGCGACGATCCTTCGTGGCCGGTAACTGGAAGATGAATGGGACCAGTGACTCGGTCCAGACCCTGCTGTCCGGCATCAAGTCCGGGGCGGGCGCCATCGAAGGGGTCGATATCGCGGTCTGCCCCGCGTTCGTGCATATCGGATTAGCGGCTCAGGCTCTGGCGGGAAGCAACGTCGCCTGGGGCGGGCAGAACCTTTGTGACGAGGCGGGCCCGGGTGCGTTTACCGGCGAAGTCTCCGTTGGCATGCTGCTCGATCTGGGGTGCCGCTACGTCATCGTCGGACATTCCGAGCGCCGCACGCTTTACGGGGAGAGCGACGAGCTGGTCGCGGCCAAGTTCGTGCTGGCCGAGCAGACCGGGTTGACGCCGATCCTGTGCGTCGGCGAGCTGCTCGAGGAGCGCGAGGCCGGTGTGACGGAAGAGGTCATCGATCGTCAGTTGAACGCGGTCTTCGCCCAAGAGGGCGGGCTGGCTGCGCTGAACAATGCCGTAATCGCTTATGAGCCGGTATGGGCTATCGGTACGGGGCTCACCGCGACGCCGGAGCAGGCCCAGGCGGTTCACGCCTTTATCCGTGAGCGTCTTGCCGATCGGAATGAGACCATGGCGGCGGGAATCCGGATTCTATACGGTGGCAGCGTCAAGTCGTCGAATGCGGGCGAGATCTTCGCCCAACCGGATATCGACGGCGGCTTGATCGGCGGCGCCTCGCTTCAGGCGGACGAGTTCCTGAAGATTTGCGAGGCGGGCGCGGTCTGACGCATACGGACTTACGTTTTAAGAGTTATTGACGAGCAAAAATCATGTTGTCTGTATTTTTAGGGATTCATGCGCTGCTGTCGGTCGTCCTGATCGGACTGATCCTGATTCAGCGCGGTAAGGGTGCCGATATCGGTGCGGCGTTCGGAAGCGGCGCATCGCAGACGGTTTTCGGTGCGCAGGGCGCGGCCTCGTTTCTGAGCCGGACCACGGCCATTCTGGCGACGCTGTTTTTTGTGTCCTGTCTCTGGCTGGCGCATCTGTACAGTCAGCGGGTCACGCACAAGAGCGTGACCGAGATTGCGCCGTCGCCCGTAACCGCGCCGGCCGAGACCGGCGTCGACGAGAAGCCCGGTCAGGCGGCCGACGTGCCTGCGCTGCCCGCGGATAAGACTGAACAAAGTACTGGCGCCGGAGGCGCGCAATAAAGATAATGGCGTCCCGGGCGGGACGCCTTAGATGAAAACTGCGGATGTGGTGAAATTGGTAGACACGCTGTCTTGAGGGGGCAGTGGCGCAAGCCGTGCCGGTTCGAGTCCGGCCATCCGCACCATACTTAAAATATATAGATCTATAATTTAAAGCATAAAACGTACCCGGAACGAGACGTATGCGTTCCGGCATGACGCATATCCTCCTCGCCGAAGGGGGATTTAATTCTTGTATTTCCAGTTGTTGATTCCGGTTGTTTCGTCTTTAACTTATTGCTTTCAGGTAATTTTTTTGTTTCTGAAGCGGGGGCTCCGTGGTTTTCGGGGCAGCATTTTTCGTGTCGATTTTGCTTGACAAACACGATCGGGAACCCTTGTCTTGACACTCCCGAGGCTCTCGCCTAGACTCGGACGGAAGAGGTTTTAGGGGGACCTCCACACAGCATTATATAAGATACGTGGAGGCAGACGGGCGAAGTCCCGTCGTAAATAACATTCAGAAGGTCATTGACTTGACTATGCTTGAAAATTACCTGCCTGTATTGGTCTTTGTCGTGCTCGGCATTTTCTTCGGCGTCGCCCCATTGGTCGCCGGGTTCGTGCTCGCGCCGAACCGGCCGGACAAAGCCAAGCTGTCTCCCTACGAATGCGGCTTCGAGGCCTTCGAGGACTCGCGCATGAAGTTCGACGTGCGTTATTACCTCGTCGCCATCCTCTTCATTATTTTCGATCTCGAGATCGCTTTCCTGTTTCCCTGGGCCGTCGTGCTCGACGATATCGGGATGTTCGGCTTCATCGCCATGGTGATCTTCCTCGCCGTCCTCGTGATCGGTTTCATTTACGAGTGGAAAAAAGGAGCGCTGGAGTGGGAATAGAAGGCGTCTTTCAGGAAAGCATCGTCACGACGACCGCTGACAAACTCATCAACTGGGCGCGTACCGGTTCGCTGTGGCCGATGACCTTCGGTCTGGCCTGTTGTGCCGTCGAGATGATGCATGCCGGTGCCGCGCGCTATGACCTCGACCGCTTCGGCGTCGTGTTCCGTCCCAGCCCCCGCCAGTCGGATGTCATGATCGTTGCCGGCACGCTCGTCAACAAGATGGCGCCGGCCCTGCGTCGAGTCTACGATCAGATGAGCGAGCCGCGTTGGGTCATTTCGATGGGCTCCTGCGCCAACGGCGGCGGGTACTATCACTATTCTTATTCGGTTGTTCGCGGTTGCGACCGCATCGTTCCGGTCGATATCTACGTACCGGGTTGCCCGCCGACGGCCGAGGCCTTGCTCTACGGCGTCATACAGCTCCAAAACAAGATTCGTCGTACCAATACAATCGCCCGCCAAGGATGACGGACAAAATGACTGAGACGAAGAACGTGTCCTTACAGGAGCGCTTGCAGGCCCGCTTTTCCGGTCAGATCCTCGCCGCGAAGACCGATCGGAACGAAGTCACGATCGAGGTCGCGGGCGATGCGCTGCACGACATCGGTCTGGCCATTCGCGATGAGCCCGCCTTTGCCTTCCAAATTCTGATCGATCTCTGTGCCGTCGATTATCAGGCCTATGGCCAGGAGAACGGCGACGAAGCGAGCTGGGCGGGCAAGCGTTTTGCCGTGGTTTACCATTTACTGTCGATCAACAACAACGAGCGTCTGCGCGTCCGCGTCTGGCTCGACGACCTCGCGCCTCGCGTCGTGACCATGACCGACGTCTGGGCCGTTGCGAACTGGTACGAACGCGAGGCCTTCGATCTGTTCGGCGTCATGTTCGACGGGCATCCCGACCTTAGGCGTATCCTGACCGATTACGGCTTCATCGGCCATCCGTTCCGCAAGGACTTTCCGCTGTGGGGCAACGTCGAGATGCGCTACGACGCCGAGAAGGGCCGCGTGGTTTACGAGCCGGTCTCGATCGAACCCCGAATCAACCAGCCCAAGGTCATTCGCCATGACCACCGCTATATGGGCCGTGCCAGCAACGACGAGGTGAGCGGTGCCTGAGATTCGTAACTACACGATGAACTTCGGGCCGCAGCACCCCTCGGCCCACGGTGTGCTGCGTCTCGTGCTCGAGCTCGACGGCGAGGTCATCGAGCGCGCCGATCCGCATATCGGTCTTTTGCATCGCGGCACCGAGAAACTGGCCGAGTTCAAGCCCTACAATCAGAGCATCGGCTACATGGACCGGCTCGACTACGTCTCGATGATGTCCAACGAGCATGGCTACGTACTCGCGATGGAGAAGCTGCTCGGCATCGACGCGCCGATTCGCGCCCAGTACATCCGCGTCATGTTCGACGAGATCACGCGCATCCTGAACCACCTGCTCTGGATCGGCGCGCACGCCCTCGACATCGGCGCCATGACCGTCTTCCTGTACGCCTTCCGCGAGCGTGAGGATCTGCTCGACGCCTATGAGGCCGTTTCCGGCGCACGTCTGCACGCGACCTATTACCGTCCGGGCGGCGTCTATCGCGACCTGCCGGACCGCATGCCGCTCTACGAGCCTTCGAAGTGGCACAGCGCCAAGGAAGTCGCGGTCAAGAACGAGAATCGCCACGGTTCGCTGCTTGATTTCATCGAGGATTTCACGAAGCGTTTCCCGACCTACGTCGACGAATACGAGACCCTGCTGACCGACAACCGTATCTGGAAACAGCGTACTGTCGGCATCGGCGTCGTCTCCCCCGAGCGCGCATTGCAGCTCGGCTTCACAGGTCCGATGCTGCGCGGCTCGGGCATCGAGTGGGACCTGCGCAAGAAGCAGCCCTATGAAGTTTATGATCGTCTCGATTTCGACATCCCGGTCGGCGTCGAGGGCGATTGCTACGACCGTTATCTGGTCCGCGTCGAGGAGATGCGTCAGGCCAACCGTATCGTCAAACAGTGTGTCGATTGGCTGCGCGCCAATCCGGGCCCCGTCATGCTCGACGATCACAAGATTGCGCCGCCCAAGCGGACCGAGATGAAGGGCGACATGGAATCGCTGATCCACCACTTCAAGCTCTTCACCGAGGGCTTCTGCATGCCCGAGGGCGAGGCCTATGCCGCCGTCGAGCATCCCAAGGGTGAGTTCGGCGTCTACATCGTTTCCGACGGGGCCAACAAACCTTATCGCCTCAAGATTCGGGCGCCGGGGTTCCCGCATCTGGCCTCGCTCGACGAGATGTGCAGGGGGCACATGATCGCCGACGTCGTCGCCATCATCGGCACACAGGATATCGTTTTTGGGGAGATTGACCGCTGATGCCCGGTTCCGCAGACAAGTCCGTACGTCTCAGCGAGGCGGTGCGCAAAGAGATCGACCACTGGCTGACCAAGTTCCCGGCGGATCGTCGCCAGTCCGCCGTGATCGCGGCCTTGACCGCCGTGCAGGAGCACGGCGAGGGTTGGCTTCCGGTGGAGCAGATGGACGCGGTCGCGGACTATCTCGGCATGCCCAAGATCGCGGTCTACGAGGTGGCGAGCTTCTACAGCCTGTTCCATACCGAGCCTGTCGGCCGTCACAAGATCTCCGTCTGCAACAACATCTCCTGCATGTTGTGCGGCGGCGACGAGATCCTTGCCCATATCGAAAACACGCTCGGCATCAAGGTCGGTGAGACCACGTCGGACAAGCGCATCACGCTGATCCGTGAGGAAGAGTGCCTGGCGGCCTGTTGCGGTGCCCCGATGATGGCCGTCGATGGGCACTATCACGAACACCTGACGACCGAGAAGGTCGACGCGATTCTCGAAGGTTTGGAGTAAGCGATGGCGGAGCAATTGGCAGTCTGTTTCAGCACGCTCAAGCACGATAAGCCGTGGACGCTTGAGAGCTATCTCAAGGAAGGCGGTTACAAGGCTTGGAAGGAGATTCTGAAAAAGAAGACCCCGCCCGAGAACATTATTGACGAGATCAAGCGCTCCTCCTTGCGCGGCCGCGGCGGCGCGGGCTTTCCGACCGGTCTCAAGTGGAGCTTCATGCCGCGCAGCGCGCCGGGCCAGAAGTACATCGTCTGCAACTCGGACGAGAGCGAGCCGGGCACCTGCAAGGACCGTGACATCCTGCGCTTCAACCCGCATGCCCTGGTCGAGGGTATGGCCATCGCCGGTTATGCGATCGGCGCAACCGTTGGCTATAACTACCTGCGCGGTGAGTTCCATCACGAGCCCTTTGAGCGTTTCGAAGGCGCGATCAAGGAGGCCATCGAGGCCGGCCTGCTCGGTAAGAACATCCTGGGTTCGGGAGTCGATTTCGACCTTTACGCCCACCTCGGCGCCGGTGCCTATATCTGCGGCGAGGAGACCGCGCTGCTCGAATCCCTCGAAGGGAAAAAGGGGCAGCCGCGTTTCAAGCCGCCGTTCCCGGCCAACTTCGGCCTCTACGGCAAGCCGACCACGATCAATAACACCGAAACCCTGGCGTCCATCCCGGCCATCATGCGCAACGGCGGCGAATGGTTCCTGGGGCTCGGCCGTCCGAACAACGGCGGCAGCAAGATCTTTTCCGTATCGGGTCACGTCAATAACCCCGGCAACTTCGAGCTGCCGCTCGGCACTCCGTTCCGCGAGCTTCTGGAGCTTGCCGGCGGCGTCCGCAACGGCCACAAGCTCAAGGCCGTGATTCCCGGTGGTTCCTCGATTCCGGTCGTGCCCGGCGAGATCATGATGGATCTCGACATGGATTACGACACGCTTTCCAAGAACGGCACGGCGCTCGGTTCGGCCGCCGTCATCGTCATGGACGAGACCACCTGCATGGTCAAGGCCCTGCAGCGCCTGTCGCGCTTCTATTACGCCGAGTCTTGCGGCCAGTGCACGCCTTGCCGCGAGGGTACGGGCTGGCTTTGGCGCGTCGTCAAGCGTATCGAGGAAGGGCAGGGCCAGCCTGAGGATCTCGATCTGCTCGAGCGCGTTGCCGGCCGCATCGAAGGCAAGACCATCTGCGCCTTCGGCGATGCCGCCGCCTGGCCGGTTCAAAGTTTCCTGAAGCATTTCCGCGATGAGTTCGCCTATCACATCGAGCACAAACGCTGCATGGTCGGCCCGGGCGCCGGCGGGGTGGCCGCATGAGTACGACGGTGGAAGGCATGACCCAGGAAAAGTTGGTCACGATTTCGGTCGACGGTCAGGAGCTCAAGGCCCGGCCCGGCCAGATGCTGATCGAGGTGACTGACGCCGCCGGCATCACGATCCCGCGTTTCTGTTATCACAAGAAGCTGTCGATCGCGGCCAACTGCCGTATGTGCCTCGTCGAGGTCGTCAGAGCGCCCAAGCCGCTGCCGGCCTGCGCGACGCCCGTGACCGACGGCATGCAAGTCTTCACGAAGTCGCCGGTCGCCATCGCGGCCCAGCAGGGCACGATGGAGTTCCTGCTCATCAATCATCCGCTCGACTGCCCGATCTGCGATCAGGGCGGCGAGTGCGAACTCCAGGAGCTCTCGATCGGTTACGGCAGCAGCCATTCCGAATATTCCGAGACCAAGCGCGTCGTGCCCGACCGTGACATCGGCCCGCTGATCGCGACCGAGATGACGCGCTGCATTCATTGTACGCGTTGCGTGCGTTTCGGCGAGGAGATCGCCGGCGTCCGCGAACTCGGCGCGACCGGTCGCGGTGAACGCACCCGGATCGGCACCTATATCGCCAAGACCGTGGATTCCGAGATGTCGGGCAACGTCATCGACCTGTGTCCGGTCGGGGCGCTCACCTCCAAGCCATTCCGCTTTACGGCCCGCGCCTGGGAGATGGACCGCCGTCACGGTATCGCGGCCCACGACTGCGTGGGTTCCAACATCGAATACCTGACCCGCCGCGGCGAGGTCATGCGCGTCGATCCGCGCGACAACGAGGACCTCAACGAGTGCTGGTTGTCCGACCGTGATCGCTTTTCCTATCAGGGGCTCGCGAAGGGCCGGCTGCTGACCCCGCGCATCAAGAAGGCCGGGCGTTGGCAGAACACCGATTGGCAGACCGCGCTGGAAGCCACGGTCAACGGCCTGAAGAAGGCCGGCAAAGACCTCGGCGCCGATGCCGTCATGGCCCTGCTGTCGCCGTCCTCGACGACTGAGGAGGCCTATCTGCTGCAGAAGCTCGTGCGCGGCATCGGCTCGAACAACATCGATCATCGCTTGCGCCAGATGGATTTCTCGGCCCAGGATTTGGAACCTTCGGCCCCGTCGCTGGGACGCTCGCTGGCATCGCTCGGCCAGGTCAAGTCCGCGCTACTGATCGGATCGCACGTCCGTAAAGAGCAGCCCATCGTCGCCCATCGTTTGGCCGCTGCGGCCAAGAAGGGCGCCGAGATCCATTTCGTCAACGGTATGAACTACGCGTTCAACTTCCCCGTTCGGAGTCAGCTTGTCGGCAACCCGACGGCCATCGAGGAACACCTGGCCGGTATCGCCAAGGCGCTGATCGACGGCAAGAAGGCGCCGGCCGGTGTCGAGGGCCTCGACGCGCTGCTCAAGGGCCGCCGTTCGAGCGCGGAAGAAAAGGCCATTGCGGCTTCGCTGAAGGAAGCGGGCGCCGATGCGGCGATCCTGCTCGGCCAGCAGGCCCTAATGCACCCGGCCCTGGCCCATGTTCATGCCCTGGCCCAGGCCGTCTCGGTTCTCAGTGGCGCCACGCTCGGCGTGCTCAGCGACGGCGCAAACAGCGCCGGCGCCTGGCTTGCCGGCGCCGTACCCCATCGTCTGGCGGGCGGCGCCGCCGCGCCCGAGGCGGGCAAGTACACGCGCGCCATGTTCGCCGCCGAGTCTTCCGCATTCATATTGCTCAATACCGAGCCCGACCTCGACGGCGCCGTGCCCGGACCGTATCGCCGCGCCATCAGCAAATCGGAATTCACCGTGGCGCTGACGGCCTACGAGAACGAATATCTCGAGACCCGTTGTGATGTCATGCTGCCGGTCACCCCGTACGCCGAAACCTCCGGGACCTTCGTGAACGGAGAGGGCGTCTGGCAGTCCTTCGCGGCCGCCGTTCCGCCCAAGGGCGAAGCCCGTCCGGCGTGGAAGGTGCTGCGTGTGCTCGGCAACCTGTTCTCGGTAGACGGCTTCGATCAGGTTTCGAGCGAAGACGTCCTGAACGAACTCAAGGGGGTCATCGAGGCAGCGACGCTGACCGGCGAGCGCGGCTGGCGTTGTCCGGTGGGTCTGACGCCCAAGGATGACGAGATCTGGCGTATCGCCAGCGTGCCGGCCTATTCGGTTGATCCGGTCGTGCGCCGCGCCGATGCGCTGCAGAAGACCGCCGACGGCGTTGCCGAAGCGACGGCCGCGATGTGCGCCGCCCAGTCGCGCGCGCTCAACGTCGGCGCCGGCGACAGAATCCGTTTGCATCAACACGATTACGCGGGAGAGTTTGTGGTCGAGGTGGACGACCGTGTGCCTGCGGGCTGTATCCATGTCCCGGCCGGCGCGCCCGGCAGCGACACCCTGGAAACGGCCTTCGGCGCGGTGACCGTGGAGAAAATAAGCTGATGAAGGCGACGAAGAACAAGGCGGGACACGGCCATGGTTGATACTTTTATGACCGTATGGAACATGCTGCCGCATATCGTGCAGATCATCCTCGAGATCGTCGTGATCGTCGTGCCGATCATGCTCGGCGTCGCCTACCTGACGTTGGCGGAGCGCAAGGTCATCGGTTACATCCAGGTCCGTATCGGTCCGAACCGCGTCGGTCCGCGCGGCCTGCTGCAGCCGATCGCAGACGGCCTCAAGCTCTGCATGAAGGAGATCATCGTCCCTTCTCGCGCCAATACCTTCCTGTTCGTCGGCGCGCCGCTGCTGGCGCTGGCCCCGGCGTTGGCCGCCTGGGCCGTGATCCCGTTCAGCGACGGCGTCATCGTCTCCAATCTCGACGCCGGCCTGCTCTACGTGCTGGCCATGACCTCGATGGGCGTCTACGGCATCATCATCGCTGGCTGGGCCTCGAACTCCAAGTACGCCTTCCTCGGCGCGCTACGCTCGGCCGCCCAGATGGTGGCCTATGAAATCGCCATGGGCTTCGCGCTCGTCGGCGTTCTGATGGCCGCCGGCAGTCTGAACCTCGGCGAGATCGTGAAGGCCCAGGAGGGCAGCTTCCTGCACTGGTTCTGGCTGCCGCTGCTGCCGCTGTTCTTCGTCTACTTCATTTCCGGCGTGGCCGAGACCAACCGCGCGCCTTTCGACGTCGCTGAGGGCGAGTCGGAAATCGTGGCCGGTTTCCACGTCGAATATTCGGGCATGACGTTCGCGCTGTTCTTCCTGGCCGAATATGCCAACATGATCCTGATCGCGGCTCTGACGGCGCTGATGTTCCTGGGCGGCTGGCTGTCGCCTTTCCAGGGCATTCCGCTGCTCGAGCCGCTGTTCGCCTGGGTGCCCGGCATCGTCTGGCTGCTGGTCAAGATGTCGGTATTCCTGTTCCTGTTCCTGTGGTTCCGCGCCACCTTCCCGCGTTATCGCTATGACCAGATCATGCGTCTGGGCTGGAAGGTCTTTATCCCGGTAACCATCGTTTGGCTGCTGGTCGTGGGTCTGGCCATCAAGGCCGGCCTCGGGCCCTGGTTCGATTGATGGGGGGCTGAGTCATGCAGAACGTTCAAAAGATATTCAAGAGTTTCATCCTGTTGGAGCTGTTCCGGGGCCTCAAGCTGACCGGCCGGTATTTCTTCGCGAAGAAGATCACCGTTCAGTATCCGGAAGAGAAGACGCCGCAGTCGCCTCGTTTCCGCGGCCTGCACGCGCTGCGCCGCTATCCGTCCGGCGAGGAGCGCTGCATCGCCTGCAAGCTCTGCGAGGTCGTTTGCCCGGCGCTGGCCATCACGATCGAGGCCGAGCCGCGTCCTGACGGTTCGCGCCGCACGACGCGTTACGACATCGATCTCTTCAAGTGCATCTATTGCGGCTTTTGCGAAGAGGCCTGTCCGGTCGACGCCATCGTCGAAACCCGGATTTTTGAATACCATTTCGAGGACCGCGCCGAGAGCATCATGACCAAAGAGAAGCTCTTGGCCGTGGGCGATCGCGAGGAGGCCAGGATCGCCAGCGACCGGGCCTACGACTCGGCCTACCGATGAGCGGGGAGATAGTCAGTATGCGGGCGTGTGAGGAAAGCTGATTTATGGAATCGGTACTGTTTTATCTCTTTAGCGCGGTGCTTGTCGGTTCGGCCGTGGCCGTCGTGACGGTCCGCAATCCCGTGTTCGCCGTCCTGTTCCTGGTGCTGGCCTTCTTCACGACGGCCGCGATCTGGCTGCTGCTTGAGGCGGAATTCCTGGCGCTCGTGCTCATACTGGTTTACGTGGGCGCGGTCATGGTGCTGTTCCTGTTCGTGGTCATGATGCTGGATATCAATCTCGTGCCGTTGCGGGAAGGGTTCATCCGCTTCCTGCCCGTGGCCATCCTGGTCGCCATCGTCGCCTTTGCCGAGATTGCGGTGGTGCTGGGCCCGCAGCATTTCGGGCTCGAGCAGATCCCGTCACCCGTCGCCCATGCCGCCGACTACAGCAACACCAAGGAACTGGGCCGTATTCTCTACACCTCATACGCCTATCCGTTCGAGATCGCCGCACTGATCCTGCTCGTGGCCATCATCGCCGCGATCTCGCTGACCCTGCGTCGCCGTCCGGACACCAAGTACCAAAACCCGGCCGTTCAGGTCGAGGTCAAGCGCAACGACCGTGTCCGCATGGTCAAGATGGCCGCGGAGAAGAAAGTTTCCCATCGAGAGGGGGCCAGCTCATGATCGCTTTGTCGGATTGCCTGCTCTTGGGCGCGGTGCTGTTCTGCATCAGCCTTGCCGGTATCTTCATCAATCGGAAGAACATCATTATCCTGCTCATGGCCATCGAGCTCATGCTGCTGGCCGTGAACATCAACTTCGTCGCCTTCTCCCACTTCAACGGGGACGCGACCGGACAGCTGTTCGTCTTCTTCGTGCTCACGGTGGCCGCGGCGGAAGCCGCTATCGGCCTCGCGATCCTGATCCTGCTGTTCCGTAACCGCCATACGATCAACGTGGCGCACCTCGATACCCTGAAGGGTTGATCTAGAGAAGGGCTGACATGAAAGGACTGTATCTCATGATTCCCATGGCCCCGCTGATCGGTTCGATCATCGCGGGCCTGTTCGGCAGGAAGATCGGCCGCACCGGCGCGCACACCGTGACGATCGCCGGCGTCGCCGTCGCCTTCGTGTTGTCGCTGATCACATTCTTCAAGATCGCGGTCTTCGACGGCGAGACCTTCAACGGGGTGGTGTACACCTGGATGATCAGCGACGGCATCAGCTTCGATGTCGGCTTCCTGATCGACAAACTCACGGCGCTCATGATGGTCGTCGTGACCTTCGTGTCGCTCATGGTCCACATCTATACGATCGGCTACATGGCCGACGACGACGGCTACCAGCGCTTCTTCAGCTACATCGCGCTGTTCACGTTCTCAATGCTCATGCTGGTCATGGCCAACAACTTCATGCAGCTGTTCTTCGGCTGGGAGGCCGTGGGTCTGGTTTCGTACCTGCTGATCGGCTTCTGGTTCAAGAAGGAATCGGCCATCTACGCCAATATGAAGGCCTTCATCGTCAACCGCGTCGGCGACTTCGGCTTCCTGCTCGGCATCGCGGCCGTCTTGATGTACTTCGGCAGCGTCGACTACGCCGACGTCTTCGCGGCCGCGCCGCACATGAAGGACATGACGATCCAGATCTGGGGCGACCAACAGTGGTCGGTCATGACCGTGATCTGCATCCTGCTGTTCATCGGCGCCATGGGTAAATCGGCGCAAGCCCCGCTGCATGTCTGGCTGCCCGATTCGATGGAAGGCCCGACGCCGATCTCGGCCCTGATCCATGCCGCGACCATGGTCACGGCCGGTATCTTCATGGTGGCGCGCATGTCGCCGCTCTACGAGCTCTCCGAGACGGCGCTGTCCTTCGTGCTCGTGATCGGCGCCATCACGGCCTTCTCGATGGGCCTGCTCGGCGTTTTCGTAAGATCGGAAGAGCGCCGGGTCGGGAAAGAGAGGCGGTCTCGGTGGGGGCCGATTCACTACACCATGGGCGCGTCCGCCTACGCCGCCGGCATCTTCCATCTCATGACCCATGCCTTCTTCAAGGCCCTGCTGTTCCTGGGCGCCGGTTCGGTCATCATCGCCATGCACCACGACCAGGACATCCGCAACATGGGCGGCCTGAAGAAGTACATGCCGATCACCTACTGGACCTCGCTGATCGGCTCGCTGGCCCTGATCGGTTTCCCGGGCACCGCCGGCTTCTTCTCCAAGGACGCCATCATCGAGGCCGTTTGGGAGTCGCACCTGGCCGGTTCGACCTTCGCTTGGATTTGCGTCCTGCTCGGCGTTTTCGTAACGGCACTCTACAGCTTCCGCATGTTCTTCCTGGTCTTCCACGGCGAGGAGCGCATGGACGAACACACCAAGCATCATCTCAAGGAATCGCCCAAGGTCGTGACCATCCCGCTGATCTGTCTGGCCATACCGTCGCTGGTGGCCGGCATGATCGGCGTCGGACCGCTGCTGTTCGGCGGCTTCTTCGAGGGCGCGATCCATGTCGACGAGGCCCACAACGTCCTCGAGCACATGGGCGAGGAATACACCGGCGTGTTCGGCTTCCTGATCCACGGCACGTTGGGTCTGCCGTTCCTGCTCGCGATGGCGGGCATCTACACGGCCTGGCACGTCTACATGAAGCGTCCGGATCTGGCCGACCAGATCAAGGCACGCTTCCGGGGGTTCTACGACCTCCTGGTTCGCAAGTACGGTTTCGATGAGTTCAACGACCGGTTCTTTGCCGGCGGCAGCCGCCAGCTTGCGAAGGTCCTGTTCGAGAAGGGCGATGCGACCATGATCGACGGCATCATGGTCAACGGCACCGCCAAGAGCGTGGGCTGGATCGCCGGTAAGGTCCGGAACATCCAGACGGGAATGCTTTATCACTATGCCTTCGCCATGATCGTCGGCATGTTGCTGTTGGTGACCCTATTCGTATTGATGGGGTAGAGGGGAATCCAGAGACTTGATCGAAACGGAGTGCGCGGACGTCGACAACGTCGCGAACACGGTAAGCCAAGTCTTTAGGGATGCTCGCAAGTTGCCGGTCTCCGGGCCGGTTTTATAAGAATAGAAATAAGGGATACTTTTGATGGCCTCGGGTTTTCCGCTGCTCAGTCTGTTGATCTGGCTGCCCATTTTCGGCGGCGTGCTGACGCTTGCCGTAGGCAAGGGCGGCAGCCGCGATATCATGCGCAAGACGGCCCTGGGCGTCTCCGTCGTCGTCTTTATCCTGTCGCTGCCGCTCTATACCGGTTTCGATACCGAGACCTTCGCGATGCAGTTCGGCGAAAAGGCCTCCTGGATACCGGCCTTCAACGTCTTCTACTCGCTCGGCATCGACGGCATTTCCATGCCGCTGATCATTCTGACGACCTTCTCGACGGTGCTTGTCGTGCTGGCCGGCTGGGAGGTCATCGAGGACCGCCAGGAACAGTACATGGCCGCGTTCCTGATCATGGAAGGCCTCATGAACGGCGTCTTCTGCGCCCTGGACGGCGTGCTGTTCTACGTGTTCTGGGAAGGCATGCTGATCCCGATGTTCCTGATCATCGGTATCTGGGGCGGACCGCGCCGCATTTACGCCGCGCTCAAGTTCTTCCTCTATACCTTCCTCGGCTCGGTGCTGCTTTTGGTCGCGCTGATCTATCTCTATAACCAGACGTCCAGCTTCAACATTCTCGACTTCCACATGGCTAAGGTCGGCATGACGGCGCAGACGCTGATCTTCTTCGCGTTCCTGATCGCGTTCGCCGTCAAGGTACCGATGTGGCCGGTCCATACCTGGTTGCCGGATGCCCACGTCGAGGCGCCTACCGGCGGCTCGGTCATCCTGGCCGCGATCATGTTGAAGATGGGTACCTACGGTTTCGCCCGGTTCATCCTGCCCATCGTGCCGGACGCAAGCGCCCATCTCGACTGGCTCGTGATCGGCATGTCGCTGATCGCCATCGTCTACATCGCGCTCGTCGCGTTGGCTCAGACCGATATGAAGAAGCTGATCGCCTATTCCTCGATCGCTCACATGGGCTTCGTGACCCTGGGTTTCTTCATCGTGTTCGCGATCTTCCGCGCGACCGGCAACACGCACGGCGCAGGGCTCGGCGTCGAGGGCGCGCTGGTGCAGATGGTTTCGCACGGCTTCATTTCGGGCGCCTTGTTCCTTTGCGTCGGCGTCATGTACGACCGCATGCATTCCCGCAACATCTATGACTACGGCGGCGTTGCGAACACCATGCCGGTCTTCGCGAGCTTCATGGTCCTGTTCGCCATGGCCAACACGGGCTTGCCGGGCACTTCCGGCTTTGTCGGCGAGTTCATGGTCATTTTGGGTTCGTTCCAGGCCAGCTTCTGGTATGCCTTCCTGGCGGCCACGACGCTGATCCTGGGTGCGGCCTATACGTTGTGGCTGGTCAAGCGCGTCATTTTCGGCGAGGTCGGCAACGAGCGGGTCGCCGCGCTGCAGGACCTCAACATGCGCGAGTTCGTGATCCTGGGATCGCTCGCCGTGCTCGTGCTGTTGCTCGGTATCTGGCCCGCGCCGCTGGTCGACGTCATGCATGCTTCGGTCAATCACCTGCTCGAGCATGTTGTTACTTCTAAACTCTAATAAGAACCGGCGGATTTGAGCGCTATGAACTTCGTAATGCCGACATTCCTACCTGCCTTGCCCGAGATCTTCGTGCTGACGATGGCCTGCGCGGTCCTGATCGCGGATGTGTACAAGTCGGAAAAAAATCCGTTCATTACGTACCATCTGTCGCTCGTAACACTCCTGGGCGCCGCGGTCCTGACCGTCATGATGCACGACGCAGAGCCCGTCATCACGTTCGGCGGGAGCTTCATCAACGACAGCATGGCAGCGCTGCTCAAGGTATTCATCTATCTGGTGACGGCCGTCGTTTTCCTGTATTCGCGCGATTACCTGATTCAGCGCGGCCTGTTCAAGGGCGAGTTCCTGATCCTCGGCTTGTTCGCCGTGCTCGGCATGATGGTCATGGTCTCGGCCTACAATATGGTCACCGTCTATCTCGGCCTCGAACTCATGTCGCTGTCGCTCTATGCGATGGTGGCCATGCATCGCGATTCCAGCGTGGCTTCCGAAGCGGCCATGAAGTACTTCATCCTCGGCGCCGTGGCCTCGGGTTTCCTGCTCTACGGCATGTCGCTGATCTACGGCGCCACGGGGCAGCTCGGGCTCACCGAGATCGCCTCCTACATCAAGGCGAGTTCCGGCCATGACCTGATCCTCGTGCTCGGCGTCAGCTTCGTGGTCGTGGCGTTGGCGTTCAAACTCGGCGCCGTGCCGTTCCATATGTGGATCCCGGACGTCTACCACGGCGCGCCGACCCCGATCACGCTGTTCATCGGTTCCGCCCCGAAGATCGCCGCGCTGGCCATGGTGCTGCGCCTCTTGTCCGACGGCCTCGGCGGCCTGCACGGCGAGTGGCAGGGGATGTTGATTCTCTTGACCGTACTCTCGGTCACGCTCGGCAACGTGGTCGCGATTGCCCAAAAGAACATCAAGCGCATGCTGGCCTATTCGACCATCGCCCACGTCGGTTTCATCTTCATGGGCGTCCTGGCAGGAAGCCCGGCCGGAAACGCCGGCGCCATGTTCTACATCATCACTTACGCCATTATGGCGCTCGGCGGCTTCGGTATGATCCTGCTCCTGAGCCGCGCCGGTTTCGAGGCCGACAACATCGAGGACTTCAAGGGTCTTGCCAAGCGCAACCCCTGGTTTGCCTTCATGATGTTGATCGTCATGTTCTCGATGGCCGGCGTGCCGCCGA
This sequence comes from Gammaproteobacteria bacterium, assembly GCA_016124415.1. Lineage (GTDB taxonomy): Bacteria > Pseudomonadota > Gammaproteobacteria > SZUA-140 > SZUA-140 > RI-283. Next base: position 5,113 of record WGNS01000019.1, on the reverse strand, counting down.
CCGTCGGTTTCTACGCCAAACTGTCCGTCCTGAGCGCCGTCATCGACGCCGGCTACGTCTGGGTCGCGGCCTACGCCGTTTTGTTCTCCGTGGTCGGCGCCTTCTACTATCTGCGCGTCATCAAGTTCATGTACTTCGATGATCAGGATGACAACACCCCGATCGAAAGCAGTCCGGATGTCCGCGCCGTCATGAGCGCGAACGCCCTGGCGATCCTGCTGCTGGGTATCTTCCCGGGCACGCTCATGGGCATGTGCGCTTCCGCGGCGTCCGTCGCACACTGATATCCGGGGCTGCCTCATTTCCGGATGTTCACCGTGGCTGAACGCGGTGGTTGACTATTTTTCTCGCCGACCGTAAGGTCTTCCCGTTTAGTCCGCGACGTTCAGTGAAAGATTAGGATGCATATACTCGTAAGTAATGATGACGGTTATCGCGCGCCCGGCCTTGCCCGGCTCGTCGAGGCCTTGCGGAGCGTCGCGGATATCAGCGTAGTGGTGCCCGACCGCAACCGCAGCGGCGCCAGCAATTCCCTGACCCTCGAAAATCCGATCCGCGCCGCCGAGATGGAGAACGGCTTCGTACGCGTCAACGGTACGCCCACGGACTGCGTCCATCTGGCCATCACGGGTCTCCTCGACGTCGAGCCGGATATGGTCATTTCCGGCATCAACGCGGGCGCCAATCTCGGTGACGACACGCTTTACTCGGGGACCGTCGCCGCGGCCGTCGAGGGCCGTTTCCTGGGGTACCCTGCCATCGCCGTGTCGCTCGTCGGTCCCAATCTCGTGCATTACGAGACAGCGGCCACAGTCATCGTGCGTCTGCTCGAACACTTGAAGCCTAAAGAACTCGAGGGTGACGTGATCCTGAACGTCAACGTGCCCGATCTGCCGTTCGAGCAGTTGGCCGGCATCCAGGTCACGCGCCTCGGGCATCGCCATCGCGCCGAGCCCGTCGTCAAGGCCCGCGACCCGCGCGGCCAGCGCATCTACTGGATCGGCGAGTCCGGCGCCGAGCTCGACGCCGGTCCGGGGACCGACTTTTACGCCGTCAACAACGGCTTTGTCTCGATCACGCCGATGCATGTCGATCTGACTCACCACCGGATCATGGATCAGATACGCGACTGGGCGGGGGCGATCAAACTGTGACGCCGCATCACCATCAGGGCATCGGCATGACCTCGGCCAGGACGCGCGAGCGCCTGATCGGGCGTTTGCGCGAAGAGGGCATCAGCGACGAACGCGTGCTCGAAGTCATGAACCGGATCCCGCGCCACATCTTTGTCGATGAGGCGTTGGCGAGCCGGGCTTACGAGGATACCGCCCTGCCGATCGGCTTCGGCCAGACGATTTCTCAACCCTATATCGTGGCGCGGATGACCGCAGCGCTGCTGCGCGACGGCCCGCTCAACAAGGTCCTCGAGATCGGTACGGGGTCGGCCTACCAGGCCGCCATCCTGTCTCAGCTCGCGACGAAGGTGTACAGCGTCGAACGCATCTCGGCCTTGCTCGATCGGGCGCGTCGCGTGCTCAGAGAACTTAAGGTGCATAACGTCGACCTGCGATACAGCGACGGCACCGTCGGTTTGCCCGAGGAGGCGCCTTTCGACGGCATTATCGCCACCGCCGCGCCGCATCAGATCCCCCAGGCGCTGCTGTCCCAACTCGCCGACGGCGGACGGCTCGTGATCCCGGTCGGTCCCAGGGGCGCGCAACGCTTGAGCCTGATCACGCGCCGCGACGATCAGTTTGAGGAAGAGATCCTCGAGCCCGTAAGCTTCGTCCCGATGCTGACCGGCGCAAATTGAACGCACAGGAATCACTGTCCCATGCGTATCTTCTCACCGCTCTATGACCGCGCTCTGCGTTGGGCCGCGCATCGCCATGCCGTGCCCTATCTGGGGGGCTTAAGCTTCGCCGAGGCCTCGTTTTTCCCGGTGCCGCCGGACGTTATGCTGGCGCCCATGGTGCTGGCGCGCAGGGACCGCGCCTGGTTCTTCGCCACGGTCGCGACGCTCGGTTCGGCCTTCGGCGGCATATTGGGCTACGTGATCGGCATGTTCTTCTTCGACGCCGTCGAGCCCTTACTGCACCAATGGGGATATTGGGACACCTATCTGCAAGTACGCGACTGGTTCTCGGAGTGGGGCATATGGATGGTCTTTCTGGCAGGGTTCACGCCGATCCCGTACAAGGTCTTTACGATCGCCGCGGGCACCGCCGCGATGTCGTTCGTCCCGTTCGTTTTCGCCTCCATCATCGGTCGCGGCGCACGTTTCTTTCTCGTCACGGCGTTGATCCATCGCGGCGGCGACAAGATGCAGGCCGCGCTTCGACGGCATATCGACACCCTCGGCTGGATCTGCGTGGTCCTGGCGGTGGCAGCCTATTTCTATCTGCGGTGAGGTATCGGACAGGCATCGTCATCGTGCTGTTCCTCACGGCCCTGATCCAGGGTTGTGGCCGTCCCCCCTTCCACATCGTTCGACCGGGAGAGACACTGTATTCGATCAGCTGGCGCTACGACCAGGACTTTCACGATCTGGCGTCCTGGAACGAGCTGCAGCCGCCCTATGCGCTGAAACCCGGACAGGCCATCGTCCTGTCGTCCGACGGCCGTGCGGGTGCGGATACCGGGCAGCGTGCGGTCGCCGCGCCGTCGTCGCCTACGCCGACAACCAACCCCGGTGCGACGAATCCCCGGCCGGCGGCGAAGCCCAGTTCCGCTCGTACTTATATTCCGGTGCCGGTGACGCAGGTCGCGCCTTCCAACGTGCGTCCCGACTGGCGTTGGCCGGTGAGAGGAAAACTCGTGCATGCGTTCGATGCACAATCCAAGGGCATCGAGGGCAGGGGGCTCGATATCGCGGGACGGGACGGCGATCCGGTTCGCAGCGCGGCCGCCGGCCAGGTCGTCTATAGCGGCTCCGGCATCCCGAGCTACGGCAACCTCCTGATCATTAAACACAACGAGCGCTACCTGAGCGCTTATGCCTACAACCGCCGGTTGCTCGTCCGCGAGGGCGACGTAGTCCGCGACGGTCAGATCATCGCCGAAATGGGTTCCAGCGGCATCGCCTCGACGCAGGCCATGCTGCATTTCGAGATCCGCTTGAACGGCAAGCCGGTGGATCCGAGGCGATTATTGCCGTGATCTCGGAATTCAGGACCGGGCATGTTTCATGCGCAAAGAGATCGCCTGTTATCGGTAAGATCAACTCAATGTGACAAAAAACGCCAGATTGAACGTTGCGTGCGCGATCAAGGCTGACCAGATATTGCCGTGACGCTCTCTCAGCCAGCCGAAAATCAGCGAGGGAAGCAGTACCGATATCGCCCAAAGCGCATGGTGGTTCACGAAGTGGATCGTGACGAACAGGGCCGACGTCAGCAGGTTTGCGTGGCTCAGATGAAAGACGCTCTGTTGTCCTCCCCATCGGGTGTCGAGCAGTGTGCCTTGTATGAGGCCGCGAAACAGCAATTCCTCCACCAGCGGTTGCCAGCCGATGACGATGATCCAAGCATATAACCCCGAAGGTGAAAAGCCGCCTTCCAGCGTACCGAATAGGATTCGGAATGCGAGCGGTATGAGCGCGCCTGAAAGAAGCACCAGCCAGAATAGTTGATCCCGCAATTGCGGGGGGCGCAACAAGCCAAGAAGCGAGCCGATCGTTGACGTTTGCATTGTCGGTGTTCGAGAAGGAGGGCGTCCCCCGGACAGGGGACGCCCTCTTCGTTCGCGGACTTAGTGTTTCTTCATGACCCGATTCAAGCGACGTACCCGATAGGTCAGTACGCCAATCAAACCGGTCAGAAGTATGCCGGGCAGAACCGGATCGAAGCTCGCATCGGGGTTATAGACGCAACCGCCGCTGCTGCTGTCGGGCACCGGCGCAGGGGCGAGCGATACCGTGATCTGATGGGTGTCGTTGCTCGGCACGAGATCACGCTGGTCGGCATCCACCCCCACGAGCGCCACGACGGAGAGTGCTGTGGTCGTGTCGGCCTTGACCACAACAATGCCGCTCACACTGGCGCCGTTGGCCATGTTGCCCACATTGCAGGTGATTGACATGTCGTCGCTAGAGTAGCTGCAACTTCCCTGATCGATCGTGATGGACTGGTAGGTGAGTCCTTCAGGAAGGAATGCGGCGACGCGGACGTTCGTCGCGTCATCCGCGCCGAGATTGGTCAGCGTGAACGCGATTTGCGTTTCCTGTCCCGAGGTCAGGCTTCCCGACACGATGCTCCCGGTGATCTCCATATCGCTGTTTCCGATCACCTGGATATGGACGTGATCGGAATTGTTGACGGTATTCGGATCGATTGGGTTGGCCGAATTGACATTACCCGTAATCGTCAACTCACCGGTAGTGGAAATCGTCCCCTCGATGACGGCGGTTGCCGTGTCTCCGGGCGCGAGGCTTCCGACCGTGCAAACCACTGCCGTGCCGAACGTGCAGGCCGTCGGCGTCGCGTTAGTCGAGGTCGTGAAGCTGGCGCTTCGTACCGTGAAGCCGGCAGGCAGCGTGGCGGTCGTGATCTCGACGCCCGTGGCCGTCGTCGATGCTGAGACGTCATTGTGGGCTTCGATGCCGACTTGGATCGTGTCTCCGTTATACGCCGTATCCACCGCAGTCATATTGTTGATGTGGATGTCCGCACTATGCACGAACAGCTCGAAGGCACCGATATCGCAGACGAAACTACCATTGAGGTCGCCATCCGCGGGTCTCAGGCTGTCACGCTGATCGTTGTTCGGGCAATTGGCGTTGTCGCCGGCGTCAAGCGCAGGGCTCGATGCCGTGATGGCCATGGTCTCGGTCTTGCCGCCGTTATCGGCGAGCGCACCGAGGGCCGGATCGGTGTTGATGATGTCGCCCGTGGACGACAGGGTGCAGGTATCCACGTCTTCGAGGTTGTAGCCGGAAGAAGTGAAAAACGTTGCGACGTCCGGCGTTCCTCCGGCCCTACCGCAGTTCGAGACCACAGTTACTGCGAGCCATGGAGAGCGACGCGAAGGCGAGTAGACCGGGATAGGTGCAGCTGGATTTAGATGTCGGAATCCGGAGGGCGGAGCCTGACGGGTGTAGATCATCTAAATTCAG
>WGNS01000039.1 GCA_016124415.1 Gammaproteobacteria bacterium | reverse complement strand
TTTTCATCGGTTCACGCTCTCCAAAAACAGAACCACATTCAGCTACCAGCAGAAGGGAGAAATCATCAATGACAGCAAACACTTATACCATATTTCCGTTAGAATTCACCCACACGATCGCGCGTTGACCCACAAAAAATACCCTCAAAATATGTAGCTCACGAATACTGCACGAAATACACAATGAACCGCGTTCGTAACCTTGCCCAAATGGATTAAGAACCCGCCGCGAACAAGGGTGAGTAAATCATCGCCCGACGTTATCTTTCGGCAGGACCCGGCACCCGGTGATGTTAGAATCACTCGACCGATGTGGGTCACGCTTCTCGCGGCCTACGTCCCGTAATCTCACGAGTGCGCCATGAACACACCCGATCAAGCATCCCTCAGCAAAGTCCCCGAAGTCACCCTCGTCTTCTGGATCATCAAGATCCTGGCCACCACTCTGGGCGAGACGGGCGGCGATGCCGTGTCGATGTCGATGGATTTGGGTTATCTCGTCAGCACCGGGATATTCGGTCTGATATTCATGTGCTCGGTCGCGGTGCAGATGTATTCAAAGGTCTTTCATCCCGTTACGTATTGGGTGACGATCATCGCCACGACGACCGTCGGTACGACGCTCGCGGATTTTGCGGATCGTTCGCTCGGCATCGGCTACGCCGGCGGTTCGGCGATGCTGCTGACGTCTTTGCTGGCGTCCTTATTCATTTGGCAGCGGACGATGGGCTCCGTTTCCATCCGTTCGATCAGCACGCCTAAGTCCGAGGCGTTCTACTGGCTTACGATCATGTTCTCGCAAACCCTGGGAACGGCCCTGGGGGATTGGGTCGCGGATACGGAAGGCTTGGGCTACGGCGCGAGCGCGCTCATCTTCGGCGGCATCCTGGCCATGATCGCGATCGCCTATTACAAGACCAGAATCTCGCACGTCATTCTGTTCTGGGCCGCGTTCATTTTGACTCGCCCGCTCGGCGCGGTGGTCGGCGACTTGCTCGATAAGCCCGTGGACCACGGCGGCTTAGCCCTGAGCCGGTACTCGGCGACGGCAGCACTGCTTGTCGCGATCATCGTACTCATTTTCGCGTTCAAGCATAAGCCGGCGACATCGGGGCATTAGTATCGGTGGCCGGCCGGCTATGATAGGCAGATGGCGAACACGCAGGACACACTGAGCTGCGCCATCTCCAAGCTGAAAGCCGGCGACCTTCCGGAAACCGAGGCGCTGCAAAACGTTTGCTGCAGGAGGCCAAGACCAAGGCCAGGGAAAACCGCGCCGACCAATCCAAATGAGCCTGATCGTCGCGTCGAAAAATTCGGCCGCGAAGGCGGCTTTACATCGGGTGGGGATATTGACGTCAATACGTCACTTTCAGTGATCGACTATCCGCACGTACTCCTTGGGGGGAACTGGGCACTGACGATCAAGCGGCTGAAATCGCGGGAAACGTAGCGACCGAAAGACGGGTCGCCGCGCGGTTCAAATCATGTCCTCTAACCGCTTATGCACACGATCGTCGCTGATGCGCTGTTCGACGCGGTTGCGGTGTACGACTTGTTCGTGACGACGCTGGTCCAGCAGCTTTTCCATGCCTTCCTTTCGGGCATGAGCCTGACGCCACTGAGCCTCGCAGAGCTTTAGTTTCTGGGCGGCGACCTGAACGCTGCCTTCCTGCTGGCGGATCACACCGACGAGACGGTCGACGAACAACCGATAGGCGTTCATCTGCTCGATGCGAACGCCGTCCGTCGTCATAACGTGGTAACGGTCCAGGTATTCCTGCTGATAACGCCTGAGTTCCCTGAGCTTTCCGGACTGCTCGTCGTGACGGCGGCGGGATTCGCCCAACGCCCTTGCAGCCTGACTCTCCTTGCGGCTTTCCAAGTCCACCATGGTCTTCAAACGGCCGATTTCATCTTCGATTCTCGTAGCCATATCAGAACTCCAGCGCCATTAATTGATTGAGACTCTGTTCGAAATTGACGGACTCGTTGATGTCCTGGCGAAGGAAAGATTCCAGCCTCGATTGCCAGGCGATTGCCGCGTCGATACGCTCGTCGGCGCCGCGCGCGTAGGCACCCACACCGATCAGGTCGCGGTTGCGCTGATAGGTGGAATAGAGCTCGAGGAAACGCTGAGCCCGGCGGCGATGCGTCTGGTCGGTGACCTCGGTCATGACACGGCTCACCGACGCCTCGATATCGATGGCCGGGTAGTGTCCGCTGTCGGCCAGCTCGCGGGTTAGGACGATGTGCCCGTCAAGGATGGCTCGGGCCGAATCGGCCACTGGGTCCTGCTGGTCGTCGCCTTCGGCCAATACCGTATAGAGTGCCGTGATCGATCCTTCGCTGTTCGCGCCGTTGCCGGCGCGCTCGACGAGCTGCGGCAATTTGGCGAACACCGATGGCGGATAGCCGCGCGTGACCGGCGGTTCGCCGATGGCGAGCGCGATCTCGCGCTGGGCCTGGGCGAAACGGGTCAGCGAATCCATGAGCAACAGCACCTGCTTGCCCTGGTCGCGGAAATATTCGGCGATGCTAGTCGCCATCATCGCGCCGTGTAGGCGCATCATGGGCGGGTTGTCGGCCGGAGTCGCGACGACGACGGCGCGCGCCATGCCGGCTTCGCCGAGTATACGGTCCGTGAATTCCTTGACCTCTCGGCCTCGCTCGCCGATGAGGCCGACGACGATGACCTCGGCCTTCGTGAAACGGGTCATCATGCCGAGCAGGACGCTCTTACCGACGCCGGAACCGGCGAACAGTCCGAGACGCTGCCCGCGCCCGATCGTAAGCAAAGAATTGATGGCGCGGATACCGACGTCGAGCGGTTCGCGGATGCACGCGCGCTCCAAGGGATTGATGGGCTCCGGATTCAGAGGATAACGCGCAGAGGCATTCAAGGGACCGCGGCCGTCGAGCGGCCGACCGGCGCCGTCGATGATGCGGCCGAGCAGGCTGTCGCCGACGGGCGCGTCATAGACCCGTCCGCTGGCGCGCACGCGCGACTGCGGTACGAGGCCGCGGATGTCGCCGCTCGGCATCAAGTAGGCGCGATCGCCGGCGAAACCGACGACCTCCGCTTCGACGGTCTGTCCGGCAGGCGTTTCGACCAGACACAGGTCGCCGATGGCGGCCTCGACGCCGACCGCCTCGAGCGTCAAACCCACCATGCGGGTCAGGCGTCCGGAAACGGTCAGGGGCGGTTCGGCGGCGATCCTGTCCCGGATTCGGGACAGGCGATCAGCCCAGATCGCCGACCTGCCGGTCTCAAGCGTCTCCGGCACGTCCGTCCTCCTCGCGCGCGCCGCCGAACATCTCGGCGCAGATCGCGTTCAAACGTTTTTCGATCGTGGCGTCGATCTCTGCCGATTCGGTCTCGACCCGGCAGCCGCCCCGCTCGATCAAGGGGTTTTCGACGAGACGCCATTGCGTCGTGCCCTCGCCCGTCGACAAGGCGTCGCGCACCAAATTGACGTCGTCGGGGTTCAGATAGACCCGGATGTGGCGCGAACTCACGGGCAGGCAATCGAGGGCCTTGTGCACGGCCGCCACGACCTCTCCCGGATTCAGAGAAATCTCACGGCGAATGATATGGCGGGCGATCCGCAGGGCAAGCTGACAGGTCTGTTCGACGACCTCATCGTCGACTTCGGCAAGCGGATGAGTCAACTGCTGGAGGATATGAGAAATGCGAGCCGCCTGGTCCTTGATGTCCCGCTGAGCAGCCGCCATGCCGGCGGCGTGCCCTGCGGCGAACCCCTCTTCATGAGCGGCCTTGTGAATCTCCTCAAGGGCCTCGCGCTCGGCCTTGGTTTGTACCGGTCTCCGATCTTCCGCATCGCGAACCGAAGGCAGGTGCCAGGGCGTGCACTCCTCCGCCGCGAGGTCCGCCAAGACCTTAGACATATTCCTCTCCACCCTTGCTTCCCAAGGACATCTCGCCGGACTCGGCCAGACGGCGGGCGATCACGAGGATCTCCTTCTGGGCCGCCTCGACCTCGCTGAGCTTGACCGGACCGCGGGCCTCCAGATCGTCCTGCAGCATTTCGGCGGCACGCTTCGACATGTTCTCGAAGATCTTGTCCTTGAGGGTCTGGTCCGCGCCCTTGAGCGCGAACACGAGCTGCTCGGAACCGATCTCGCGCAGCAGACGCTGAACGCCACGGTTGTCGACTTCGACGAGGTCGTCGAAGACGAACATCAGATCGTTGAGCTGATCGCTGAGATCCTGGTCGTACTCCGCGACCTGATCCATGATCGCCGCCTCGATCGTCGTGTCCATGAGGTTGAGGATATTGGCCGCGCTCTTGACGCCGCCGACGGTCGACGACTTGCCGTGCTGGTTGCCCAGGAACTGGCGTTCGATGACCTGATTGAGTTCGAGCAGTGCGCTCGGCTGCAGGCGGTCCAACGTCGCGATGCGGAGCACCACGTCGGAACGGATGTTCTCGGGCAGCAGGCCAATGACGTCGGCGGCCTGATCCGATTCCAGATAGGCCAACACGACCGCAATGATCTGGGGATGCTCGCCGCGGATCATCTCCATGATCGAACGCGGATCCATCCACTTGAGCTGTTCGAGACCGGAGGCCGTGTCACCGATCTGGATGCGGTCGATGATATTGCTGGCCTTGTCCTCGCCCAAGGCGTTGACGAGGATCTTCTTGAGGTATTCGTGGGACCCCATGCCGAACGCGGTCTCCGTCTCGAAGGTATCCATGAAATCCTCGAGCACCGTATTGGCCTGGTCCGTGGAAACGTTCTTCAACGAGGCCATGGCCAGACTGACCTTATGGACCTCCTTCGGACCGATGTGCTTGAGGACCTCGGAGGCCTCCGCCTCACCCAGAGTCAATAGCAAAATAGCCGCACGCTCGACCGCACTCAAACCGCTGGCTGCCTCAGTCGCCATACCCGATTACTCCGTAACCAACCAGTTATTGACGACCTGAGCCACGCGCTTCGGGTCCTGGCTTGCGATGCCTCTGGCGGTATTCAGACGGTCCTCGAAGGTCACCTGGGGCAACGCGTTTTCAGGGACGCGGGGCAACGGCATCCCGTCAGGCCCGCTCAGCGACAACTGGTCGTTGGAGACCACGTCCAGGGAGTGTGCCCGTTGCTGGGCGCGGCTCGCGGCGGCCAGCGAACGCATGACCGGACGCAGGACGCCCATGAGCAGATACAACACGAGCAGGCCGGCCAATCCCTGCTTGGCCCAGGAAATCAACTCGGGACGCTCGTAGAAAGCGGGTGCCTCGACCGGCGTCTCGACGACCGGTGCGCTATCGTTGAAGGGCGCGTTGACGACCTCGACCTGATCGCCGCGCGCGGCGTCGAAGCCCACGGCGCGCTTGACCAGCGCTTCGATCCTGCTGAGCTCTTCAGCCGGCAAGGCCTCCCTGACGACCTCGCCTTGCTCGTTCTTTTTAGCCTTGAAGTCCACGACCACCGCGATGGAAAGACGGTTGACGACCCCGCCGCCCTGACGCACATGGCTGATGGTCTTGTCGAGTTCATAGTTCTTGATCGTGGTGCGAGAGCTTTGAAGCGCCTCGCCGTTCGGATTCTGACCAGGGACCGAGGACTGATTCTGGGCCGTCACCGTCCCGCCCGAAGGCGGTTGGTTGGTCAGACTGCCCGGCACGCCGGCGGCCGGCGCGCCGTCCGTGTTCTGCTGTTCCTCGATGTGCTCGCTACGCACCGAAGCGGTCTTGGGATCGTACTGCTCCTGCGACTTCTCGGTCACCGTGAAATCCATGTCCGCCGACACCTGGGCGCGGACCGCCCCGGCCCCGACGATCGGCGAGATGATTTCCTCGATGCGTTTTTCGTAATCATTCTCGATGCGCTCCCGGTAGTCGAACTGTCCCGCCGAGATCTTGAGATCCGTAGACTTGCCCGGCGTGGTCAGCAGACGGCCGCGCTGATCGATGACCATGACGTTGTCGGGATCGAGATTCGGTACGCCCGCCGAGACGATGTGGCGCACCGCCGCGACCTGAATCTCGCCGAGGAAACGTCCCGGCAACAGATCGATCGTGACCGAAGCCGTCGGGTTCTTGCGCTGACGGATGAAGGCGCTCTGCTTGGGCAGCGCAAGGTGGACGCGGGCCGAACGCACGCTGTCGAGAGAAGTGATCGTCCTGGCGAGTTCACCCTCCAGGGCACGTTGATAGCGGGTGTTCTCCATGAACTGGCTGACGCCGAAACCCTCGGCTTTATCGAGCAATTCGAAACCGGCGTCACCGCCTTTGGGCAGGCCTTGTCCGGCCAACATCATGCGCGCCGAGGAAACATCGTTGGCGGCCACCATAACAACCGAAGTGCCTTCGGACAGCTTGTATTTGATGTTGGCCTGCTGCAGCGACTGGGTAATCTGATTCGCATCCTGTTCGGACAGATTGCTGTACAGCAGTCGGTAATCCGGTGACTGCGACCACGTCACGGCCGCGACCCCGATAGCCACGCTGGCAGCCAGACCGACCATGAGGCCCAACTGTCTCAACAACGGCAGCTGATAGAACCCCTTCCCTTGCGCCACGATATTGTTCACATCGACCATTGCCATGCCCCGTTTACGCCCTTTTCACTTTTCTTGACACCAAAACACTCCTCACAAAACGCGCCTGCTTTTTTAGACCTGCATGTTCATGACTTCCTGGTAGGCGGAAACAAGCTTGTTTCGTACCTGGAGCATGAGCTGAAATTCGACACCGGCCTTTTGCGACGAGATCATGACGTCAGAGAGACTGACCTTGGGATCGCCGGTAACAAAGGCCTTTTGCAACTCGGACGTTTGCAGTTGGTCCTGGTTGACGGCTTTCACGGCGTCGGCAAGCATGGCCGAGAAATCCGGGCCCTTGGCCGCGCCGGCGGCCGATTCGACGCCGCCCTTCCCGGCCGCGGAGGCGATCGCCTGAAGCTGGGACAACATCTGCGCTGCGCTGATTTCGCTCATTTTCCACCTCCGAAATTCATCACTATCGCCGCCTAAACCAGAGAGTTCTCATAGAGCCCGGGCACGCGAACGCCGGATTCACGCATTCTCGCCAGCTTGTAACGCAAGGTACGCTCACTGATTCCGAGCTGTCTGGCCGTCTCCTTGCGGTTGCCGTTCAACGCTCGGAGGGTGTCGATGATCTGCGCCTGCTCCAGGGATTTGAGATCGGATGCGCCGGCAGCGGAAGCCTCGCTCTCGGCGACCGCAACGACGGCTTGCGGCGCATCCATGCTCAACTGATCGAGCTGGAGGTCGCGCTCGTCGATGACGTCGCCCTGCTGAAGGATCAAGGCCCGCTGCAGGACGTTTTCAAGTTCGCGAACGTTGCCGGGCCAGTCGTAACGAGTCGCCGCGAGGATCGCCGCCTCGGACAGGATGGGCGCAGAACGTCCGAGCTGGTCCGAGATCCGTTTCAAACCTTGATCCATAAGGGGCAGGATGTCATCCCGACGCTCGCGCAGCGGGGGAATGTTCAACGGGAAGACGTTGAGCCGGTAATAGAGGTCCTCGCGGAAACTGCCGTCGGCAACCGCATCGCGCAGACGACGGTTTGACGTCGCCAGGACACGCACATCGAGGGCGATGGTCTTGCGGCCGCCCAGGCGCTCGACCTCTCTTTCCTGCAGGACGCGCAACAGCTTGGCCTGCAGGGAGATGTCCATCTCGGAGACCTCGTCGAGCAGCAGCGTACCGCCCTGGGCCTCTTCGAACTTGCCCGGCCGGGCGTTGTAGGCGCCGGTAAAAGCGCCTTTTTCGTAGCCGAACAACGTGGCCTCGAGCATATTGTCCGGGATCGCCGCGCAGTTGATCGCAACGAAAGGGCCGCCGCTGCGCCGCGAACGATGGTGAATGAAACGTGCCATGACCTCCTTGCCCACGCCGCTTTCACCGCACAGCATGACCGTGGCCTCGGACTTGGCGACGCGCTCGGCCATCCACTGAACCTGTTTGCTGCTCTGGGAAACGGCGACCATCTCCTGGCCGCGTTCGCGGACCTCGGCGGAGACGGTTTCCTGACAGGGCGGGACGGACTCGGATCGAGCGGCGCCCGTTTCTTTATGTTCGATCAGCAGGATGATCTGGCCGCGGCCGTCGGCCAACGGTCCCGTGACGACCTCGACCTGACGCCCGTCCGTGAGACGTACGCCCGTGTCGGTATCCTGACGGAAAGCCGTGGAGATGATGTCGCGCCAGAGGCGACCGAGCAGCGGAATGCCGAGCAAATCGCCGGCGATGAGATTGGCGTCCACGACGCAGCCGTCGGTATCGATGACGACCATGCCGACGGGTAGGCCGTCGACGACTACCTCAGCCGAAACACCGCCGGCTGATTCGTCCTGCCGGGAAGCTTCAAACCGGTCTGCGGTATTGCGCGCCTCATAGGCGCCCGGCGAAACCCCGGGGGTCGTAGTGTCACTTCGATCGACTCTGCTTGTCTGCATAAGAAAATCGCCTCATCGTCTTGACTGCGAGCGTCGGTTCGCTCGTTCCGGTCAAGAAGAGGCAATTTTCGCGCCAGTTTTATTTTTCCCTTTTAATCAAGCAGATAAAAATTTCGCATTCCCGAGCAGTCAAACTTTCGTCACTTCGTCGGGACGCTGCAGGCCATATTTCCGAAGTTTCTCCACGAGGGTCGTCCGACGCAGGCGCAAACGGCTGGCGGCATGCGCCACGACCCCGTCGGCCTCGTCCAACGCCTGTTTGATCAGATTGTATTCCAGATCGGACAGATGCTGTTTCAGATCGATTCCGTCGCGTGGCAAACGAGGTGAATCGAACGCGCTCATGACTTCGCCGTTCGGCACCTCCGGCATTATCCCGGCGGCGGCCGCCGCCAAAGGAGGCGCATAGGCCTCCTCGATGTCGTCGACGCGGAATTTGGGCGGCAAGTCCCGTGCCGTAACGACGCCGTAAGGATGCATGATCATGAGACGTTCGACGACATTGGCCAGTTCGCGAACGTTGCCGGGCCAGTTATACTGGCAAAGCGCCATGACGGCATCCTGACTCAGGCGCACGGAACCACGTCCCTCGTGTTCGAGCCGGGTGATGAGTTCCTTGAGCAACAGAGGCACGTCCTCGGCGCGATCACGTAGCGCGGGCGTGTCGATCGGGAAGACATTGAGCCGGTAGAAGAGGTCCTCGCGGAACTTGCCTTCACCGATGGCCTTTTCGAGATTCTGATGCGTAGCCGCAATGATGCGGACATTGGCGACGATCGTCTTGTTGCTGCCGACGCGCTCGAAGGTGCGCTCCTGCAAAACACGTAAGAGCTTGACCTGCATCGGCATGCTCATATCGCCGATTTCGTCCAGGAACAGCGTGCCGCCCTCGGCCATCTCGAAACGGCCCTGCCGGGCGCTGATGGCTCCCGTGAAGGCGCCCTTCTCATGTCCGAAGAGTTCGCTCTCGAGCAGCTCACCGGGAATGGCGCCGCAGTTGATGGGCACGAAGGGCCGGCCGCGGCGAGCGGAATGGTAGTGGATATTGCGCGCTACGACTTCCTTGCCGGTGCCGGACTCGCCAAGGATCAGGACGGTCGCGTCCGAGTCAGCGACCTGTTCGATCATCGTACGCACCTGGCGAATGACCGTACTGTTGCCGACGAGACTGCGGAAGAGTTCCGGCGACTGCCGGCCGCGTCCCTGTTGCTGGCCGCCGCGCCTCAGGCTGGCCTGCCGCAAGGCGGCGATGAGTTCCTCGTAACTGACCGGGAGGACGATCTGGATGTGACCGTGGCTTTCGAGCTCATCGGTCTCTTCGCTCCGCTCCTCGGTAACCTGGATCACGGGCAATCCGGGATCGGCGTTGCGGACCCGGGAATAGAGTTCCTGCAGGCGGTGATCGAGATGCTCGGGGAGCATGACCGCCGTAATGGTGTCGAGCTTACCCGATATTGCGGCCCAATCCGCGTCATCCCTGGCGGCTAAAACGGAATAATTGACGAAGTTCAGGACGGTCCTGAGAACCTGGAGACGATCCTGATCGGCATCGATGACGAGAACGGTATCCATAGTGGGAAATCGGTACCCCGAAGATGATTGATCGAGGGACTGGGTCCCCGCGAAGCATCGCGGCCCGCCAGGGACCTGGCCCGCCAACTCCGAAGGCTAACGCGTTTCCGTTATCGTGTCAAAAAAATGTCGCCCGTTCCCTCGCTAACAACAGGCGCCGCCGGCCCCCAAATCCGGCTTGGAAATCGCGGGCGCGCAGTCGAACGCCCCGTAGTGCACGGAGGTATCGCCGTGGACCGCGAAGTGCGCACCGAAACGGGTGTCCCTGAGCATGGCGGCGGTGTTGCCGCAGACCAACATCGGTTTTCCTGCGAAGAGGCGATGATGATCGTCGAGATCGAAATGATGCGGGTGCTCGGGAATCGTCCCCTTGTACACTGCGTACTGGCCGTAGTCCTCGCAGATGTCCTCGAGCTCCAGCTTAAAGGCACGAACGGTGATCGAGGAAAAACCGACCATACCGATGCGGGCCTCGATTTCGGGATTATCGATCGTGATCGGGGAACGCGTGATGGTGCGGTAATCGCGGCAACCGATGACGGTCAACATGCGCCGAAAATCCTCGACGTAGAGTGCGCCGCTCAAACATTCGCCATGGAGCACCGGATCGGCCAAAAGCCGTGCGGGGATGCGACGGTCGGCGAAGACGTCGGAGAAATACAGCTCGCCGCCGGGCTTCAAGACGCGGAAAATTTCGCGGAAGACGGATGCCTTGTCCGGTGACAGGTTGATGACACAATTCGAGACTACGACGTCGACGGAGTTGTCGGCGAGATCCAGGGCGCGCAGGTCCTCGATAAAGCCCTGCCGGAACTCGACGTTGCATTTACGGTAACCGAAAGTGTCCATGTGGTAGTCGATGTGCCTGCGCGCGAGGTCGAGCTGCTCGTCGGTCATGTCGACGCCGATCACGCGACCATGCTCGCCGACGAGCTGCGACAACACGTAGACGTCGCGCCCCGTACCGCAGCCCAGATCCAGAACGGTGCGACCTTCGAGCGCGGCGGGAATCGGCGATCCGCAACCGTAAAACCGGGCCTGGATCTCGGGATGGACCCGCTTCAGGGACGCCTTGATATCCGTGGAAAGGGCGCCGCCGCCCGTACAACATGCGTTGGTTTGCAGGTCGGTGGACTTGCTCAGCACCCTGCCGTAGTAGTCCCTCAGATTGGCATGCAGTTCGGTGGTCATTCAGTTCTCTCCGGTGGTCGCAATAGATAGTCTTGATGCGCGCGATTTCAACACGCATGAGCCGATTTGTCGACGAACGCAGAGAAACTTAACAATGGAAAAAGGGAGAAGTGCTGTCGAGGAAGCGCGGAACAGCCCTTGCCGGCGCCGCTCCCGAGGGAACGGCGCAGAGCGTATCGCGACGGCGAAGCCGGAACCTCGCCGAGACGTGGGAACTCAATCGTTGGCGGCGGTCAGGCGCAGCAGGCAGTAGTAAAACCGGCTGTCGAAGTCGCGAAACTGAAGGGCCACGCCGGACGGCGTCACACGCACGATGCGGGCGCTGATCTGGTGCAGATAGACGACATTCTGCGAAGTCTCGGGAAACACCAGGTCGAGATTGAGGCTGGAGAGCCGGGGCTGCGGGAGATCGATGAACGCGCCTCCCATGCTGATGTTTCGCATCCGGGTCTGGACGCCGATGAACTTGGCGCCGCTACGGTAAGAAACCTTGACTTTATGGTCGACGGGTCGGCGTTCCAACCGACGATTCGGGGAAATGGACACGATCGGTTCCTCTCACTGTGAATATATATAGTCACAAGCGCAGGCCAAATTACCTGCGAAGCCCTTATTATACATGATTCGGGCATCCGATTCCCGCCCGAACCCGTCGATTACCTTACGAACTCATTACGGAATTCGTGCCATTGCGTTGAATCCTCCCACGTCAACACCCTGCCTCGAG
Source organism: Gammaproteobacteria bacterium (assembly GCA_016124415.1). Taxonomy (GTDB): domain Bacteria; phylum Pseudomonadota; class Gammaproteobacteria; order SZUA-140; family SZUA-140; genus RI-283. Next base: position 16,490 of record WGNS01000039.1, on the reverse strand, counting down.
CGCGGAAGACGCTACGGGAAGCCTCCCGAATGCCGATCAATAGTGTTCATACGGCCGGTCGCCTTGCCGCCGAGGGCGCCGGTGGACTACATTGACCTATCCCGAAGATCCAGGAGACCTGATGATCGATATCGCCAATACCTTGCAAAAGGCCCAGATGCTGGCTCAAACCGGGCAATTCGGCGAAGCGGACCGCCTATTCAATACGGTCGTCCGTGCCGCTCCCGGCTTGGCGCAGGCTTGGCACCTATGGGGACAAATGCTCTTGAGGGCGGGAAACACCGAGGCCGCCGTGCTGGGGCTCAGGAAAGCGGTCGATCTCGAGGCGGGCAATCCCGCCTATCTGTTCTCGCTGGCTCAGGCGCTACTCAAATCGGGCCGCGCCGACGAGGCCGAAAAATGCATGCGTAAGGCCTTGCGCAAGGCGCCAGACAATGCCTCCGTCCACAACGAACTCGGCACGATTCTCAAGCACCTCGGGCGCACCGACGAGGCCCGGGCGGAATATCTCAAGTCCATCAAACATCAGCCCGATTCCGTGGATGCCCATTACAACCTTGCCCTGCTCCACTATCAATCGGCCGACTACGACGACGCCATTATCGCCTATCAAAAAGCGCTGAAACTCGCGCCCGACGCCGCAGACATTCATTCGGCGCTGGGCATAGCACTGCATGCCGTCGAACGTAACGACGAGGCGCTGACGCATCTGGACAAGGCGTTGTCGGCCAATCCGGGGGTCGTGGATTGGCTGCTCAATCGCGCCGCCGTGCTGGTTGCGCTCGGACGCTTTGAAGAGGCCCTCGAGGACTATCGAAAGGTCACGGCAGCCCAACCCGCCAACGCGACCGCCTGGAAGGGCATTGCCATGAACAAGCGTTTCACGGATGCCGATGACCCCGACATCCGGGCAATAGAAGATCTGCTCGCGGGAACCGGGATGAAAATGGACGAACGGATCGCTCTGGCATTCGGGCTCGGCAAGGCGCTGGACGACAGCAAGGATTACGACCGCGCATTTAAGGCATTTGAAGAGGCGAATCGCCTGCAACGATCGCAGTACGACTACAGTGCGGCCGCGGAAAAACAGCGTTTCGACGCCATCAAGCACTGCTTTACAAAGGATTTTTTTGCTGATCGGGCGGACTTCGGCCTAACCAAGGACGGCGTGGTGCCGGTCTTTATTCTGGGTATGCCGCGTTCCGGCACCAGTCTCGTCGAACAGATCCTGGCCAGTCACCCCAATGTTTACGGCTGCGGCGAGATCCTCGACCTCTACCAGATCATCAGCCGACAGGTGCCGGCCACCACCGAACCGGACTTCGCGGATCGAATCCGTAAGCTCTCCGCGTCTCAGGCCAAAGGCCTGGCCAAGAAATATTTGGATCGAATAGTCCACCTGGCAGACGGCCAACGCTGGATCAGCAACAAGCTGCCCTTCAATTTCCTCCATGTGGGCTGGATCCGACTGCTGTTTCCGAACGCGCGCATCATCCACTGCAAACGTGACGCCAGGGATGTTTGCCTGTCGATCTATCAACACGGCTTCATGAGCATGAGTGCGTTTGCCTACGATCTGACCGAGCTCGGCATCTATCACCGTCTCTATTCCGACCTCATGGAACACTGGAACGAAACCCTGCCCGGCTTCATGCACGAAATCCAATACGAAGACATGGTCCGGGACCAGGAGCCCCATACACGTGCCCTGCTCGAATTCTGCGGTCTCGATTGGGATCCGGCCTGCCTCGCCTTCCACGAATCCGAGCGCTCGGTCCGTACCGCGAGTTTTTCCCAGGTCCGCAAACCGATTTATAACAGCTCGATGGAACGCTGGCGCCGCTACGAGACCCACCTGGGACCGCTGCTGGAGGCGCTGGAGCGGCCTTTTTGATCAGTGGCACTGCCACTTGCTACTTGATACTTGCTACTGAAAGAGAACGCGCCGTTGGACCGTTTAACGACACAACTACAAGACGCTCTCAGGCTGCAACAACTGGGAAAACCGGCGATGGCCGAACGGATCTTTCGCCAGGTCATCGTCGAATCCCCGGCCGACCCCAGGGCGTGGAACCTGCTCGGCAAGCTGCTGCATCAATACGGCCATTCAAAGGACGCCCTGCCCTTGCTGCGGAAGGCGGCCGCCATATCCCGACAAGCCGCGCATCAATTTGACCTCGGCAGCCTGCTCGTCGAGCTCAAGGATTACGCCGGTGCCTGCGAATGCTTTCGGACGATCCTGAAGCAACAGCCCAAACACCTTGCATCGCGCTACCACCTCGGCCATACGCTTTACCTGGCCGGCCGCCTAGCCGAAGCGGAAGCCGCCTTCCGGCGCGCGATCAAGGATCATCCGGACCAGGCCGCGAACATCTATTCGGCGCTCGGCGTCGTCCTGCATTCGCAGGAACGCACCGACGATGCCATCGCGGCCATGCAGAAAGCCGTGGCTTTGCGTCCGGACTATCTCGACGGTCATGTCAATCTCGCCGAGGCCCTTCGCCAGCAAGGCCGGATCGACGAGGCAGTCGCGGAATTCCGCAAAGCCATTGCGCTGGCGCCTCAGCGCGGCAGCCTCTGGCATCAACTCGCCGACAGTGTGCGCTACGCCGATCCCGAAGACCCCGACATCGCAGCGATGAAAGCGGCATTGGAGCATCCCGGCATCAACGATCACGACCGCATGTATCTCGCCTTCGCGCTGGCCAAGGCCTATGACGACTGCCGGGAGGCGGATCTTGCGTTTCCGTTCATGGAACTCGCCAACCGACTCAAGCGCACGACCTTCGGTTACGATCCCGAGCGTGACCGGCGCATGTTCGACTCGATCAAGACCCGTTTCACGGCGGAGTTGTTCGCGCAGCCCCCGAAATCCCCGCCCGCCACGGCGATCCGCCCCGTTTTCATCGTCGGCATGCCGCGCTCCGGCACCTCGCTCGTGGAACAGATCCTGTCCTGCCATCCCAAGGTACAGGCCCGCGGCGAGCGCCACGATCTGCAGTGGTCGATCGAGCGCGTCTTGCGGGAATCCGGCCTCGATGAAAAAAACACCCTGGCCACGATACCGACAGAAGTGCTGCAAAAGATCGCTTCGGCCTACCTGGATGGCATGGGTGCGGATGAGAACCGACCCTGGCTGACCAACAAACTGCCGTTCAACTTCCTCTATATCGGGTGGGTCCGGCTGCTGTTCCCGGACGCACCGATCGTCCACTGCAGGCGGGACCCGCTCGACACCTGTTTATCGATCTACCAGCGCCTGTTTCCGTCACTCGACGGCTTCGCCTACGATCAGGCGGAACTCGGACGGTATTACCGCGCCTACACGGACCTGATGCAACATTGGGAAACAATTTTTCCGGGGCGGATATACGAGGTCGAATATGAGTCTCTGGTTGCGAATCAGAAGCCGGAAACCCGCCGCCTGCTCGACTACTGCGGCCTCGACTGGGACGATTCGTGCTTGAATTTCCACGAAAAACGCCGAATCGTCAGCACGGCGAGCTTCGAACAGGTGCGCCGGCCGCTCTATTCCGATTCCGTCCGGCGCGCCGATGCCTATCGTCGGCACCTCGGAACTCTGCTCGAGAATCTGGGTCCAATCGCCCGAAACGACTCCCGCTGAATACAAGCAACGGGAATCTCCCCCAAAAACAACGAATGCCGCCGGCCGCTTCCCCCCTTGAGCGGTCCCGGCTAGTATTCTCCGGGGGCACGAGTTCGGTTTTGTTTCACTGAGGAGGAGGAAATGATCAAGATCGATCAGGTCACCCGTTTATACGACGGGGTTGCGGCCGTGGACCGCGTCTCGCTCGACATCGCGGACGGCGAAATCGTCGGTCTGCTGGGGCACAACGGCGCGGGCAAAACAACGCTGCTCAAAATGCTGACGGGTTTCCTCGAGCCCAGCGCCGGCACGATCGAAGTCAACGGCATCGACAATCAGGAGCGCCGCATCGACGTGCAAAGTCTGGTCGGCTACCTGCCCGAAAACTGTCCCATCTATCCCGAGATGAGCGTTGCGGCCTATCTCGACTATGTCGCCGGCCTGCACGCGGTGCCGTCGGTGCGACGCGCCGAACGGATCCGCGACGCGCTCTTGCAAACCGAGCTCACGGATCGCGCACTTGACCAGATCTCCACGTTGTCCAGGGGCCTGCGCCAACGCGTCGGCGTCGCCCAGGCTATCCTCCACGAACCGCGCATCCTGGTTCTCGACGAGCCCACCAACGGCCTCGATCCGACCCAGATCCAGCACATGCGCGGACTCATCAAGCGCCTGGCTGAAAAAGCCACGATCATCATCTCGACCCATATCCTCCAGGAGGTCCAGGCGATTTGCGACCGGGTCGTCATCATCCGCAACGGCCGCAAGGCGCTGGACGCCCGCATCGACGAGTTGCAGACCGGTCACCGCCTGATCCTCTGCACGGACGCAACGCCGGAGCAACTTCCAAACCTGTTGCCGGACGCCGGCATCGCCTTCGAGGTCATATCCGTCGCCGATGCGACGCCGGCGCTCGTAGACTACGCGCTGACATTCCCGGACGCCGTCACAGCCGAAAACCACGCACCCGAGGTCGCGGCGTCGGTCATCAAGGGCGGCGCCCGTTTGTTCGGCCTGCGCCTCGAACAACGCACGCTCGAAACGATCTTCGGTGAAATCACCGCACAGCGAGAGGAGGTGGAAGCATGAGTGCGACGCTACGCGTAGCGGAGAAGGAACTATCCGGCTTCTTCAGCACTCCGACGGCGTACATCTTCTTCGCAGCCTTCCTGGTCGCGGTATTGTTCGACTTCTTCTGGGTCGAGACCTTCTTCGCACGCAATATCGCGGACGTTCGGCCCATGTTCGCCGTCATGCCGCTGCTCCTGATCTTCCTGTCGTCCGCCATCACGATGCGCCTATGGTCCGAGGAGAGGCGCGCCGGCACGCTCGAGATCCTGCTGACCGCACCGGTCACCTCGCTCAGGCTCGTGCTCGGCAAGTTCGTCGCCTGTCTCGGACTGGTCGCGATCGCGCTTGTTCTGACCCTGCCGATCCCGCTGTGCGTGAGCCTGATGGGCGGCCTCGATTGGGGCCCGGTACTCGGCGGTTATGTCGCGGCGCTGTTCCTGGCGGCCGCCTATCTCGCGATCGGGCTGTTCGTCAGCGCCCGCTCGGAAAACCAGATCGTGAGCCTGATCGTATCTTCGTTGATCTGCTCGGCATTTTATCTGATCGGTTCCGGAGCCCTGACCGATCTCGTCGGCAATCGCGGGGCGGAGTGGCTGCAACTGATCGCCACGGGCGCCCGTTTCGAGTCAATTACGCGCGGCGTCATCGACCTCCGCGATCTCTATTACTACCTGAGCCTGGTCGGCGTCTTCCTGGCGCTCAATGTACATGCGATCGAGAAGCTGCGGTGGGCCGGAAATCCCGCGCGCGGCGCGCATCGCCGCTGGGCCGCGATCACGGGCCTGCTCTGCGTCAACCTAGTGGCCGCCAATGTGCCGCTGCACGCATTCACAAACGCCCGCGCCGACATCACGCGCGGACACGTCTATTCGATCTCGGACGCGACCCGGAGTTATCTGGCGCAGCTGCGCGAACCGCTCCTGATCCGCGGCTACTTCAGCGCCAAGACCCATCCATTATTGGCGCCGCTCGTTCCGCGCCTGCGCGATCTGATCAAGGAATATGAAATCGCGGGCAACGGCAGGGTCCGAGTCGAGTTCGTCGATCCGCACGATGATGCCGAAGTCGAGCGCGAGGCCGGCGAGAAGTACGGTATTCGTCCGGTACCGTTCCAGACCGCGAGCAAGTATCAGGCCTCTGTCGTGAATTCCTACTTCGACGTGTTGGTCCAGTACGGCGATCAGTTCGAGACGCTGGGTTTCCGCGACCTGATCGACATCAAGGCCCAAAGCGAGACCGACGTGCAGGTCAACCTGCGCAACCCGGAATACGACATCACGCGCGCCATCAAGAAGGTCATTCAGAGCTATCAGGGCGCCGACAATCTGTTCGTCAATCTGCCCAAGGTCACGTTCACAGGCTATCTGACGCCGGATGACCAACTGCCCGACACGCTGCGCAAGGTCCGTGCGGAACTCAACGCGGCGCTCAAGGAATACCAACAAAAGGCGGGCGACAAACTCGTGATCCGATTCGAGGACCCGGACGCAGGCGACGGGTCGCTGGCCAAGCGCCTTCGCGAGCAATACGGCTTCAGACCGATGACGACCAGCATCCTCGACAGTCGTCGCTTCTGGTTCTATATGGTCCTGGAAGCCGACGGCAAGCTCGTGCAAATTCCGCTACCCGAGGAGCTCGACTCCGGCGATATCAAGCGCGGACTGCAGGCCGCCTTCAAGCGGTTTTCGCGCGGGTTCCTGAAAACGGTTGCGATCTATGCGCCCAAGGCCGGGCCCGATATGTCGCGCTTCGGCATCCCGTCTCAGGATGAAAAACATTATTCCGCGCTCAGGGATCGTCTGGCGCAGGACTACGAACTCGTCGATACCGACCTCAAATCAGGGGCCGTTCCGGAACAGGCCGACTTCCTGCTCGTGTTGTCGCCGGAGAATCTCGACGACCGCCAGGTATTCGCGGTCGATCAGTTCCTGATGCGCGGGGGCAGCGTCCTGATCGCGGGCTCGCCGTATAAGATCAACATGCGCGGCAGTCTGACCGCCACGAAGGTCCCGACGGGGCTTGAGGACTGGCTCAAGCACGACGGAATCTCGCTCGAGGACAGCATCGTGCTCGACCCCCGGAACACGGCCTTCCCGGTCCCGGTTCAGCGTAACCTCGGCGGTTTCGTCATCAACGAGGCCCAACTCGTCGACTATCCCTATTTCAGCGATCTCCGCACCGACGGCCTCGACCAGAAGAGCGGCCTGCTGACGGGCATCGAGCAACTGACCATGAACTGGGCCTCGCCGATCAAGGTCGCGGCGGACAAGCTGGACGGCCGAAGGCTGATCCGGCTACTCACAAGTTCGGCCAAGTCCTGGGTATCCGACGATACAAACATCCAGCCCGATTTCCAGTCCTTCGGTCCTCTCGGCTTCGCCGCCCAAGGGCAACGCGGGGCGCGGGATATCGGCGTCGTCGTGGAAGGGCAGTTCGACTCGTATTTCAAGGACAAGCCCTCTCCCTTGATAAAGGAAAAGGACAAGGCGCAAAAGGACAAGAAGACCGATGAGAAGCCCAAAGAAACCCAAATCGACCGCGTCATCGAGCGCTCCCCGGATTCGGGCCGGATCATCCTGATCTCGTCCGCCACGTTTATGAGCGACGAGATCCTCGATCTCGTTTCGAGCACCATGGGCACGCGCTATCGCACGCCCGTCCAGTTGATCGAAAACGCCGTCGACTGGTCGCTCGAAGACCGCGGACTGCTCGCGATCCGGGGACGCGCCGAATTCGCCCACACGCTCCCTCCGCTTGAGCGTTCCGGCCAGATGTTCTGGGAGTATACGACCTATGCCCTGGTCCTGGCGGGCCTCGTGGTCGTCTGGTTCCTATACCGGGTGCGGCGACGACGCGCCGAACACACCTTCGCGGCTTGGTTGAACGTCGGAGAAGCAAAGGCCAAGGGAGGTGCTGAGGCATGAAAAAAGCGATCCCATTGCTTTCGATCCTGCTCCTCGGACAGATCGCGCTCTGCGTCTACCTTTACTCCCCACGCGGCCAGGGCGTTACCGGAAATCCCGACCTGATCGACTTCGACAAGACCCAGGTGGACACAGTACGCATCGAGGATGGCGAAAAACACGATGTCACGCTGCTTCACGAGAGCGGACACTGGACGGTCAAAGAGGCCGACTTCCTCGCCGACGAAGACGCGGTCACGAACCTGCTTTCGCGACTCGATCATCTGAAAGCCGGCTGGCCGGTGGCTACGACGGCCGAGGCGGCGGATCACTTCAAGGTAGCGGATCAATCCTTCGTCCGGCGCCTGACGCTCAGCCATGGCGACAAGGTCCTGGCCAAGCTCTACCTCGGCAGCTCGCCCGGCATCCGCAAGATCTACGCCCGGAGCGACGGCCGTAACGATATCCATAGTGTCTCGTTCAACGCCTTCGACGCCAACGCCAAGACCGACGAATGGATCGACAAGCATCCGCTAAAGGTCGCGGAGCCCAAGATCACGTCCATCGACCTGCCGAAGGTCAAGCTCCAGCGCAAGGACAAAGGGTTCGAACTCATTGATCTCAAGGACGGCGAGGAAATGAACGGCGATGAAACCGCAGCGCTCGCGGAATCCCTCGCGGACGTTCCGATCACGGGCCTGGCAGGTACGGATGCCAAAACGGAAAATGGCGATGACCTAAACTTCAGCCTGGAAATAGCAGGTCAAGGAAAACGCGACTACCGCTTCGCCAAGATCGAGCACGGGGTCGACTATCTACTCACCGTATCGGACCGCAAACGCCGTTTCGTGGTCTCGGCCACAACGGTCGATCACATCAAGACCTTCAGCCGTGATAAGCTGGTCTCCCTCAGGGGCGACGGCCGGAACGACGCTTCGTCCACTCAGCACAAGGGATCCTAAAACATGCAGCTAACACGACTCTCCGGCACCATCAGCCAAATCGCTGCGGCGCCCGACAAAAACGGCGACGTCCGTTGCATCGTCGACGGCAAACCCGTCAGCCTGGCCTCGGATTTCACGGCACAGGTACAGGACGGCGACCAGGTGACGCTGGCCGGGGAACAACGTGACGACGCGATCTACGCGCTTGCCATGAACAACGGCCGCGATGACCGCTGCCTGACGATCGACGGCTCCAACATGGCGATTATCTGGACCTTCGCCACGTTCGTCGGGATCATCACGGGCATCCTGGCGCTGCAGGAGATCGGTACCGGCGAGGATACGGCCCTGACGGTCCTGAGCGTCGTCTCGATCGCCGCCCTGGGCTATGCCGCGTCGCTGCTGCTGCGCATCTTCCGTATCAACCGCGCCTCGCGCATCGTTCAGTACGGATAAGCGCGCAATGAATGAAACGCATGTCGCGCCCGTCAGGGCCTATCTGCTGGATATTCAGGACCGGATCTGTGAAGCGCTCGGCGAACTCGACGGCCGCAAGACCTTCGCGACGGACGACTGGGAACGCCAGGATACCGGCGCGCTGCACGGCGGCGGACGCACGCGCGTGCTCGAAGACGGCCGGGTGTTCGAACAGGCCGGCGTCAACTTCTCGCACGTCCGTGGGGAAACCCTGCCGGCGGCGGCCACCGCGCAACGTCCGGAACTCGCCGGTCGCGCCTTCGAGGCGCTCGGCGTATCGCTGGTCATTCATCCAGAGAACCCCTACTGCCCGACCTCGCACACCAATATCCGCTTCTTCATCGCCAGCAAGCCCGCCGCCGATCCGGTCTGGTGGTTCGGCGGCGGTTTCGACCTGACCCCCTACTACGGCTTCGACGAGGACGCGATCCATTGGCACCGCACGGCGCGCGAGGCCTGCGCGCCGCTCGGCCCCGAGGCGCATCCGCGCTTCAAACAGTGGTGCGACGACTATTTCAAATTGCCGCATCGCGGTGAACAACGCGGCGTCGGCGGCATTTTCTACGACGATCTAAACGAGCCCGACTTCGAGACCTGTTTCGAATTCATGCGTTCGGTCGGCGACCACTATCTCCCTGCCTATCTGCCGATCGTCGAACGCAGACTCGATACGCCGTACGGCGACCGGGAGCGTGACTTCCAGCTCTACCGGCGCGGCCGCTACGTGGAGTTCAATCTGGTCTACGACCGGGGAACGCTGTTCGGCCTTCAGTCCGGCGGGCGAACCGAGTCGATCCTGATGTCGCTACCGCCGCTCGTCAAATGGCGCTACAACTGGCAGCCCGAACCCGGCAGCCCCGAAGAACAACTCTATACCCGCTTCATCCGCCCCAGGGATTGGCTTGGCGCAGAACCGGGCTAGTCCTCGTCGTTGGGTTCTTCTTCCGAACCGCCGTTAGGCTCCGGATCGGCGAGTACGATCCGGATATCCTTGTCGAAGACCTGTTTCCAAAAGACCAATTGCTTGCGCACGCTCCAGGCCTCCAGCAGGCGATCGCCGTGCCCGAACAGAGTCATTGCCAAGCCATCCTGGTCTTCGCCCAGTTCGATTCGGGTGACCTGCCCCCTGCGTTCCTTGTCGAGCGCGATGGCCAGGCGCAGCAGCATCGTAAGGCTTCGCAGGCGTTTCTGGTCGCGGGACGAAAAGCGGTCATGAGGCTCGTGCCCGGGTTCGGGAAAACGTTTGCGCTGGCAGCGCAACAGAGCCGCGACGAGGGCCTTCTCATCGACGCTCAAGCCGATCATGGGTGAAGCCAGGGCCAGATATTCACCGTGCCGATGGTGACGGGCCGGGCGCACGGCGAGGCCGATTTCATGAATCCTCGATGCGACCTCGAGCAACAACAGGTCGCGTGCGCCGAGACCATGCAGACCCTGGAGTTGCTCGAACAAAGAACGCGCGAGCATCGTTACGTGCTCGGCATGGGCGAGATCGGCATGAAATTTTTCGGCCAGAGCGGTCGCCCAGGCCAGCGCCTGATGGCCGGCGACGTCGCCGCCCGGTTCATGTCCCTTCAATAGATCCAGCAGGATACCGTCGCCCAACCCGATGCGCGGCACGAGCAGATCGGCCGGCTCGGCCAGGCCGACAATGCCCTTCAGGACAAAGGTCGCCGGGATGATCACGTCGGCGCGATCGGGACGCAACAGGAGTTTTTCGACACGCTCCGCGCAGGTCATGGATTTGAGTCGTTTACACAGACGGCGGATATCCTTGGCCGTCAAACTGTCGCCGCGCTCATTGCCGAGCAGATTGATGCCGAGATCGCCCAGGGCCTCGATATTGCCGCCGGTGCCGACGCACACATCGATCTTGCGTCCGGCCAGCGCCTCGCGCACCTTGCGCAACATCGAGGCGATGTACTCGTTCATGAGACTGAGATCGAGGGTGTCCGCATCGCCGCTGCTGCTGAACCACTCGATCAGGCGCACCGTGCCCATTCGGAAACTCTCGACCGCGACGATATCGCCGTGTTCGCACAGCGTGACCTCGACACTGCCGCCGCCGATATCGATCAACAGTGCGGCGCGATCGTCGATGTCGCCATAGCGATGACGGATGGACATGTGGATCAAGCGGGCCTCTTCCTCACCCGAAATGATCTCGATGGGAATATTGACCGCCTTTTCGACGCGCGCTACGAGTTCGGGAGTGTTTTCGGAATCGCGCAGGGCACTGGTCCCGGTGGCGCGTACGGTCTGCACGGGATAACGCCCGATGACCTGCTGGAAAGCCTGAAAGGCCGCTTCGACGCCGTCGAGCGTCTGATCGGAAAAGCGACCGGACATGAAAGCCTCATGGCCGAGACGGACCGCTTCGCGGTGTTGATGAACGATCTTCAGGCGTCCGTCTGCATCCAGCCCCCCGATCCTGAGACGGATGGCGTTGGAACCGATATCGATGGCGGCTGCCAGCGCGCCGACTTCGCCCTGCTGTTCAGTCGTCGTCGTCCTGATCCTCTATGAGCGCCTGAATGCGGTCCGGGCTGACGTGACGCACCTCGTGCCCGATCAGCATGTAGATCGTCATTTCGGCAATGTTCGTAAGATGGTCGCCGATACGCTCCAGTCCCTTGGCGACGTTCGACAACGCGAGATAGGAGGTAATCTGTTTGGCCGATTCGAACATCATGGCCAGGATGACGCGCTGGCAGGATTCGTAGGCGTCGTTAACGACCTTGTCCCGTTCGATAACCCGATGCGCCGCTTCGACGTCCCGTTCGAAATAGGCCTTGCGCACGGCCTTGATCTGGCCCATGACCAGTTTATGAATGACCTTGAGCTGACCGAAGCGCGTCGGGCCGCCCCGTTCCATGCGTTCCACCTCTTCGGCGATATCGGTGGCCAGGTCGCTGATACGCTCAAGGTCGGTCACGATCTTGGTCGCCGCGAAAATTCGGCGCAGGTCGGACGCCGCGGGCTGATGCGTCACGATCAGACGTCGCGCCAACTCGTCGATCTGCACCTCCAACGCATTGACCGCCTGGTCCTGCTCAATCACCTGACGGGCAAGCGACTTGTCGCCGGTGTAGATCGCCTTGAGCGAGCCCTTGATGTTGTGCTGCGCGAGCTTGAACATCGACAGGATCAGGTCGTCCAGTGTGACGAGTTCCTTATCGAATTTGCTGACGATGTGTGCGGACATACTCTTCACCTACCCGAATCTACCGGTGATGTAATCTTCGGTCTGGGTCTTCTCGGGAGACGTGAACATCGTATTCGTATCCGAATATTCGACCAGGGTCCCCAGGTAGAAGAACGCAGTGTAGTCCGAAACACGCGCCGCCTGCTGCATATTGTGGGTCACGATCACGATCGTGAACTCCGTCTTGAGCTCGTCGATCAGTTCCTCCACCTTGGCGGTGGCGATCGGATCCAGCGCCGAACAGGGCTCGTCCATCAGAATCACATCGGGCCGGACCGCGATCGTCCGGGCGATGCAGAGTCGCTGCTGCTGGCCGCCCGAGAGCGCGGTGCCGGGTTGATGGAGCTTGTCCTTGACTTCGTCCCAAAGGGCGGCGCGGCGCAGGCACGACTCGACGAGCTCGTCCATCTCGCTGCCTTTCCTGGCGACGCCATGGATCCGCGGCGCGAAGGCAATGTTCTCGTAGATACTCTTGGGGAAGGGATTGGGCTTTTGGAAGACCATGCCGACGCGCGTGCGTAGACGGACCACGTCGACCTTGGACTCGTAGATATCCATGCCGTCCAGCGTCACCCGCCCCTGAATACGGCAATTGGGGATACGATCGTTCATGCGGTTCACACAACGCAGCAAAGTCGATTTACCGCACCCCGAAGGACCGATAAACGCCGTGACGTGCCGCTCGCGGATACTCATCGTGATGCCGTGCAGCGTCTGATTATCTCCGTACCAGAGCCGGAGGTTTTCAATCGAGATCATGTCGCCTGGCGCCGTTTTGGAAACATCAGTCACCTTGTCGTTCTTCGTCGTTATGGGCCCGGCCAAATCCAACTCGGGCACACGCGCAACGCGCGCTTCGGAAATCAACGCCTCCGTCATTACCAACTCCGCTCAAATCGTCGCCTCAGCCAGATGGCGAGACCGTTCAGACTCAACAGGACGGCCAGCAGCACAAGGATACCGGCTGCAGTCCGCTCTGCATAGGCTCGCAACGGTTCGCCGGCCCAGGTGTAGATCTGGGCCGGCAATACCGTAGCGGCCTCCAAAACGTTTGACGGCTCTTCCGGGATGTAGGCAATCATGCCGACGATGATCAACGGCGCCGTCTCGCCCATGGCCTGCGCCAGACCGATGATGCTGCCCGTCAGGATACCGGGCATGGCCAAAGGCAGTATATGGTACCAAAGCGCCTGCCAGGGCGAGGCGCCGACGCCGAGCGCACCTTCGCGAATCGAATCGGGCACCGCCTTCAGCGCGGCACGGGCGCTGATGATGATGACCGGAAGCGTCATGAGCGCCAACGTCAGGCCGCCGGCAAGCGCGGAGGACCGCGGCACGCCGAAGAAATTGATGAAAATGGCAAGACCCAGCAAGCCGAACATGATCGACGGGATGGCGGCGAGGTTATTGATATTGACCTCAAGCAGATGAATCAGCCGATTGTCCGGGGCGAACTCCTCGAGAAAAACCGCCGTCATGATGCCGATCGGCAACGCGAACAGCATCGTCAGGAAAAGGACGTAAATCGTTCCCACGACCGCCGAGTGAATGCCGGCGAGTTCGGGGAGCTTGGAATCGCCGCGAGAGAAAAAGTCCCAGTTGAAGCCGAAACGGATCTTCCCTTCCCCGTAGAGCTTGTCCGCAAGCTTGCGGTCCTTTTCCTTAAGGGAGCTCTGATGTCCCTTGAGATACTGATCGATGTCGGCCTCGGCCGGAATCCATAGAACCTCCTTTTTGCCGACCTCATCCGGATGCTGGCGCAGATAAAGCGGTAACGTGCGCAGCCACCCGCGGCTGACGACATGCTCCAGGGACTTGTCTATCGCCTTGCGATACTGCCCCGCCTTGACGGTCTCCGAGTAACTGACCTCGGCCTGGACCTGGGCCTGCTGCAACGCGGGCCATCCCTTGCTGCTCAAATCGACGAAGAAAAACGCCAGGAACAGCAGGCTGAACAGCACCGCCGTGATGCAATAGACCTGGAATCGCTTCTCGGCGCGGTAGCGCCTGCGTATCGAAGGCGTTAGATCGATATCACTCATATTTCAGCCTGAAGCGACGAATGACGGTCAACGAGATGAGATTCAGCAGCATGGTCAGGACCAGCAGGACCAAACCCAGGCCGAAGGCCGACAGGGTCAGCGGAGAATTGAATTCCTGATCGCCCGTTAATGCGTCGACGATTCGGACGGTGACGGTGGTCATGCCCTCGAGCGGGTTCCACGTCAAATTGGGCCTGAGTCCCGCGGCCATGACCACGATCATGGTCTCGCCGATGGCCCGGGATACGCCCAGCAGCGAGGCGGAGACGATACCCGGCAAAGCGGCGGGAATCACGATATGGCGGATGGTCTCGGCTTTGGTGATGCCCATCGCCAGCGAGCCTTCGCGTAGCGCTTGCGGCACGGCACGAAGCACGTCGTCGGACAATGAAGAAATGAACGGAATGATCATCACGCCCATGACGACGCCGGGCGCGAGGGCATTGGTCGCATCTGCCTCGAGGCCCAGGAATTCCGCCGTCTGCACCACGATCGGACTGATCGTGATAGCCGCGAAAAATCCGTAAACGACCGTAGGAATGCCGGCCAGGATCTCGAGCGCTGGCTTCAGCCATCCCCTGACCGAATGACTGGCGTATTCCGACATAAAGATCGCCGAATAAAGGCCGACGGGGATCGCGACCAACATCGCGATCCCCGTAATCATGAAGGTGCCCGCAAAGATCGGTACGGAGCCGAAGTGGGCTTGAGCCACGTCCTCGTGACCACGGCCGGCGCCTTGGAGAAAGGCCGTATCCGGGTTCCATTCCGTACCGGTCATGAAGTTCCAAAAGCCGACGATATGGAAAAACTCGATGGCTTCGAAGATGACGGACAGCAAAATCCCAACCGTGGTCAGGATGGAGATCATCGATGCCAGGCGCAGCGCCCAAAAGATGGACGACTCGACGATGTTTCGCGCCGGCAGATCGGCACGGATGTACCGCAAGGCAAGCGAGAGGCCGCCGGCCGCGACCACGAGGGCCGCTGTTACGAGCATGACGGAGGGAACGTGGTAGACGCCGGTGAGCGTAAGCACGGCGCCGATCACGGCCACGATGAGCGCAGGCAGCGCGAGCCCGAGAACGACATACCACCCGTATTGTCCGGGCTGCGAATGCAGGGTCGCCGCGTCGCCGAGCGCCAACGCCCTGTTCCGGCCCAAGCGATGTGCAAACCAGACCATTGGCAGGAATCCCGCCAACAGGATAAAAGCGACGTCAGATGCAGTCATTACAAAGCGGCTCGAGCCTTCGAACCATCCCCCCCAGTCTTCGTTCCGACCACTCTAAATTCACCGTAATGAACTGATTAGACTTTAAAAAATAATTACCAGGCCTAAAAAACAAAAAATTGGCCTGGGTCTCCCCAGGCTAATCTATCATGATGTCGCTGAAAAATCGCGCCTATTTCTTTTTCAGGTCATCCAGCGTCAGGTTAACGCGCTTCTCGACCCGGTCGCGGATCTCGTTGCGGAAAGCGTCCGGCAGCGGGATCAGACCGATTTCGGCGAGATTGCCTTCCTTGCCGATCATGGGCTCGCCCATGAACATGCTGACGTACTTGGCGATGCCCTTGACCTGGCCCTCGTGCGACTTCTTGATGTAGAAGTACAGCGAGCGCGACAGCGGATACTTGCCGGAAGAAATGGTGTCGGGCTCAGGACCGATGCCGTCAACCGTGGCGGCCTTCAGGATGTCGCCGTTCTCTTCCAGATAGCTGTAGCCGAAGATACCCAGCGCGGCGTCGTCCTTGGTCAGCTTCTGAACGATCAGGTTGTCGTTCTCGCCGGAAGGAACGTAGGCGCCGTCCTGACGGATCTTGTGGTATTTCTTCTTGCCGTAAGCGTCCATGTGCTTGGTCAGGTGCTTCATGCCCAGGTCCTCGAAGGCGTCACGGGTACCGGAAGAGGTGGGCGGACCGTAGAACAGGATGCGACGATGCGGCAGCTTGGCGTCGATCTCGTCCCAATAGGTGTAGCTGTTCTTGACCAGGCCCGTACCGGCGGCGTTGGGCACTTCTTCCGCCACGGCCAGCAGGATGTCCTCGCGGGTCAGGTTCAGCGCCTTGGCATGAACGCTCTGCGCGATCGCGATACCGTCATAACCGATAACCGCCTCGGTGATGTCCTTGACGCCGTTCTTCTGGCAGGTCTCGAACTCGGACGTCTTCATGCGACGAGACGCGTTGGTGATGTCCGGGGTATCCATATCAGCGCCGGCGCAGAACAGCTTCATGCCG
>WGNS01000044.1 GCA_016124415.1 Gammaproteobacteria bacterium | reverse complement strand
GTTCAGATCGCTACGACTGACAAAGTTTCGTCCGTATGCTCCGGTCTGGGGATCCACCCAGAGATTGGGCAGCAGATCGGGATGCGCGGTATCGATCCCGGTATCGATCACGGCAACGATAACGGAAGGATTCCCGGTCGTGACGTCCCAGGCATTCGTCGCCGAGATGTCGGCGCCTGAAACCGCATAAAAATACTGCGCCGAACCGGTGTTCTGCAAACCCCACTGATCGCCGAACAGGGGATCATTCGGAACGGCCTGAATTCGCGACAAACGAACCGCGTCATCGGGTCCGAGAGATTGATCTCCGTAGCGATCGGACACCACCATGGAGGACAATAAGGCGGCCACGGAAAGCGCCTGGAAAGTTTTGCCGAAAGCTCGCGCAAAGCGCAGTGTCGTCATCGGGAAACGGGACCTGGTTACGGGGATATAAAGATACCACTATCCTTGTGGCTTGAGCTTGTTTGACTCACCTCTCCGGCCAACGGTTCCTTAAGCATTGCTTGCGCACCGTCGACAAGCGTGAACGGCGCCGCCTGCGCGGCTACGCCTCTGAAAACAGTTCCGTGACCTCGCATAGGATATCGTGCGAACGCGCCACCAAACTTTCGAGCTCGTCACGTTGAAGACCGCAGAGCCGCCACAGGTATGACGGTACCGCTTCCGGTTGATCCTCAATTGCGATATCCGCAAGCTGGATGATCCCGCAAAAACGCACATATTTTTTCGCTTGCCGCGCATCATGATGATAAACGATCGGCTCGATGATCGATGGCGACAGACACCATTCAGCCAATAGCGCGGCTCCGTCGATTCCATGGTTCATATCGGACGCACGAGCGAGCGGGAACCCGAGCCCATCTTCCCCGCCCATACCGGACCCGGTTTCTTGGTGTGCTACGACATCGGATGTATGCAGCGTAAACAGAGCGACGTCATGCAGCAAACCGGATACGAAAAACTGCTCGATATACGGGACCCGAAGATGACGCGCAATCATACGAGCGAGTATTGCGCAATGCAGACTGTGCAGCCAAAGTCGCTCCGCATGACCATCACATCGCCCCATACGGGCCAGCGCCCTACCCCATGCGCCCGCCGCCATCATATCCCTTAAGCCTCGGGTACCAATCAACGATATCGCCCTTGGGATACTTTCGACCGCAGATACGAATCCGTAGATCGGGCTATTGGCAATCGCCAACAGGAGATCCGTCAATTCTGAATCAAGCGCTATGACCCGGCCAATATCCGCTACCGATGACCTCGCATCGTTCATCATCGTAGAAACCCGAGCGTACGAACCCGCCGGATCGGGCAACGATGAAATCGCCGGGAATCCGCGTCCGCCACACGGAACGGCAACACAATCATCGGCCCCATTGAGCACCACCGTCATATCAACTTCCCCCAAAACAGCAATGGATTCTCCTTTGTGAGCACGGATCGTATATGGCTTTTGTAACAAATTTATGACGATCCCTTTCGGCATGCCCCATTGCCGCAAACCGTCCACCACCGCATCCCTCGCCATTCCACCATGCCCATTCGCGTTTTTTGTTGACGATCGAATGGGAAAAATATATCCATGCAGGGCGTGCGTCCCTAAGAGGGTTCGGATAAACCCGCCCGAAGACATTTTTAATATAGTCGTTTGCCGCTAAACAGAATCGACTTACAAACCGATAATGAATGCAATCCGAATGATATTTCAGGCAAAAATGCGATTATTTTTTCAAAAACCATTTTAATTCTTTAATAAAAACCGCTATAGTCTGACGCCAAGCGTGTACTTCACGATGATTGCGAATGGCAAGCGCGGCAAATAGGGCGCTAGAAAAACCGATTTTGTCCGCGTTTACGTCATGACTCGACCTGAAAGGCGAAACCGCGGGAACGAGCGCAGACGGTCGTCCATTCGCTGATTTTGATCAATACGCTGTAAGAGGAAATAGCGCCAAGGCACCTTTGGATCCGCCCCGGGCATCGGATATTGGTTATGGGAGAGGTATCGCTGAGGCAGCCTTCAAGTATATGGGATATCCAATTGCGGAAATCCTCCGGAGCGAAAGTTTGATTTTGTACGGAAAGATTTATTCGCGCGGCCGTTTTGCAGCCGACCCACATCGGCGGGAACGGACGAACAAGGAACGCCGTATGGACACAATGCAGAGGGTTCCCTTTGGGATCATGGAATATATAGCTTGAGGCGAAAAACTCATTTTCGGGACATAAACGCCGATGAAGACTTCATCGGCGGCTTTTCCGAACCGAAAATAGGTATCCGGCGCTCTGTGCTTCCAACCATGGAAACCTGAAGTGACTACCTGTTAACAACCACAACCCGAGGGCATCAAATGGCCGTAAAGAAAACAACGACTCGTAAGACTGCAGCCAAGGCTGCAACGAAAGCCACTGCTAAGACCACGGCTAAAGCTGCAACGAAAACCACCGCCAAGGCCGCAGCGAAACCCGCCGCCAGAACCGCAGTGAAATCCGCAGCCAAAACGACCGCCAAGCGCGTTACGGCTCGCAAAGCGGCATCGGCACCGCGTACAGCTAAACCTGCGCCTGCCGCTGCCGGATCGTCGGCCGATCTGCGTTCCCAGATCGACAAACTGAAGGATCAACTCCTGAAGACGTTGGCCAAGGAAATCACCTCCTTGAACAACGAGATCGCCAAGGACAAGAAGCGTATCGCAACCAACCTGAGCAAGACCAAGCAGGCAGCCGCGAAGGTTAAGGCCGCTCGCGACGCTCATCGCGCAAAGCCCAGCGCAGCATCCAAGGCTCGATACGCCAAGGCCCGCGAAGCCGCCAAGGTGGTTAAGGACCAGCTCGCGGAAATCCGCACCAAATCCCGCGCACTGGCCGATCAACTTGCCGCCGCCAAGGATGCGGAACGTCGCGAGAAGAAACTCCAGACCGCCGTCGACAAGGTGACTTCGACTCTGGACAAGCCTGCCAAGAAGCGCGGCCGGAAGAAGAGCACCGGCAAAGTCGGGCGCCCGCGCAAGACGACTCGCGCAAAGAAGGCCGGCAAGGCTGCGACAAGCGCGGCCCCGGCCGCTCCGGTGGAAGCCGCTGCGGAGTAAACCTAACCGGCCCGGTATTCCCGATACCGGGCCGGTCACATTTATGAAGAAAAAAATGCCGCGTTCAAACGCGGCATTTTCGTATAGGACACGGACGACCGGAAATCAGTCAGCCATCGCCTTAAAGGAAAAGCGGTAGCCGACGGTCCGCACCGTTTGAATCGCCCTGTCGTATCCGGATGGCGTCAGAATCTTCCTCAGCCGCCGGATATGGACATCAATCGTCCTTTCTTCGATATAGACGTTGCGGCCCCAGATGTTGTTGAGCAACTGCTCTCGGCTATATGCCCTGTCCGGGTGCGTCATAAAAAAGTGGAGGATCCGGAATTCCGTGGGCCCCATATCGAGCGGCATGCCGTCTATCGTCACCTTGTGACTTTTGGGATCCAGACACAATCCCTGATACTCGATCATTTCGCCGGGAATCAACTGCCCCGAACGCCGCAGCACCGCCATGATCCGGGACCGCAATTCACGCATGGAGAACGGCTTGATGACGTAATCGTCGGCACCGGCATCCAATCCCTGCACCTTGTCGTCCTCTTCGGCACGGGCGGTCAACAGGATGATGGGGACCTTTCTCTGCACCGCATCTTTCTTTAGGACTCGTGTCAAATCCAGACCGCTCATGCCCGGCATCATCCAATCAAGGAGTATGAGATTCGGGGTGTCGGCCTTGATCATTTCAAGGGCCTGCGATGCGTCCACGGCCTCGCGCACATCGAACTCGTCATCGGATAAGGCAAATTTGAGCATATCGCGCACCGATTGCTCATCCTCGACGATCAGTAACTTTAGGGATTTTTCAACGCGCTTTTCACGAAGTGGGGAAAGCCCTTCGTCGAGCGCTTGATTTTCTGGCATAGACTTCACCGCATTCAGAAAGCTTGCAGGTTTAACAACCGAACGTCCCCTCCATGGACGCAACCGTCCCGCCAGAACGGGATCGGGCACACATATATTCGGCTAGTCTACTACGGAAATATGACCGTTAAATGACAAGCGTCCAGAATTATTGAAGTTTCTTGCGCAACAGCTCGTTGACCTGTGCCGGGTTGGCCTTGCCTTTACTCTCTTTCATGACCTGCCCGACAAAGAACCCGAACAGTTTGTCCTTACCGGCGCGGTATTCCGCGCACGGCCCCGGATTGGCGGCGATAATCTGGTCGATAATCGCCTCGATCGCGGAAGTGTCCGTAATCTGCCGAAGCCCGAGCTTGTCGATCACGGCGTCGGCGCCGCCTTCACCGCGCCACATGGCGTCGAATACCTGCTTGGCCAGCTTGCCCGAAATCGTATTGTCGTCGATACGCCGAATCATCTCGCCGATCATCACGGGCGTCACCGGGGATTGCGTAATCTCGAGCCCATCCCGATTCAGTGCCGCCATGAGCTCTCCGGTAACCCAGTTGGCCGACGCCCTGGCATTCCCGGAGGCGGCGTCGATAACCGCCTCGAAGAAATCGGCGAGTTCGCGTCCGCCGGAAAGCTGCGCGGCATCATCCGCGGAAAGTCCGTAGGCGTCACGGAAACGCGCGAACTTGGCGTCGGGAAGCTCGGGCAGATCTTCACGAAGCGTGTTCTTGAGATCCTCATCGATGCGCACCGGCAAAAGATCCGGATCGGGGAAATAACGATAGTCGAACGCCTCTTCCTTGCTGCGCATGGAACGTGTCTCATTGCGCTCGGAATCGTAAAGACGCGTTTCCTGAACGACCGCACCACCTCCCTCGATGACGTCGATCTGGCGCTCGACCTCATAGTTGATGGCCCGCTCCAGGAAACGGAAAGAGTTCAGGTTTTTGATCTCCGCCCGGGTACCGAACTTTTCCTGACCCTTTGGACGCACGGAAACGTTGGCGTCGCAACGGAAGGAGCCTTCCTGCATGTTGCCGTCGCAAATGCCGAGATAACGCACGAGGGCGTGCAGACTCTTGACGTAGGCCACCGCCTCTTCGGCCGAACGCATATCGGGTTCTGATACGATTTCGAGCAGCGGAGTTCCGGCACGATTCAGGTCGACGCCCGTAAGTCCGCGAATCTCGCCATGCACCGACTTGCCGGCGTCCTCTTCGAGATGAGCGCGGGTGATGCCGACGATGCGTTCCTCGCCATCAGCCGTGCGAATATGCAGCTTCCCCTTGCCCACGATCGGTAACTCGTACTGGCTGATCTGATAGCCTTTGGGGAGGTCCGGATAGAAGTAGTTCTTGCGCGCAAAAACGGATACGGGCGCGATCTCGGCGTTGATGGCCAAACCGAATTTGACCGCCATGCGGACCGCGGCGTGATTCAAAACGGGCAATACCCCGGGAAAACCGAGATCCACCGCGCAGGCCTGACGGTTTGGCTCGGCGCCATAGGCCGTCGCGGCCCCGGAGAAGATCTTGCTCTTCGTGGCCAGCTGGGCGTGAACCTCAAGACCTATGACCGTTTCCCATTGCATCGTCAACTTCATCACTCGATATGAACAGAGGCGTAAGGATAACGACTCTGTCTACGCCAAGCAATCTCGCCCCATCAGGCCCTGCCGCCCTTCGCAGGACTTGGGGCGGATTCGCACCTGGGAATACGCACCTCGACGAGCAGACCACCCAGATGGGACTCATCCAAACGAATCTCGGCGCCCATGATCTCGACGATCCGGTGCACGATGGAGAGACCGAGCCCGCAACCCGGCGTGCTTCCCCGTTCCCGTTCCCGGCGATAAAAGCGCTCGAAAACCTGGCTGCGATCCTGTTCCGGAATACCTTCTCCGCTGTCGCTGATGGACAACACGACCTCGTGATCCGAACCTTGGACCCCGACCTCGATCGCGCCATGCATGGGCGTGTACTTGATCGCGTTCCCAAGGAGGTTCGTGATCAGGATGTCCAACATGGCCCGGTCGCCCTTGACGTCTTCCCTGCCGCCGCTCGAAAGACTGATTTCGATTTCCTTCTCGATCGCCTGCCCGGACATCGCCGCAAGACGTTCCGACGCCAATTCGGCCAGATCGATGGGTTCCTTCTGAGGCTCCCAACGGGTCGGATCAATGCGCGCCAGCGTCAGCAACTGCTGAACCAGATGCGTTGCCCTGTCGACCCCCTGGATCACCTTGCCGAGCGCGCGTTGGCTTTTCTCGTGATTGGGCTCGCGCAAGGCTACCTGAGCATATGTCTTCAGGGCCGCCAACGGCGTCCTGAGTTCATGCGCAGCATCGGCAGTAAAGCGGCGCTCGTTCTCGAAGGCCCGTTGCAAGCGATCAAAAAGCGCATTCAATGCGTCGATCAGGGGCTTTGCCTCGACCGGCACGCGATGCGCCGCGATGCGCTCGAGACGCCCGACGTCCTGTGATCCGACCTCGTCGGCCAAACGATTCAAGGGTCTCATGGCGCGTCCGACGCCGAACCAGATCACCCAGGCCAAAAACGGTATCGCAATGAAGATGGGAAACAGAATCCTGCGCGAGACATAAAGCTCCAGCTCAGTGAGTTGCGACTGGCGTTCCGCGACCTGCACAAGCATCTTGTGCTCCGGATCGGACACGCTGAACACGCGCCAATTGTGCCCGCCGAAGATCTCGTCGCTGAAACCCTTTTCCAATTTGCTCAAACGGACGTCCGGGGCCTGTTCCGAACGCAAGACGAGTTCGTCGCCATCGACCCACATCTGGAAAATCAGGCTCTGCTCGTACTGATGCAGTGTGGCGGCGAGCCGCTGAGGCACCTCCTGAGTATCCGGAAGAACCTGTTCGTTTTCGGCCTTATGGCGAAAATTCTGCTCCTCGTAATACTCGTGGCTGACCAAATTCAGTAGCGCCCTGGCGGTCTCGGCAAGCTGGGCATTGGTGAGTTCGCGGATCTCGTTTCGGGTATCTCTGTAGACGTTAAGCGCGGTTACCACCCAGACCACGATCGTGACCGGCAGCAACAGCCAGAACAAGCGCCGCCTGATCGACGGCGCCCGAGGTTGCGGTCCCCCTGGAGTAGGGGACGCACTCATTCCTTCGGTGCCTTATCGATGATATAGCCGACGCCGCGCACGGTTCGGATCATCTCGCTGCCGATCTTCTTGCGCAGGTGGTGGATGTGCACTTCGACAGCGTTGCTGTCGACCTCGTCCTTCCATGAGTAGATACTCTGTTCAAGCTGGCTGCGCGACAACACGCGACCACGGCTCTCGAGTAATTTCTCGAGCAGCGTAAACTCGCGCGGAGAAAGATCGACGGGCTCGCCGCGTAGCTGAACGGTGTGGGAAGCAGGATCGATGATCAGTTCGCCGTGGGTGATCACCGTCTCAGCACGACCGCTGCGGCGGCGCATCAGGGCCCGAATTCGCGCGTTGAGCTCATCGAGATCGAAGGGCTTGATCATGTAATCGTCCGCGCCGCAATCCAATCCCTTGACGCGGTCGTCGACGGAATCGCGGGCGGTGAGGATCAGGACCGGAATATCGCTGCCCTCGGAACGCAGATGTTTCAGGACCTCGAGCCCCGACTTTTTTGGCAGTCCGAGGTCGAGGATCACGATCTCATACTCCTCGGTGCGCAGGAACAGTTCGGCGGCGTCGCCGTCCTTGACCCAATCGACGGCGTAACCGTCCTGCGTCAAACCGGACTGCAACCCTCCGCCAAGCATTTCATCGTCCTCGACAAGCAATACCCGCATCTCCTCACCCCCGACGCTTTATCTACTATTCTGCGAAGGATGATATACGCTCATGCTTGAGTCAACCTGCGCAGATATTCCTCGGCGTCCACGGAAGCCTTCCTGGGACGGCGGTGCAAGAGATTTTGGACGCGCTCGTCGGGACAGTTCTGCACTTCATCAACGGTTCCCGATATCACCAGGTTGCCCCGGTCGATGACGGTGATACGGTCGGCGATCTTAAGCGCGCTGGCCATATCGTGGGTCACCACAACGATGCTCATGTCCATAGCCTGACGGAGATCCAGGATCAACTGGTCGAGTTCGGCCGAAACAACCGGGTCGAGTCCGGAAGAAGGTTCGTCGAAAAAGAGCAGCTTGGGGTCCATAACGATCGCGCGGGCCAGCGCCCCGCGCTTGACCATGCCGCCTGACAGCTCCGACGGCATGAGATCCTCATACCCCGAGAGATCGACGAACTCAAGCTTGAGCCGGGTCATGATGCGAATGGTCTCTTCGTCGAGTTTCGTATGCTCGCGAAGCGGCAGCTGAACGTTCTCGGCCAGCGTCATCGAACCGAACAAGGCGCCGCCCTGAAAGGAAACGCCCATGCGCTTGCGCAGTTCCCGCATCTCGCTCGGCGACGCGCCTACGATCTCGCGGCCAAAGACACGAATGGACCCCTCATCCGGTTCCATGAGACCGAGTAGATTCCGCAACAGGGTGGTCTTCCCCGATCCGCTGCCCCCCATGATGACCATGATCTCGCCATGGCGCACATCGAAAGTGAGCCCTTTTAGGATCGTGCGCTCGCGATAGGAAGCGACGAGATTCTCGACCTCGATGACTTTTTCAACGGCGCCGTTTTGAGAAGCAGGATTCATATTCGTCACGTACCTACGTTAATTGCCGTTCGACGTTGATTGCCGTTCGTCAGCGAATCGGTAATACCGCATCCAGCTTCGCCAGTTTCAACACTCGCATCACCGCCGGGTTCACCCCTTCCAGGTCGAAGCTGATACTGTGCTTGCGAGCGTACTGATAGGCCTCAACGAGACACGCCACGCCGGAGCTATCGATATAATCGACTTTCGCAAGCTGTACCGTCAGTCCCTTGCCGGTATACAGGATGTCCAATATCTGCCGCCGGGTCTGAGGCGAAACCGCCAGGTCAACCTCTCCCTCGAGGCATATTGTCGTCTTGCCGTCTTTTTCGATCGTGGGAAACATTAATGACCCCCAGTAAATTATTCTTGGCCCTGATCGCATCCGCGATGCATCGGACTGCCGTTGTCATCCAAACATTTTTTCATTTCGAGGATATTGCCCTCACCATGCAGACATGGCATGAATCTCATTTCGTCCATGATTTCGTCGAGCAAATAGACACCCAGTCCGCCGGGCTCCAGGTGGTTCAATTCTTTCGGCCGCAAAACCACCGGATCCACGTGATCGGCATAATCGGTCAACCGAAAGACGAGTTTCCGGTCACCGTAAAAGACGTCGAGCACGATATCTCCATCGCAACGCCCGTGATAGGCGTGCTCGATGACGTTCATACAGGCCTCATTGATCGCAATGATGATGCATTCCAGGGTTTCGCACTGGCAGTCCTTGGTGCTGAGCAAGTTCTTCAACTGCCGCCTGACCCCGCAAAGTTCTTCAGGCCTGGATTTGAAGCTGATCCGCCCGAGGTGTTCTTCCTCTGACATTCCGACCTCCAAAGAGTCCGCCTCAAGACCACCGCAACGCGCTCGCCGCCTTCCTAAACAGGCTCCGCTTCGTTCGCGCCGAAAACGGTTCGATCATACCACATTAGTCATTTATCGGCCATTCTCGAAAAGTGATCACGACACGAATCACCACTGCAGGACGACGCCGACCCGGCCGAAATTGCTGGTCAGGTCGTTGCTCGTCATCGTCCTGCCGCCGAGCGCATATATCTGATAACCGTCGCTGCTGAACAGATCACAGCGTAACAATACCGTGTTCGAATCCGTGCCATCCACGGCGGAAACGCTGTTCTCCCATTGCCCGGAGACCCTGGCTCCCGGGAGATAATAGCCTAGTTCCACCCGATAGCTGCTATCCAGGAAACCACTGCCGAGCTCCAACGCGCGATTGGTCAAAATACGGTCCGAATAAACGCTGAATTGGCGCATGTCGATCGAATATTCGTAAAACAACGCTTCGGCGATCATCTCGAACCGATCCGTAAACTGATGAACGTATGATCCCTGAATGCCGTTCCCGGTTCCGGTCCGATTCTCAAAATTGACGGTCGGACTCGGATCGGGAAACTGCACGAAATATTCGATATTGCGCATGATCCCCGTTAGGGAGTAGATGGAAGTCTGGCGGTACCAGGACACGGTTCCGCTGAAGGCTCGCGTTCTCAAATTCCCGGAATCGCCCCAACTCTGATAGGTAAATCCGAGTCCCATCGTGTCGCTGACGAATCCGCTGACGCCCAGATAATAGGTTTCCGTAAAGAGTTCATTGCCGCCGGTATCGACCTCGTTCTTCCCGTACCCGACTCTGACGAGCCCGCCGTTGGGCCCCACCCCGAAATCCAACTCGCCATAGAAGTCCTCGCTACGGCCGCTCGAACGACCGTATTCGAGCAAAAAGGAATTCGTCGGCGAGACATTTTGCTCGGCCGGCGCTTCAGCCGTGCTGGAAGGCGGCGGTGGAGGTGGAGGCGGCGGCGGAACGATCAGGTCGTTCCCGGGATAACCCTTGGTCTGCGACCATGCCGGCGCGGCCCCGCAAAGCGTGAATAAGGCGCATATCGCGAAGGTACGCCGAATCATTTGATCGATACGGAATCGAAGTGGAACGAATTGCGGAAACCGGGTCTCCATCGAAATACGATTGTTTCTCATTATACCGGTGATCATTTCTCTATTTTTTAACTCGGGGGAATAAATCGCTGCGCCTGCTCACGACCCGATCCAGGAACAAAAGGCCGTCGAGATGATCCATTTCGTGCTGCACCACCCGCGCCTCAAAGTTGCTCATCTCGTAGGATTGCGGACGGCCGTATTCGTCGAAGCATTCGATGACGAGATCTTGGGCACGAACGACGTTGCCGGTCATATCGGGGACCGATAGACAACCCTCCCGCCCCATAACCGAACCTTCCCAGGACACGATTTCGGGATTGATCAATACCAATCGCCCGTGGTTGGGACCTTTGCGCGCCGAAGCGTCGACGATCACGATCCGATAAAGACAGCCCACCTGAGGGGCCGCGATACCGACGGCGGAGGGTCCGGACCGCATCACGCCCTCCATATCCGCGACGAACGCCCTCAACGCGTCGTCAAAAGCCGTCACCGGCGCACAGATCCGCCTCAGCCGCTCATCGGGCCAGGTAATGACTTCTCTAGTGGCGAACATCACGCAATCATGGTTTCCATGGGATGCACCGACACGTCGAGATCGCGTAACCCGTCTTGGATCAGGCGTTGTTCTATCGCCTCGGCGTCCAGCGGACACTGTCCCTCAATGTGCAACACGTAGAGCGGCCGTTCGACGCTGCCCGCCACCGTCGATTCCAGATTGAGAATATTGAATCCGCAACCCGCCAGACAACGCGTCGCCTGGGCCACGATACCGGCCCGATCGGCGCCGCTGATCGTGACGCAGATGTTCGCTTCAGGGTGTTCGTGAAACGCCCCTTCCGCCGGATCCAGATGAATGCGAAGGTCCAACGCGTCGGCCAACTGTTGTAGTGACCGATTGAGCGCCGTACCGTCTCCGTCCGTTCCAACCATGAGCATGATCGTAAAATTGCCGCCGAGGCGCAGCATCGACGCCTCTCCGAGCAGACAACCGGCCTCGTAGAGCACTTGCGTCACTTCAGCGACGATTCCCGGCCGGTCGCGCCCGACCAGCGTGAGCATGTACCAAGATTCCATTACGGGTTCTCCTTCTGCGCCTGTTTTTCCAGTTTTTCGAGATAGGCTACGAGTGTCGCGTGACCCTGCTGTCTGGCCCATGTAATGGCCATCTCGCCGTCCTTGTCCCTTGCCAGGACATCGGCGCCGTGCGCGATCAGATATTCGACGACCCCGCGCTTGTCCTGCCGCGCCGCGCGCATCAGGGCAGTATGCCCATCCAACGCCTTGGCATTGACGTCCGCGCCGGAATCGATCAGATAACGGCAAATCGACATGTGCCCCATGTAAGCCGCCGCCATCAGGGGCGTCAATCCGTTTTCGTTGCGGGCGTTGATGTTCGCTCCGTGCTCGACAAGTAATTGGATAACCGCCACATCGTCATTTGGCGGCATGATCATCATGGCCGTATTGCCCATTCGATCCACCTCGTCGACCTTGGCACCGTGCGCCAACAACTGTCGTTCAATATCGGGCTGATCCGTCGAAACGGCCATCATGAGCGCCGTCACGCCAAGATCCCCCTTGAGATCAAGCTCCGGCTCTCGATCCAAAAGCAAACGCGCGATATCGGGACGATTGGCGCGAACGGCAACCGTCAAAATCGAATCGCCGCTTCGGCTCCTGGCATTGACGTTCGCGCCGGAATCCAACAGATGCGCGACCGTCCCGGCATCCCCCTTTTCGACGGCGTCGACGATCTCGGGTTGCGAACATGCCGTCAACAAGGACGCAAAAACTAGCACGATCAACCCCGTACGTAGCGGAATTCTTTTTCCCAGGTTTCTATTCATGACTCATTTCAGTTAGTATATGCCTCTCGCTGAGGCCATCGCGATTCAAGCGGGACGGTGACGATATGCAAAGAGTTTCAAGTTTGGGCGTAATGTGCCGACCACAGTATCCGTGGACTTTGCGCTACAGTTAAGGAACTTTAGGCCAGTTCAGAGATCTAGGCAACAGCACATAGCAACAACAATCCCAGGCGCTCGCATCGACGGCGACTCCGTCGTCCCTGACTACGGCGCCCCTACCGGCAAGAGGAAACCATGACCCGTTCTTATCTTTTTACTTCGGAATCCGTTTCAGAAGGGCACCCCGACAAGGTTGCCGATCAAATCTCAGACGCCGTTTTGGACTCCATCCTCGCCGAGGATCCGCGCAGTCGCGTCGCCTGTGAGACCTTGATCAACACCGGCATGGTTATCCTTTCCGGCGAAATCACGACCACCGCGCACCCGGACATGACGTCCGTCGTCCGCCGAACGATTCGTGAGATCGGTTACAACAGTTCCGAGATCGGTTTCGATAGCGACACTTGCGCAGTTCTGATTTCGCTCGACAAACAGTCCGCGGATATCGCCATGGGCGTCGACGAAAGCGCGGACCACGAACAGGGCGCCGGCGACCAGGGCCTCATGTTCGGTTACGCCAGCAACGAGACCGACGTGCTGATGCCCGCTCCGATCACCTTCGCACACCGCCTCGTCGAGCGCCAGGCCGCCATGCGCAAGAACGGAACGCTGTCCTGGCTGCGCCCGGACGCCAAGAGCCAGGTCACCTTCCGCTACGAAAACGATCGCCCCGTCGGCATCGACGCGGTCGTGCTGTCGAC
>WGNS01000003.1 GCA_016124415.1 Gammaproteobacteria bacterium | reverse complement strand
CTTTCCAGCCAACAAATGGGCGGGGCGCACGGCAGCCTCACCATGCACGATCAACGTCCTGCCCGGCAGCGTGAGCATGCGCGACGATTCGGGGAACCGCAACCCGGAGTCCAAAACAATGCGCAAAGGATCGGTGAGCGTCTCAGGGAGGTCCTCCGGCGCCAGACGCACCGTCAACGAGGGATCATCGACGATGACCGTGCCGATGCCCGTCATGATAGCTGAACTGCGCGCCCGCAAGCGATGCACGTCGCGGCGCGCGGCCTCGGAGGTGATCCACTGGCTCTCACCGCTCGCCGTCGCGATACGGCCGTCCAGCGTCATGCCCATCTTGCAGCGCACATACGGCCGCCCCCGACGCTGACGCGAGATGAAGCCCGGATTGAGCGCCTCGGACTCGGCCGTCAAGACACCCGAACGGACCTCGATACCGGCATCGATCAGGGCCGCGATCCCACGCCCGGCGACCCGGGGATCGGGATCTTCCGCGCCCACGACGACACGACGCACGCCCGCCTCGATAAGCGCATCGGAACAGGGCGGTGTACGGCCGTGATGACAGCAGGGCTCGAGCGTGACATAGGCGGTAGCGCCGCGGGACTCGTCTCCGGCCTCGCGCAAAGCAAAGACTTCGGCATGCGGCCCGCCCGCGACACGGTGCCAACCCTCGCCGATAATGTGCCCGTTCTTGACGAGCACGCAACCGACGCGTGGATTGGGATCCGTCGAACATTGTCCCTTGCGGGCGAGTTCGAGCGCCCGGGACATGAACCGGACATCGTCCCGGTCAGGCATGTGTTCCGTCTACCGGTTCAACAGCCGGCAAATCGGTCTCCTGCGCGATTTCATCGTGCTCGTTCGCGACACCCTGCTGCAAGCGTTTGATCTCGTTCTGGAAGGCGTTGAGGTCCTGGAAGCGATGATACACGGAGGCGAAGCGCACGTAGGCCACCTCGTCCAGTTTCAGGAGTTCGGCCATTGCCCACGCCCCCAGCAAACGGGCCGCCACTTCGCGTTCGCCAAGACCGTGCAGGCGCCGTTTGATGCGATCGATGGCCGATTCGATGGCCTCGCTGTCGACCGGCCGCTTTTCCAGGGAAATCTGGAAACCGTGACGGAGTTTGTCCTCGTTGAAGGGCTCGCGCCGGCCGTCGCTCTTGACGACCCTCGGGTAGACGAGCTCGGCCGACTCGAAGGTCGTAAAGCGCTCCCCGCATTGCTGGCAGGCGCGACGCCTGCGAATCACGCTGCCTTCACTGGCCAGGCGTGAATCGATGACTTTGGTGTCGCTCGCGGTGCAAAACGGGCAGCGCATGGCCTATGGCCTGTTAACGCTCATTCGATCGCCGCTGTTACGGCAAAAATGCCGCCGGTCAGGCATGCGGATAGACGGGAAGACGCTTGCAGATCGCCGCAACCTGTTCCCGAACGCGGTCGATGACGGATTCGTCACCCATGTTGTCCAGGATGTCGCAGATCCAGTCGGCCAGCTGACGAACGTCGTCCTCGGAAAAACCGCGCGTGGTCACGGCCGGCGTACCGATACGGATGCCGCTGGTCACGAACGGCGAACGCGGATCATTGGGCACGGCGTTCTTGTTGACCGTGATGTGCGCGGAACCAAGCGCCGCATCGGCATCCTTACCGCTGATGCCTTTGTCGATCAGGTCAACGAGGAACAGGTGGTTGTCGGTACCGCCGGAAACGATGTTGTAACCGCGTTCGAGCATACGTGTGGCCATCGCGCGGGCGTTGTCCACGACCCGGCGCTGATAGTCCTTGAATCCGGGGTCCATGGCCTCTTTGAAGGCCACCGCCTTGGCGGCGATGACGTGCATGAGCGGGCCACCCTGGGATCCCGGGAACACCATGGAGTTCAGCTTCTTCTCGATCTCGGGATTGGACTTGGCCAGGATCAGGCCGCCGCGCGGACCGCGCAGGGTCTTGTGCGTGGTCGTGGTCGTGACGTCGGCGATCGCGACCGGGCTCGGATAGCAACCGGCGGCGACGAGACCGGCGACATGCGCCATGTCGACAAACAGCAGCGCGCCGATTCCGTCCGCGATCTCGCGGAAGGTCAGCCAATCGACGATACGGGAATAGGCACTAAAGCCGGCGACGATCATCTTCGGCCGATATTCGCGGGCGAGCGCTTCCACATTGGCGTAGTCGATCTCGCCGGTCTCGGGGTCGAGACCATACTGCACGGCATTGAACAGCTTGCCGGAGAAATTGACCTTGGCGCCGTGGGTCAGGTGTCCGCCGTCGGCCAGGCTCATACCGAGGATCGTGTCGCCGGGTTCGAGCAGGGCCAGGTAAACGGCGGCATTGGCCTGCGAGCCCGAGTGCGGCTGGACGTTGGCATAATCAGCCGAAAACAGCGCCTTGGCGCGCTGGATCGCGAGGTCTTCGACGATGTCGACGTTTTCGCACCCGCCGTAATATCGCTTGTAGGGGTAACCTTCAGCGTATTTATTGGTCAGCACCGTGCCCTGCGCCTCCAT
The DNA here is from genome assembly GCA_016124415.1 of Gammaproteobacteria bacterium. Lineage (GTDB taxonomy): Bacteria > Pseudomonadota > Gammaproteobacteria > SZUA-140 > SZUA-140 > RI-283. The sequence continues at coordinate 35,720 of WGNS01000003.1, read as the reverse complement.
GACCCGAGGGCTGGCGTAGTTTTCAGAGGCGATGAGTTCAATGTGCGTCTCCTGGCGAAGCTCCTCGGCCTTGATCGCCGACCACAACTCATCGTCATAACCCTCAATCTTCATATCGCTCGTAAACATAAATCACCCAATCAAGTACACTGACGCCGTGTGATACCGGGCATGCGTCCCGCGGAACACTCGCTCGATTATGAAAAGCCGCATATTCTACCCGATACTGAGCCGCCTTGCATGAACTATAGAAATATTATTCGGGCCACGAGGCCGAACCTTACGACGGCGCGAATTTCACACCTCAACAGGGGTGAGGCGGTCGGCGCCGACGAACCGATCAAGGCCTACCGCATCCGATTAGAGTAGCCCCGTGCTGATACTGTTCAACAAACCTTACGGGACCCTTTGTCAGTTTTCGGGCGAAGGCCAGACCCTCGCCGATTTTATCGACGTCCCCGGCGTCTATGCCGCCGGCCGTTTGGACAAGGACAGCGAGGGCCTGCTGTTGCTGACCGACGACGGCCGGCTCCAGCACAAAATCGCCCATCCCCGGCACAAGCAATGGAAGACCTACTGGGTCCAAGTCGAGGGCCTCCCGTCGGAGGATGCGCTCAACCGGTTGCGGGAAGGCGTCGAACTCAACGATGGTCTCACCCGGCCTGCGCGAGTGAAGATCATGGCGGAACCCGTCGACCTCTGGCCGCGCGACCCGCCGATTCGCTATCGCGCGCAAATCCCGACGACCTGGCTGTCGCTGTCCATCCATGAGGGCCGCAACCGCCAAGTGCGCCGCATGACGGCGGCTGTCGGTCACCCCACGCTGCGGCTGATCCGCCACCAAATCGCCCAACACACGCTCGACGGACTCAAGCCTGGTGAATGGCGAAGCATCTGACCGATAAATTCGTGTCAAGGGGCGACCGTCCGGTCGCCCTGAGGCATCTTCAAAGTAGGGCGGCCGCCGGGTCGCCCCTAAACAAACCCCTAGCGCTTGCTGCGCGTCTCCAAAAGCGTCGCCACCTGGGCATATCCGTTCTTGCGCGCGACATCGGCCGCACTCTCTCCACGGTCGGTATGCAGATACGGCGTCGCGCCGTGATCGAGAAGGAGTCGAACGAGTTCGAGATGTCCGCCGCGCGCGGCGAAGATCAACGCCGAGTTGCCGGAACGCTCCTGGGGACGGACCGAGCCGTAAGGATCAGGCTCCCCGTCCACGGCGTCTACATCGGCGCCCTGATTGATCAACGACTCGGCCATCTTCAAATAACCGGCCTTGGCCGCCAGCATCAGCGGCGTAGTGCCGTGCTTGTCCGGGATGTTTGCATCGGCATGGCCGTCCAACAGGCGCTCGACGCTACGAAAATAGCCTTGAGACGCCGACCAGAACAACGCGGTTCGACCTTCCTCGTCGCGGATATCCGGGTTCGCCCGACCATTGAGCAGCACATCGATCACGGAATCGTGACCCCGCATTGCGGCCTCGATCAGCGCCGCACGCGAAGAACCACCCTTCACGAGATTCGCGACGGAGTAGCCGTCGATCTCCGGAATTTCGGCTAGGTTCGGATCAAGCCCCTTCTCCAGCAACAAGGCGACGATCTGCGCCATGCCGTTGCGGGCCGCGAGCAACCCCGGCGTGTCGTTGTCCCGATTCGGCAGCTCGGGCCGCGCCCCGTGGTTCAATAACACCGCAGCGGCATCCGCGTGTTCGAAACGGATCGCCGCGATCAAAGGCGTGTCGCCATGGGTCGCACGACGCGCCAGTTCGCGATCGGCCACGGGCACGTTCGAAGTATCGATGCGTGAATCCCTGAGCCCCCACGGGATGTCGTTGACCTCGGCGCCTGCTTCGACGACGAGTTTGACGACGTTGGCATCGCCGTAATAAGCCGCACTCAACAGAGGCGTGACACCGGTCAGCGTATCCCGATAGTTGGGATCGGCCGATAACGCCAAGAGCTCCTTAACCTTGCCGACGTCGTCGAGCTTGATGGCCTTGAGGAGGGCACCCTCGCGATCGAGCAGGGCATAGGGGCTTTCGTCTCTGGCGCCGTGGCTGTGAAGTTCCGATACCAGCAGCGCATAGCCGCGGCGTTTGGCGATTGTCATCGCCGTCTCGCCGCTCGAACGGTGCACGTTCGGTTTGGCGCCGTGCTCGAGCAGGAGCCGTACGATGCGCACCCCGGCGGTCAACGACGCGCCGTATTGGGCGGCATACATGAGCGGCGTATCTTTGCCCTGAGCCAGGACCTCGTCCTGAGTGTAGACATTGGCGTCGGCGCCCGCATCGAGAAGGGCAGCTACCACATCGGCATGCCCGAAACGGATCCCGATCATGAGCGCCGTCTCGCCGGCGTCGTTACGTTCGTTGACGCGGGCGCCTGCGGCAACCAGCCTCTCGACATGCCCCAGATAGCCCTTTCCGGCCGCAATCATGAGCGCCGTCGAGCCGTCGTCGGCGCGGGCGTTGGGGTCCGCACCCTGTTCGACGATCAAACGCTGAATCTCGTCGGACGACTCGCCCGAAGCGGCCATCAAAGCCGTATAACCCAGATCGTCGCGAAAATCGAGGCTGATGCCGTCGATCAACAGCTTACGCACGGTCTCCAACTGGGCGTAGCGCGCCGCCATGATGAGTCTGACCTGTTGCGGCGTGGCTTCCGTATCGTCGGCGTCGAAGTCCAGGGCCTTGGAGCCCGCGACATTGTCCTCATCCTGATCGTTCGCGGACGCGTCGGATGTGGAAGTCGAAAATGTGTTGTCGCTTACTTTAGAGGCGGCGATCGTCGAACTTGCGTCGTCGTCGGCCGGTTGCGAAGCGCAACCACCGAGCGCGACGATCACGGCCAACAACGCGGCCCCCATGCGCAGAGCCACTCCGGACCCGGCAAAAACATCGGAATGCAAGGTATTTCGCGATTCCATCCTTCCCCCCACCCGGGATATTTCCGGGCCTGTCAGTAGAAATCATTGGGCGCCACAAGACACCGCATAACAGTCAATTATACTGAAATGCGTCCGCCGTGCATCAATGCCGCAATCCGTAGCCTCTTTTGAGGACGAACAGGGTCGCCGCGACAAGGGCAGCCAGGAAGGCTAGAACCACGCTCAGACTGACCATAGGACTGACGTCCGAGACACCGAAAAAGCCGTAGCGAAAGCCGTCGATCATGTAGAACAGGGGGTTCAGATGAGACATCCCCTGCCAAAACGGCGACAGAGAGTGCAGCGAATAAAAGACCCCGCTCAAGAAGGTCAAAGGCAAAACGACAAAATTCTGAAAACTTGCGAGCTGATCGAATTTCTCCGCCCAGATACCGGCGATGATGCCGAGCGTACCGAGGATGGCGCCGCCCAAAATCGCAAAGACCGCGATATAAAACAGGCTGTGCGCCGGAAGCGACACGAATGGCGCCGCGGCAAGATAGACCCCGAGGCCGACCAACACACCCCGCAATACCGCGGCCGCGACGAAAGCAGAGAAAAATTCCAGATAAGACAGGGGCGCCAGCAATACAAAGACGATGTTGCCGGTCACCTTGGACTGAATCAGGCTCGATGAACTGTTCGCGAACGCGTTCTGGATGATCGACATCATGATGAGTCCGGGAATCAGAAAAGACGTGTAGTCGATCTTTCCGTAAACCTGAACATGCGTGCCGATCGCGTGGGCGAACACGAGGAGGTAGAGGAGCGTCGTCACCATGGGGGCCATGATGGTCTGCAACATCACCTTATAGAAACGCAGTACTTCCTTGTAGAAGAGCGTACGAAAGCCTTTCACGACGATGTCGCCCGGGTCAGATCCATGAAGACGTCCTCGAGATCCGGCCGCTCGGTGCGCACTTCCGTGACCGATACGCCATGGGCCTGAAAAGCCTCGAGCGACGCCATAAGTGCAGGACCGCAATCGCCTCTGGTCTCCACGATGCAACTTTGACCGCCTGTACGAACGAAGTGCGAGCGAATCGTCTCCGGCAGTTCGTTCACGGGCCGGTCCACGACGAACTCGATCGAACGGACCTGGTCCTCCCCGCGACTCAATAGTCCCTGCTTGCTGTCCAGGGCAACGACCCGCCCCATGTTCAGGATCGCGATGTGCTCGCAGAGGGTCTCGGCTTCCTCAAGGTAATGCGTGGTCAGTATGATCGTATGACCCTCGCCGTGGAGACGGCGGATCAAGGCCCACAACAGTTGTCGGACCTCGATATCGACGCCGGCCGTGGGTTCGTCGAGGATCACGATGTCGGGACGGTGCACGAGCGCCTGGGCGATCAGGACGCGCCGCTTCATGCCGCCGGACAGCGCGCGCATATTGCTTTCCGCCTTGTCCTGCAACCTGAGTTCATACAGCAGTTGTTCTATCCAATCGTAGTTCTCGCGCCCCAGCCCGAAATACCCGGACTGGATCCGGAGCACTTCGCGCACCGTAAAAAAGGCGTCGAAAACGAGCTCTTGGGGCACCACGCCGAGACAACGGCGCGCGGCCTGATAGTCGTCGATAACATCATGGCCCATGACGCTGACCGTTCCCTGGTCGGGCCGGGACAAGCCGGCGATCGTGTTGATCAAAGTCGACTTACCGGCGCCATTCGGCCCCAGAAGACCGAAAAATGCGCCCTTGGGGATCTCAAGATCGACACCGCCAAGGGCGGTAACCGCGCCGTAGCGCTTGAGGAGACCTTTAATGGAAATTGCGGATTCAGACATCGCTCAACGCTGCCTCCCGCAACGTCCGGACTGGTGCTGCGAATTTCGTATCGAACGGACCGACGGCGCGATCAATCCTCAAAACGCGCGAAGACAAGCGAGCAATTGGTGCCGCCGAAACCAAAGCTGTTGGACATCGCCCGATGGATTTCATAGTTGTCCAAACGCTCGCGTATCACGGGGGCATCGCCTACCCCGGGATCCAGGTTTTCAATGTTCGCCGAGGCAGCCGCGAAACCGGCCCGCATCATGAGCAGCGTATAGATCGCCTCGTTGACGCCTGCCGCTCCCAGGGCATGGCCGGTCAGGGACTTGGTCGACGAAAACGGCGGGACCTTGTCGCCGAAAACCGCCTTCAGACCCTCGACCTCCTTGACGTCTCCGGCAGGGGTGCTGGTCCCATGCATATTGACGTAATCGATCGGTCCCTCAACACCGTCCAGGGCCAGTCGCATGCAGCGTATGCCGCCCTCTCCGGACGGTGCCACCATGTCGTAGCCGTCCGAATTCGCTCCGTAACCGACGACCTCGGCGAGTATATTCGCGCCGCGCGCCTTGGCGTGCTCAAGTTCTTCGAGGACAACGATGCCGCCGCCGCCGGAAATCACGAACCCGTCTCGATCGGCGTCATAGGCGCGCGAAGCGCGCTCAGGCGTCGCGTTGTACTTGGACGACAACGCCCCCATACCGTCGAACAGCATGGTCATGGTCCAATCCACTTCCTCACCGCCCCCGGCGAAAACGATATCCTGCTTACCCATCTGGATCTGTTCATAACCGGCGCCGATACAGTGCGCGCTCGTCGAACAGGCCGAACTGATCGAATAGTTGATGCCCTTGATCTTGAAGGCTGTTGCAAGATTCGCGCTCGTCGTGCTGCCCATGGTGCGCGGCACCATATAGGGCCCGACACGCTTGGCGCCCCTGGAGCGCAGGATCTCGACGGCGTCGAGGAAATTCTTGTTGGAGGCCCCCCCCGAACCGACGATCAGGCCGGTACGCGGATTGGAGATATCGTCGGCCTCGAGGCCGGCCTCGGCAACGGCCTGCTCCATGGCGATATAGGCATAGGCGGCGGCATCGCCCATGAAACGCAAGAGTTTCCTATCGATCAGCGCCGCGGTATCGATGTCGACCGAACCGTGTACATGGCTTCGGAACCCCAATTCGGCATATTTTTCAGAGTAGACGATACCGGAGCGACCTTCACGCAACGACGTCAGCACGGCTTCCCGGTCGTTACCGATGCTCGATACGATCCCCGTTCCGGTAATAACGACGCGCTTCATCATGGCTTAGGCGAATTCAGTGGTCGTAAAGAGGCCTACACGCAGGTCCTTGGCCTGATAGATGACATTGCCGTCGGCCTCCATCTCCGCGTCGGCGATCCCCATGACGAGCTTACGCATGATCACGCGCTTGAGATCGATACGATAGCGGACCAGCTTGATATCCGGGGTCACCTGTCCGCTGAACTTGACCTCACCGCATCCGAGCGCGCGGCCGTGGCCCAGGCCGCCCATCCAACCGAGGTAGAAACCCACCAGCTGCCACATCGCGTCCAGGCCGAGACATCCGGGCATAACCGGGTCGCCTTGGAAATGACATTCGAAAAACCAGAGATCGGGGCGGATATCCAGTTCGGCGATGATACTGCCTTTGCCGTTCGCGCCGGAATTTTCGGAAATCTCGAGGATACGATCGAACATCAGCATCGGCGGCAGCGGTAACTGCGCATTTCCGGGACCGAACATTTCGCCGCGCCCGCAGGCGAGGAGATCTTCTTTGTTATAGCTATTCTGTTTATTGATCACTGCCTGCGAGACCTGTTGTTTGATTCCTGACATGGGCGCCCTCATTCACCGATCAGCCAAAGACGGGAATGACGACCGCCCGGCGCAACCGCCAGTTTCGCCACCAGGGCGCCGTCGCCGTCGAGCACCGCAATCTCGCCGTTCTCGCCAAGCGAGGCGAACACGCGCGTGCCACCGTCGCCCAGCGTCTGGAAATCGAGGGTTCCAACCGGAACACCGAGACGCACTTCATTCAAGACTTTCATTTCCGGCAACGAGGTCAGGTCTATGACCAGCAGCGCGTCGCCTTTGCAGTTTGCCTGCTGTTCGGGGCTACCCGATGCGGACGCAGTCAGATAGAGTCGGCTGCCGTCGGGACTGAAGAAATATTTGCTGATGTAGACGTCGGCAAGTTCGATGCTGGCCACGGTCTCGCGCTTAGCGGCGTCGAGTACGCTCAAACGCGCAATGACGTGTTCGGGATCGGACTTGCGGTCCGCCCCGCGCCCGATCAGATAACGGCCGCAAGGCGTCGCGAACAGGTTGCTGTGACCTTTGAACGGAATCCGGTCGATAATCTCATCCGTCTTGGGGTCGATCACGGCAACGGTGCCGTAACCGTTGTTCAGGTTGTATACCAGCCCCGTCTTGGAGGCGAAATCGATTCCGTGCGGAAAAGAATTATTGCCCGCCCCCGGAGCGACCGGCTCGGACTCCTTGTCCGCCTCGAGTAGATCGATCGTCGCGACGACCTTGAGATAGCCCGCCGTATCTTCCGGATCGTTTCCGATCACGGACAGGCTGCCGTCCTTCAAATTGCTGATATAAGCCTTTGCCGGCACATCTGGGGCATCGCTCGTCGGACGGCTGTAGGCGGCCTGGTGATGTCCTCGGCCGACACAAATCGTGCCGAGATAACGCGCCCTAGTACTATCGACATCGTCGATGACCGTGACGGAGGAACCCTTGTCGCCGCAGTTGAGCGTGTCGTTCCCGGTTTCCTTGTCACCGTCGTTCATGAACCACGCACGGGTGCTGTAACCATCGCGATAAAGATGAGCCGGGAATGCATCGGCCGGCAAGCCTTCATTCAGGCTCACGGTCTTGGCAACCGGATCGAACAACACGACCTGATTATCGCCGGTCAAACCGGCAAGCATCGGCCGGCGCATGGAATCGAGACCGGATTCGGCTTCCCGCGGGATCTGAGTCGTCTCGCATCCGCTCTCGCCATTCCTGACGACGGTAATCGCGCCGGTCTTTCTGTCCCCGATGTAGTAGGCCAGGCAAAATTCGCCCGGTACGGTGTCTTTGTCAGCGATATTCATAATGCTAGCGGTTCCCAGAAAATCTCGTTCTACAACTCAATAAATTTAAAGAATCCGGCGCCTTCGCTATGCGAAGTTCGGTGAATGGTCCGGCCCAAACTATCGACGGGATGCGTCATGCTCGCGCCGCGCAAGGCGTATCATGACGATGATAGGCAAGACGATCACTAGAAAAACTGCCAAGCCGACCATCGCGTCTCCGGATAACGCGTGGCTTTGGGCCAGGACGGTCAACAGGAAAATGGCGCCGGCGGCACTGCCACCGTAAATCAACAACCGTTTGAGGTCTTTCATTGCGGACGCTTGCTCCGGCCTATTGTTATTTCTCACCCCCGATGGAACTTCCCTTCCGGGACTCCCCAAGCGGGACATTATGCCCATTTTTTATGGCGGACGCCATTTCAGGGCGCCCGGCGAATCAGTTGATGCGATTCAAACCATTCAGCGCGGCCACCCGGTAGGCTTCGGCCATGGTCGGATAGTTGAACGTGGTATTCACGAAATATTTCAGCGAATTGGCCTCACCGGTCTGGCTCATGACGACCTGCCCGATATGGATAATTTCTGAGGCCTGCACCCCGAAACAATGAATCCCGAGGATTTCGAGCGTCTCGCGATGGAACAGGATCTTCAACATGCCGCTGGTCTGACCAAGGATCTGCGCCCGCGCCAAATGGCGGAACATGGAACGGCCGACTTCATAGGGAATCTTCCGTTCCGTGAGCTCGCGCTCGGTGGCGCCGATACAACTGACCTCCGGGATCGTGTAGATGCCGGTAGGCATGTCCTCGATCAAGCGGGTATCGCATTCGCCGAACACCAGGTGAGTGGCGGCGAAACGCCCTTGGTCATACGCCGCACTGGCAAGGTTCGGATAGCCCACGACGTCGCCCACGGCGTAGATGTGGGGACAACTCGTTTGGTAACAGTCGTTGACCGGAATCGTGCCCCTGTCGGTCACCTCGATTCCGAGCTTCTCCAAGCCCATATCACCGGCATTGCCTACCCGACCCTGGGCCCAAAGCAGGAACTCACCGTTGATTTTCTTGTTCGAACGGGTATGGAGCGACACGCCCTGGTCGTCGATCTCGACCCGTTCATAGGTCTCATCGTGACGAACGACCACCCCGCGTTCGCGCAAGTGATAGGCAAGCGCGTCGATGATCTCGTCGTCTAGATAGGACAACAATCGCGAGCGGCTGTTGACGAGGTTGACCTTGACACCCATCTCGCGAAATATCGACGCATACTCGCAACCGATCACACCTGCACCGTAGATGATCAACGAGCGCGGCGTGTCCTCAAGCCTGAGGATCGTGTCGCTGTCGAGGATACGGGGGTGGTTGAAATCGATATCGTCGGGACGATAGGGCCGGGAGCCCGTTGCGATCACGAAGTGATCGGCGGTAACCCGGCCGCGCGAGTGCCCTCGATTGGAGACCTGGACGGAATGCTCGTCCTGGAAAGCGGCGCGCCCCTGAAGGATATCGACGCCGTTGCGCGCATAGAAACTGTGGCGCATCCTGACCTGCTGGTCGATGACCATGCGAGCCGAACCCAAAAGGCGTGGATAGCGCTCCTGGCCATGCCCGGGGTCATAAAGGTGAGACTCCACGACCTGGCGCAGACTCTTGCTCGGAATCGTGCCGCGGTGGGTGCAATTGCCACCCACCTCGGCATGTTCCTCGATCATCGCGACCCTTCTACCCTCTTTGACGGCCTTCATCGCGGCCCCTTCACCACCGGGGCCACTACCGATCACTACGACGTCGTAATGAAGATCCATCCGGCTACCGCCTCGGGGTCGACTGGCGGTATGAGGAGGATCGCCGCCCGAACTTACGTTCGAGAGCAATCAATCCTGGCTGATGACGCGGCTCGCCTGAGGTCCTTTGGGACCATTCTCGACATCAAACGTCACGGCCTGCCCTTCGGAGAGGGTCTTGAAACCACTTCCCTCGATCGCAGAAAAATGCACAAAAACATCGGCACCACCATCAGACGGGGCAATAAAACCAAAGCCCTTTGCCTCGTTAAACCACTTGACGGTTCCTGTAGCCATTACTATCTCCTCAACACGGATAAAGGTTAAAACGGCACACGTGCCGCAAACAAACATTCATTGCAGATCATGGGAAGGGACATACAGCACACACTAGGAGGGAACTGCTAGACACGCCTCAGAAATTGCAACGCTCGCATTGTAACCGATCCCAGTTGGAACACAAATATATTTTCGGCATTTTTTTCATGCGAATTATGACGCCCGAACGACATACCGAAACGCTCAATCAATAGGCTCGTAACGCACACGAACGAGGCCGGGACATACTACATACTGTATGGTAGCGAGGGATACCGCGACATAATGTGCGTCACCCCACCCGCACCGAAACGCCGATAAGGAAGGCATACGATAAATGAAAAAAATTGCCCTGCTAGCCCTGATCATCATCGCGGTCTCGGCCTTCTTCGCGATGGACCTCCATCACTGGCTTACCTTCAGCGCTCTAAAGCAAGGGCAGCGGGATTTCGCCGGCCTCTATCGGCATTCTCCATGGCTGGTGAGCGGAGCGTTCTTTCTGGGATATATTCTCGTAACCGCCCTATCATTGCCCGGCGCCGCCATCATGACACTCGCTGCGGGCGCGCTGTTCGGACTCACTAAAGGCGTAGTCCTGGTTTCGTTTGCATCCAGCATCGGCGCCACACTGGCCTTCCTGGTCGCACGCTATCTGTTGCGCGACGGGGTACAAACCCGTTTCGGCGACAAACTCAAGCCTATCAATGACGGAATGGCCAAAGACGGCGCCTTCTATTTGTTTACGCTCCGCCTAGTACCCATCTTTCCGTTCTTTCTCATCAACCTCATCATGGGCCTGACACCCATCCGTGCGGTCACGTTTTACTGGGTCAGTCAGGTCGGAATGCTTGCGGGCACCCTGGTCTACATCAACGCAGGCACTCAACTGGGGCAACTGGAAAGCGCCGTCGGGATATTGTCTCCCGGGATGCTACTCTCATTCACCCTACTGGGAATCTTCCCATTGATCGCGCGCACCATCGTACGCCGGATACAGCGGCGGAGGGTCTACGCCCGCTGGAAACGGCCAAGACGATATGAGCGCAATCTGATCGTCATCGGCGCCGGCGCGGCGGGACTTGTCAGCGCCTATATCGCGGCCACGGTCCGGGCCAAAGTCACGCTTATCGAGGGACGCAAGATGGGCGGCGACTGCCTGAATTTCGGTTGCGTTCCAAGCAAAGCCCTCATTAGGAGCGCCAAGCTCGCCCAGCAGATCCGGGAAGCCGATCGTTATGGACTGCAGGGCGGCGATCCTGGCTTCAGGTTCCGGCGGGTCATGGCCAGGGTGCACGAAGTCATCGCCGCGGTCGCCCCACACGACAGTATCGAGCGCTATACCGGGCTCGGCGTCGAAGTGTTGCAAGGCCATGCGCGACTCGTCGATCCCTGGACGGTGGAAATCCGCTCAGCGGACGGCGAGTTAAAGCGCCTGACCACCCGACACATTATTCTCGCGACCGGCGCCAGACCTTTCGTCCCGCCACTTCCCGGTATCGAAGAAGTCGGCTATGTCACGAGCGATACCATTTGGGATGAATTCGCGAAATTGGACACGACGCCCGGCCGCCTCGTGGTACTCGGCGGCGGGCCAATCGGCTGCGAACTCGCACAGAGTCTCGCCCGGCTCGGCTCGAAGGTCACCCAGATCGAGATGGGGCCGAGGATCATGATTCGAGAGGACGAAGAGGTCTCGGCACTGGCTCACAAGGCCCTATCGGACAGCGGCGTCAACGTGCTTACAAGCCACCGGGCGTTGCACTGCCACATGGAAGACGGTCGCAAATTCATCGTCGCCGAACACGAAGGCATGGAACATCGTTTCGAGTTCGACGCCCTGCTCTGCGCTGTGGGTCGCGTCGCCCGGCTCGACGGTTATGGCCTTCGGGAACTCGGCATCCCAACCGAACGCACCATCACGACCAACGAATATCTGGAGACCTTGTATCCCAACATCCTCGCCGCCGGCGACGTCGCAGGGCCGTATCAATTCACCCATACGGCCGCGCACCAGGCCTGGTACGCGGCGGTCAACAGTCTGTTCGGCGATCTGCGCCGTTTCAAGGTCGATTATTCGGTCATACCGTGGTCGACCTTCATAGACCCTGAGGTCGCAAGGGTCGGCCTCAACGAGCAAGAAGCCAAGGAATCCGGTATCGCATACGAGGTGACGCGCTTCGAACTGGACGATCTCGACCGTGCGATCGCCGACGGAACCGCTGAAGGGTTCATCAAGGTACTGACGCCACCAGGCAAGGATCGCATTCTCGGTGTCACCATAGTCGGCGAACATGCGGGTGATCTCTTGGCGGAATTCGTGTTGGCGATGAAGCACGGCCTTGGTCTCAACAAAATCCTGGCGACGATACACATCTATCCGACACTGGCGGAGGCCAACAAATACGCCGCGGGGGAATGGAAAAAGCGCCACGCGCCGCAACGCCTGCTATCACTGGTAGAGACATACCATCGCTGGCGCCGCAACAGGCCCTGAGTCAAACAAATATCCACCGCACACATAGCGATCAAGCGTGAAAAGAATCACAGAAACGAATTGAAAAGAATATTGATGGAACCATTGTGGAAAACCCTTCGTCTTATGCCCTATACGCAAAGACGAGACATAAAACCTACACGGATTTTCAGGAAATTGACGCCTTAATGGAACCGTAATAAAATCGTGGTACGCTCACTCCACATATAGAATTGATCAGCGCTTTTGTGCCTGATTTATAAAGATTTTTTGACTTAAACGCTCAACATTCACGAAGAGGAGTTCCTCAATGAAAAAGCTGATTGCAACCATGACCGTAGCAGCATTTGCCGCCGGTTTCGTGGCCTCCGCCAACGCCGCCCGCACGATCACGCTGAATAACACGCTTGTCAATACTTCGAGCAGCAACCGTGTCGCTTACACCGGTCCCGTGACCCCCATCACCATCACCCCGAGCGCCACGGCCGCCAACAACGTGAAGTCCTCTGGCTTCATTCGCAACTATACGCCGATCAGGAAGCGCGCCACCTTCATTCCTACCCCGTAAGGACTGGCTGTCTTCGACAAAAAAGGCGGGTTCCAGGAACCCGCCTTTTTTTTGCCTTCAAAACACGATACCGCCCACGCCATGACCATGCGCGCACCTACTTTTCTTTGAGACGCCCCTCTAGCCAATGGATATTCGTCCCCCCAAGGACAAATGCCTCGTCGGTCAAAATGTCGCGATGGAGCGGCGTGTTGGTCTTGATCCCTTCGATGACCAGCTCGCTCAACGCCATCCGCATTCGCATCAGTGACGTCATACGATCGCTCCCGTACGCGATCACCTTGGCGATCATCGAGTCGTAGTAAGGCGGAACGGAATAACCGTTATAGAGATGGGAATCCACGCGAATGCCGGGTCCGCCAGGCGGATGATACTGGGTAATCGTCCCCGGCGAAGGCACGAAACCGACGGGATCCTCGGCATTGATACGGCATTCGATGGCATGCCCGCGCATCGCGACATCCGACTGCGTGATCGACAACGGTTCTCCCGCTGCGACCCGGAGCTGCTCGCAGACGATGTCGATGCCCGTCACCATCTCCGTCACCGGATGCTCGACCTGAACGCGAGTATTCATCTCGATAAAATAAAAGGCGCCATCCTGATACAGAAACTCAAAGGTTCCGGCCCCTCGATAACCGATATCCAGACATGCCTTGACACAACGATCGCCGATTTCCTTGCGTTGCGCCTCAGAAATCCCGGGAGCAGGCGCCTCCTCGATAACCTTTTGATGACGACGCTGCATCGAGCAATCGCGCTCCCCGAGATGCACGGCGCCACCTTGCCCATCGGCAAGGACTTGGATCTCGATATGACGCGGATTATCAAGGAACTTCTCGAGATACACGGTTCCATTACCGAAAGCCGCTTCCGCTTCGGACTGGGTCAGCGTAATGGCGTTCAACAGAGCGGCCTCGCTATGAACGACGCGCATACCCCGACCACCGCCGCCACCCGCGGCTTTGATGATGACGGGATAACCGATCTGTCTCGCCAATTTCAAATTCGTATCCGGATCGTCGCCAAGAGGACCGTCGGAACCCGGAATACAAGGGATGCCCGCCTTCTTCATGGCAGCAATCGCGGAGATCTTATCGCCCATCATCCGAATCGTTTCCGGACGCGGACCTATGAATACAAAACCGCTTTCCTCGACGCGCTCAGCGAAATCGGCGTTTTCCGAGAGGAACCCATATCCGGGGTGAATGGCCTCGGCGTCGGTAACCTCGGCTGCGCTGATCAACGCGGGAATATTGAGATAGCTGGATGTCGATGCCGGCGGACCGATGCACACCGACTCGTCCGCCAAACGCACGTGCATAAGATGACGATCCGCCGTGGAATGAACCGCCACGGTGCGAACCCCAAGTTCCTTACAGGCACGGAGAATACGGAGACCGATTTCCCCTCGGTTCGCAATCACGATTTTTCCGAACATGGCCATTACTCGATGATGAACAGCGGCTCGCCATATTCGACAGGCTGACCGTTTTCAACCAGGATGGCTGCCACGACTCCCGCCTTGTCGGACTCGATCTGGTTCAGCATCTTCATGGCTTCGATAATGCACAAGGTGTCTCCGACCTGGACGTGACGCCCGACCTCTACAAAAGGAGGCGCGCCGGGCGCAGGGGCACGATAGAAACTGCCAACCATCGGCGAGGTCACCGTGTGCCCGGTTATCGCGGGCTCGTCTGCAACCGCCACAGGCGCAGGCGCCGCCAAAGCGGCAGAAACCGGTGCGGACATGTGCATTGCCGGCAGCCCTGCCTGGACCGTCGTTACGGCGGGTCCGCCTCTGCTGATCCGGACCGAATCGTCGCCCTCATGAATCTCAATCTCGGTCAGGTCGGAACCCTCGAACAAATCGATCAGTTTTTTGATCTTCCTAATATCCATGCTTCACCTTAATGACGATATTCACGCCAGGCGCCTCAGAGCGGCACCGGCCTCAAGAATTGTTTTTCTTCACGACACGCGAGAGCGTCTCGTGTGCGAACTGGAGAGCAAGCTCGTAACCCAGCGCACCGCACCCGCTAATCACACCGACCGCAAGATCGGAAAAATAGGACTTCCGGCGAAACGACTCCCGCCCGTAAATGTTCGACAGGTGGATCTCCACAAACGGGATATTCACGGCACTGAGCGCATCCCTGAGCGCGACACTCGTATGCGTATAGGCCGCCGGATTAATCATGATGAAATCGACGGACTCGTCCATCGACTTTTGAACCCGATCCACAAGCTCGTGTTCGGCATTGCTTTGAAACGCAAGCAACTCGTGCCCCAGCGCCTTGGACTTTTCTTCCAATCGGGAAGTTATTTGTTCCAAGGTATCCTTACCGTATATCCCAGGCTCCCGCCTGCCCAACAAATTGATGTTGGGCCCGTTCAGCAATAAAAGCCGCGCCACATTCCCCCCATAATTCGCCAGATCCAGAAAAATAGGCCCTATTTGAACACCGATTCAAACAGGAGCCATTATTCTGCAATGATCAGGATCGCAAGTCTAGCAATTTACTCGGCGACAAGGTCGCCGCCGCGAACCCCAATGAAGTGACGACGAAGCGCTCGGTCAGGTTGCCGGAAAAGCGCCCTGAAAACGGCGGAGGGAGAAAAGGTGAACGCCGACAGCTCGTCAAAGAAGGGGAGACAACATACCCCGGAGCTCATCTTCCCTGACTTCTCCGAACTGGACCTCAGAGATCTTTCCGGAACGGTCGACCACGACTGTATAGGGAAGGATCCCCACTTCGTTACCGAAATTCCGGGCAACCTCGATGGTATCGTCAACTCCGGTCAAAACGGGATAATTGAATTCCACACCCATCTCCGCCGCAAAGGTCCGAACGGCATCCCGCTCGTTGATGGCGATGCCGACAAACTGCACGCCTCGCTTGAGGAAATCCCCCTGCATGCGGATGAAAGCCGGTATTTCACGGCGGCAAGGCCGACAATTGTCCGCCCAAAAATTGACCACGAGCACCTTCCCGTCCCATTCGCCCACCTTCCTCGGCAGACCATCCAAATCGGGCAAAGCAAAATCGGGGCGCCGGGTGCCGATCAACGCGGACGCCGCACCGGCTCCGCCGCCCGAGGCAACCCGTTGCGCGGCCTGCTGGAGTCCCTTTTGATAAAACGAGTTGTAGACCAAAACCGATACCGCTCCCGCGAGCAAAACAATGAGAAACCAAACCGGTCTGATATTTAAGCGACTCATTTCGCATCCCCTAGGGCGAGCTTAATCGCGCCCCTCAGCTCGTCGGCCGACTGATACCCAATCAGGCGGCGTCCCGTTACCTCATTACCTGATCGGTCGAAAAACAGAATTGCCGGTGGCCCGAATAACTGATAGCGCTTCAACAGAGCCTGATCGTCGGCATCGTTGGCCGTGACGTCAGCTTGCAACAACCGTACGCCGCTCAGCCCACTGACGATCACTGGATCAGAAAAAGTGTTAGCCTCCATACGCCTGCAGTCTACGCACCAGTCGGCATAGAAATCGACCATGACGGCCTGTCCCCGGTCGCGTGCCACCTGCAACTCGCGCTCGAGCCCGCTGAGTCCCGAAAAGCGCTTGAATTGAAGACCCGTTTCGATCCCACCACCCTGGCGTTGCGCAAATGCGGACAATGGGCTGAACGGATCGTTACCGCCGCTGCCGGCCCCGATAATCAGCATTGCGCCCCACATCAACAGCACAACACCCGTGGCCTTCCACAATTTTTTCCAGGGACTGCAACCGTCCGGCAACCGCTCAAGCGCGCCCAGATAGACCGCAGAACCGATGATCAAGCAGGCCCACAGGAACATCGTGACCGCAAAGGGCAGAATGCGTTCCAACATCCAAATCGAGACACCGAGCATCATGACGCCGAAGATCGGCCGGATGACGTGCATCCAGGCGCCGGCCTTAGGCAGCAACCGTCCCGCCGAAACGCCGAAGATCAGCAGCGGCAATCCCATGCCGAGGCTCAAAACAAACAACGACAGCCCTCCGATGACCGCGTCACCTTGCGTACTGATGTAGAGCAGGACCCCCGCCATAGGCGCAGCGACACACGGACCGACGATCAACGCCGACAGGAATCCCATAACTGCAGACCCTACATAAGTCCCGGTGGCCTGCTTCTGACTCATGACGTTAAGACGCTGCTGGATGGCGGAAGGCATCTGGAGTTCGTAGATGCCGAACATCGAGAGCGCGAGGGCAATGAAGAGCAGACTGAAGGCCCCCAATATCCAAGGATTTTGGAATGCTGCCTGGACGCTCTGACCGAATACACCCGCAAGGATACCCGCAATCGTATAGGTCAGCGCCATGGCAAGCACATAGATCAGGGTCAACACAAATGCCCTGCGAGGCCGCACCGTCGTACCTTGTCCGACGATAATGGCCGACAAGATAGGCACCATCGGAAACACGCAGGGCGTAAAGGCCAATAGAAGCCCCGCCACGAACATCATGCCCAAATTGGCCGCCAAGCCGTTGTTGATCAACGCCTGGACGAAACGATCCTGCTCCTGCATATCGGAACCGGAGGAAACGGGAGACGAGCCTGCATCCGGACCGGCCGCAGAGGTCACCGCCATCGCTTCAGGTAAGACAAGATCGATCGTTTTCTTGATTGGCGGATAGCAAAAGCCATCGTCGGCACACCCCTGATAGCCGACCTGCAGGTGGATCGGAAGCCTGCCACCGGGCTGACGCTCCAGGGGAACCGGGATGTCAATATCTTCGAAATAAGACTCGAGGCGACCGAAAGACTCGTCCTCGATCATGCGCCCCTGCGGGAACCGAGCAGGTCCCAACTTGACCCCGTCGGCCTGCAAAAGCTCAAACTGGAATTTATTCTTATATAAGTGGTATCCGTCGACAATCTGCCAGTGAAGCATGAGCGTCCCGGCATCCTGTGCATCCGCGGTAAAAATGAAGGCTTGATCGGGCGGCAAAAAGGTCTTTGCAGTCCCGGAACCGATGCGGTCGCCAAACGAGCTCAACGAGTCCAGGATTCCGGCCTGAGCTACGGGCAGGCACATTGAGAACAACAGAAACAGGGCCAGATTTCGCAGGCGCAACATAATCAAATCTTCTAGGTTTCTTTTGGAATCAAAGGGTTCAAACGGTTTGAGTCTGACTCGCTATCCAGCCCAAATAGTCCGGCAAACCGCCCTCAATAGGGACAGCAATCACCTCGGGAAGTTCATAGGGATGACGTTCGCGTATCAGTGCTTCTACCTCGGCATAGAGGGCCTTCGTGGTCTTGATCATGAGCAGCGCCTCGGGACTCGACTCCCGTTTACCCTGCCATACATAGTAAGACGTCACCCCTGAAAGAACACTCACGCAGGCCGCAAAACGTCGATCCAGCAACGCATCCGCCAAAGCGCGGGCCGTCTTTTCGTCGGGACAACTGGAATAAATCAGACAATACTCGCCCATCTTTCTCGCACCTGCGCCTTGGAGATCCGAACCCAACGGACCCTGCCATCCAAGGCGTGATAGTATTACACATAGACGCGAAAATAATGCACTCCGGCGGCAAAGAAGAGACCAGATGTTTCAATCACTCCTGCTCATATTCCTGACGGTTCCCTTGCTCGAGATCTATCTTCTGATCAAGGTTGGGTCGATCATCGGCGCGCTTCCGACCGTATTCATGGTCGTATTCACGGCTGTTCTCGGCGCTTTCCTGATCAGGCTTCAGGGACTCGCGACCATGACCAGGGTCAGGTCGATGCTGATGCAGGGCGAGATCCCCGCCATGGAGGTCATGGAAGGCTTGATCCTGTTGATCAGCGGCGCATTGTTGCTGACTCCGGGCTTTTTCACCGATACGCTCGGTTTCCTATGCCTGATTCGACCAATACGCCTTTGGCTGATACAACGCTTTCTGATGCATCGCGCGGGCGGGGTATTCTTCAACGCACCGCCCCATATCCACGACCGCCAGAACTCCCGCTCCGATCATACGATCGAAGGGGAATTCTGGCGGGAGGACGACGATAAACCGCCAAAAAGGCGGGATGGGTCCGGCTGAATCGAACTTAGGAGACCCGGCGCTCGGCCTTGAACTCCGCTCGGCGAGCGGCGATCGTCCCCAGGAGCGACTCGAAGGACTCAGCGAAGGCACGAACACCCTCGACCTCCAGTTGTTCGGTGACGGCACCTAGATCAATACCCAGTCCTCGCAGTTGAGACAGCACGCTCTCGGCTTCAGCGACACGATCGTCGATGGTCATGGAGGGATGACCGTGATCGCGATAGGCGTTATAGGTTGCGGGGGGCATAGTATTAACGGTGTTCGGGCCAACCAGCGTACTTACATAAAGGATATCGCTGTAAGCCGGGTCCTTCGTTCCCGTGCTGGCCCAAAGTAGGCGCTGCGGATGTGCGCCTTTAGCTGCAAGCGCCTGGAAACGCGCGTCAGCGAGCATCCGCCTGAAGTACGCATAAGCGGCGCCTGCATTCGCGATTGCGGCTCGTCCCATCAAGGCCTCGACACGTGCCCGTTCTTCGCCGGAATCCGCCCGCCCCATGGCCTCGCGAAGTTGGGCGTCCACCTTGCCGTCGACTCGACTCACAAAGAAACTGGCCACGGAACGCACGTCTTCGATGGAATGCCCTGCCTTTACACGCGCCTCAAGGCCTGCAAGATAGGCCTCGGCAACAGCCTCATAACGTTCGACGGAGAACAGTAACGTCGCATTCACGTTGACGCCGGCGGCGATCAGGGCCGTAATGGCCGGCACACCTTCGCGCGTCGCCGGCACCTTGATCATGAGATTCGGCCGATTGACCTGGGCATGCAGAGCCATACCCTCTGCAATGGTGGCCTCGGTATCGTGTGCGAGGTCCGGACTCACTTCCAAACTGACCATCCCATCCTCGTGACCCGTTTCATCATAAACCGGCCTCAAAATATCCGCGGCATGCTGGATATCCTCGATGGCGACCGAGAAAAACACATCCTTATCGCTGCTTCCGTGCTCGGAGCGGAACAAATCCCGCAACGCAGCCTCATAGCTTTCATCTCCCTTGAGCGCCTTTTCAAAGATCGTCGGATTGGAGGTCATGCCGGCCAGGCCGTCCTCTTCGACCATACGCAGCAGGTCTCCGTTGCGCAACATGGTGCGTTCGATATTGTCGTACCAGACACTCTGGCCAAAATCTCTCAAACCACGCAAGGCATTCTTCATTGCTAGCTCCTCAATTCAGTCAATCACCTAGGTTCGGTGCCGGAAACGTGGTCTATCCTCCCTAAGACGCGGTCCTTAAGAGCACGTAGGCACATCCTATGCTGATAGCGGCAGATATCCGGGGAAATCAACGTATCCGTTTGTAAGACAGGGAAAACAGGGTCGTATAGGTCGAAGAAGTGGGCGCAAAATTACACGCTCCTTGGGCCGAAACCTACCCATAATCTCAGGATAAGCAAAATATTGACGCTATTGATGTTAGAATACGCTCATGCGATAAGGTTCATAGTTTCACGATATGAACCCGATTAAACTAGCGTATAAGATCATGAGGACCGACGCATTATGTGCCGTTGCGCTACCTTTTCCCCGCGTTCCGTCATCGCCTTTCTTATCTGCTTGGCGGTTTCGCCGTTCGCCCATGCCCGCGGCGAAGCACGTACGATTTACCTGACCTCCAGGTCGTCGTTGTGCATCGACGCCCTGTCCAGCTTCCGCGCCTGTGTTCCGGCCTCTCTGTTTTCCGGTTCTATCGTCGATCCCGGCCCCGCAAACCAGCGTGACACCCGTCGTCTGAGCAACCAACGACTGGCGTGGGAGGACGATAGCTGCGACGCCTCGGCGTCTGTGAGCCAAAAGCAAAAGCGCCAGCGACTCGTCGAATCCTTGATCGGCGTTAAAATGCCCGATCTCAGCGTCAGCATGCGTGGTCTCAAGCTCGCACTCGATGTCGATACCGATATGACCGGCATCCACTACAACGGCGTCAAACTCCAGTACAAAACCTGCTGGTAGCGGCCTCCCCCCGCACCCGAGGACTCCCGTTCACCCTCGCCCTTCGTTAGCTCTTGCTTTGTCCCATGTAACAACTCGGGCTATCATGGGTGTCGTCAACGCGTCGGGAACCCTCTCCTTCATGAACGAGCCTCAGCCGCAAGGCATCCAAACGGACAACGTCGTCCCTGAACCACCATTCTGGGGAAGTCGTCTGCTTCAGAGCATTCCGTTGCGAGCCGTGGTGCCCTATATCAACCGCACGTCCCTCTATAAATTTCAATGGGGCTTCAAGTCACAGGGACGAAGTGAATCGGAATACCGGGATTGGGCGCGCCACGAAATCGACCCCATTCTGAACGACCTGATCGCCCGTAGCGACGCCGAGGGCGTCATCCAACCGCAAGCGGTCTATGGCTACTTCCCCTGTCAGTCCAACGGCGACACCTTGATCGTCTACGATCCCGCCAACCGGGAAACGGAACGTTGCCGCTTCGCATTTCCGCGGCAGCAAAAGGGTCGCGGACAGTGTATCAGCGATTTTTTCCGCGGCCGCGAAAGCGGCGAAATCGATACGGTCGCCTTCCAACT
The DNA here is from genome assembly GCA_016124415.1 of Gammaproteobacteria bacterium. Classification (GTDB taxonomy): domain Bacteria; phylum Pseudomonadota; class Gammaproteobacteria; order SZUA-140; family SZUA-140; genus RI-283. The sequence goes on along the minus strand of WGNS01000003.1, from coordinate 14,194 downwards.
CGTCACGATAGGTCAGCACGCATCCGACTATGCGCGCGAGATCTTCGATGCAGACCAATATCAGCGATACCTGTACTGGCACGGCCTCAACGTCGAGACCACAGAAGGATTGGCCGAGTTCGTGCACCAGCGCATCCGCTCCGAACTGGGCTTCGCGAGCGAGGACGCGCGCGCCATCGGTGACATGATCAAGCAACGTTACCGGGGCTCGCGTTACTCGTTCGGCTATCCCGCCTGCCCCAATCTCCACGACCAGGACAAGATCCTCGATCTGCTTGGCGCCGAACGCATCGGTGTACGCTTGGGGGACGAAGATCAGCTCTGGCCCGAGGAAAGCACCAGCGCGATCGTAGTGCATCATCCTCAGGCCAAGTATTTCAGCGCCTGATGAATGCACTGATTCGCCGCATATTCGATATCTGCCTGCTTCGCGCCGGCCCTCAGGATTTGCCGGATTCAAGCTTCCTGCTTCGGTTCGCATTGATCGGCTATATCCTGAGCGGCTTGCTGATCGCCTCGAACAATCAGGATCTGGGCACCGCCGCCCTGCTCGTCGCCGTCGACGTCGCCTTGATCACGTGCCTGCTCTTCATGCTGCTCTGGGCGCGCGGACTTAATCACCGCTATCGCCAGACCCTGACCGCCGTCCTCGGCACGGGCATCGTGCTCGAACTCGTATCCTGGCCCATCCTCTCGTGGCAGAGCTACAACATCGCCCAACCCGGGGTGACCAACAGTCTGATGTTCTCGTCCCTGTTGCTCTGGGCCTGGTTATTCTGGAACATCCTCGTGCTGGGCCACATCCTGCGCAACACGCTGTCGACGCAACTCATGATCGGCATCGGGCTGGCCATGCTCTATCTGTTCCTGTCCTTCAACATCAGCCGAATTCTGATCGGCGGACAAGCGGGCTGACGCCATGCATATTCACATCCTCGGCATCTGCGGCACGTTCATGGGCGGCATCGCCCAACTGGCCAGGGAAATGGGTCATAAGGTCACGGGCAGCGACCTCCACGTCTATCCGCCCATGAGCGACCAGCTCGAAGCCAGCGGCATCGTGCTTAGCGAGGGTTACCACGCCTCGCATCTCGACCCGGCTCCGGACCTGGTCGTGATCGGCAATGCCATGTCGCGCGGCAACGAGGCGGTCGAGTACGCACTTGACAAGGGCCTGCCCTATACGTCCGGGCCCGCCTTTCTTGCCGACCATATCCTGCCGGGACGCTGGGTCCTGGCCGTCGCGGGGACCCATGGCAAGACCACGACGTCGAGCATGCTGGCATGGATCCTCGAGGACGCGGGACTCAAACCCGGCTTTTTGATCGGCGGCGTCCCGGCCAATTTCGGCATCTCGGCGCGGTTGGGCGAAACGCCGTTCTTTGTCGTGGAAGCGGACGAATACGACAGCGCCTTTTTCGACAAACGCTCCAAGTTCGTTCACTACCGCCCCCGAACGGCAATCCTGAACAACCTCGAGTTCGACCATGCCGACATCTTCCCGGACCTGGCCGCCATCCAGCGCCAGTTCCATCACCTCGTCCGGACCATACCGGGTTCCGGACTGATCGTCGCGCCCGGCCGGGATCCCGCACTCGACGCGGTATTCGACATGGGTTGCTGGACACCGGTTGAACGCTTCGAAACCAGCCTTTCGGATTCGGGACCGGCGCAGTGGCGAAGCCACGCGCTTTCCCCCGATCTGAGCCGTTTCGACGTCTTTGTCGACGGGGTCCGCCAAGGGACGGTCGATTGGTCCCAACAAGGCGAACACAACCTCGGCAACGGCCTTGCCGCGATCGCCGCTGCGCGCCATGCCGGCGTTCCGGCCGCGATCTCCTGCGAAGGACTGTCCCGCTTCAAAGGTGTCAAACGCCGCATGGAATGTTTGGCCAGGATCGACGACATATCGGTCTATGACGACTTCGCCCATCACCCCACTGCGATCCAAACTACCTTGTCCGGCTTGCGCCAGGTTGTGGGCGAACAGCGCATCATCTGCGTGCTCGAGATGCGTTCGAACACCATGAAGGCCGGCGTGCACAAGGATTCCCTCGCGCCCTCTCTCGCGGAAGCCGACGAGGTCATCCTTTACGAACCGCCGGATCTGGGCTGGGATCTTGGCGAGATCGCCGGCAGGCTGAGCAACGGCCGCACCTGTCACAGCGTTGCAGACATCATCGCCGCGATTACAATCGAGGCGCGCCCCGGGGACCACATCCTGATCATGAGCAACGGATCCTTCGACGGCCTGCACCGCCGACTCATCGAGGCCCTGAACAATGAGGGTGGAGCGAACCATGACGGCTGAACGATTCGTACTGGCCCTGACAGGCGCTTCCGGCATGCCCTACGGCTTGCGGCTTCTGGAATGCCTGCTCCAGCGCGGGCAACAGGTGGACCTCCTGATCTCGTCCGCCGCCCGCGTGGTACTGCGCATGGAAACCGAACTCGAGCTGCCGGCGACGCCCGCCGCTACCCGCGACTATCTGCTCGACCGTTTCTGCGGGGCTTCGGAACAGCTACGCGTGTTCGGTCAGGAACAATGGTCGGCGCCGATCGCCAGCGGCTCGAACGCGCCGCGAGCCATGGTCGTCTGCCCCTGCACGAGCGGCACATTGGCCGCGATCGCCATGGGCAACAGCGACAGCCTGCTCGAGCGCGCCGCCGACGTCGTGCTCAAGGAGAGGCGACCGTTGCTCCTCGTCCATCGCGAAATGCCGGTCTCGGCCATCCATATCGAACACATGCTCAAGCTCGCCCGCCTGGGCGTTACGATCATGCCGGCCTCGCCCGGCTTCTACCATCGCCCGGAATCGGTGAACGCGCTCGTCGATTTCGTCGTCGCGCGCATTCTCGATCACCTCGGCGTGGCGCACGACCTCCTGCCCCGCTGGGGCGACGAGCCGACCGGAGAAGGCGCCTGACCTTAAGGGCCATGGACGCCGCGTTCCATGATCTGGGAAATCTGGCTTTCGGGCCTCCTCTTCGCAGTCCAACACAGCCTGCTCGCCGGCACGACCTGCAAATCCCAGGCGTGCAAGCTGGGGCTCGACGCCAAAACCTACCGCCGTTTCTACGTCCTCGCGGCGCTGCTTACGACGGCGACGTGGCTCACGTACGTTCGCAGCCTGCCGGACCAGCCCCTGTACACCGTTCACGGCGCGTGGTCCTGGGCGTTGCGCGGCTTGCAGGCGATCGGTCTCTGGATGACCTGGCTCGCCTTGCGCCCCATCGACACCCTGGCCTTCCTCGGCGTTCGCTCCGGCAAGAACGGTCCCGACGGATTCATCGAGGCGGGCATCTACCGACGCTTGCGCCACCCGATGTACAGCGGCGTCATGCTGATCATGCTGGCCTTCCCGGTGCAGACCCAAAACAGCCTGAACCTGTATGCCTGCGTCGCGCTCTATTTCATCCTCGGCGCACGCCTCGAGGAAGGCCGGCTGCAACGGCAATATCCCGCTTATGCCGATTACCGCCGCAGGGTGCCGGCCTTCCTTCCCCGACTCAGGCCGCTGTCGGGTAAACCGCATGACTGAATGGATCCTGACCCATGAAGACGGACTGCGGCTCGGCTGCTTCCTCGGCGTATTCGCCCTTGTCGCATTCGCCGAGACCCGTTTACCGAGCCGGACCCTGCAGATCGGCAAACGGACTCGCTGGATCAACAACCTCGTACTCGTGGCAGTCAATACGCTCGCGATCCGCCTGATCTTTCCAGCCGCAGCCGTAGGCGCCGCGGCGCTGGCCGAGGACAGGGGTTGGGGCCTGTTCCACGCGTTGAATATTCCTCTGGAAGTCGCGGCGCCCTTGTCCGTCGTACTGCTCGATCTCGCGATCTATCTGCAACATGTGATGTTCCATGCCGTACCGCTGCTCTGGCGACTGCACCGGGTCCACCATACCGATCTCGATTACGACGTCACGACGGGCGCCCGCTTCCACCCGATCGAGATCGTCCTGTCGATGCTAATCAAATACGCCGTGATCTTTCTGCTCGGCGCGCCGATCGTTGCCGTCGTCGTCTTCGAGATACTGCTCAACGCCACGGCCATGTTCAACCACGGCAATCTGCGCCTCCCGAAACGTCTCGACGCGGTATTGCGCCTCGTTGTCGTAACGCCGGACATGCATCGCGTGCACCACTCAACGGCCCCGGACGAGACCAACAGCAATTTCGGGTTCAACCTACCCTGGTGGGACCATCTATTCGGCACCTACCGCGCCCAACCGAGAGGCGGACATCAGGGCATGGAAATCGGCATTGAGGGCTATCGCGACCCCGCCCAGGTCCAACGGCTGGCCGGTATGCTGATGCTGCCCTTCCGGCGCGCCATCGGCGAGTACGCCATCAACCGCAGGCCCTGGAAGTAACGCTCCGACGCGACCGCACCGACAAGCGCGTTCATATTTTGTAACGGTTTTGTGCCTGTAGGCACAGAGCGAAGCCTCCGCATGATCTAGCCTGAAACTGCCAATGTGGTAGCCACCCCAAACAATGGAGGCCCGAAATGAAAAGGCGAGAAATGATCGTGTTGATCCTGGCCGGAATGCTGTCCGCTCACGGCGGGCTCGCGCTGGCGGAGGATAGGGACCGCGAGCGCGACCGGGACACTGAACGGGACCGCGACGGAAGCGGCGATATGGAACGGGATCGCGATCAGACGCGAACTCAGGACAGGGAACAGATCTACGGCAGCCAGCTCATGACTCGTGAGGAGCGCGACGAGTATCGGCAGCGCATCCGTTCAGCCACGACCGCTGAAGAACGCGAACAAATCCGCAAGGAGCATCACGAGCGCATGAAGGAACGCGCCCGCGAGCGCGGCATGACGCTGCCCGACGAACCGCCCGAGCGCCCCATGATGATGAACAACGGAATGGGCGACGGCATGCGGGGCGGAATGGGTGGCATGGGTGGCGGAATGGGCGGCGGCGGACGCGGACGCTAACCCGGGCGACGATACCCCGGAACGCTCAGTCATCCGAATCGTCGTCGCCCTCCTGGCGGTCCCGACGCTCAACCGTCTCCGGATCGGCGATGATATGCCGGTAGATCTCGACGCGGGCGCCGTCCTCGAGCGCGGCGTCGAGGTTGGTCAGCTTGCCGAAGATCCCGATCTTCTGTTCTTCGAGATCGATTTCCGGAAACTGCTTAAGTAGCCCCGAGCGCTCGATGGCCTCCCGGACGGTGCTACCGTCCGGGACCTCGAGCTTGAGCCAGATCTGTTTGAATTTGGTTGCGTAGGCGACACCGACGTTCATGCGGACCTCATCAGCAGCTGTGCGCCGGGACCGCGGCAGATGCCGTGCTCGTCGCGAGGCGGCGGTCGAGCAGGCGCTTTCCGGCCAGCAACAGGCCGAGGATCAAAAATCCGCCCGGGGGAAGGATGGCGATCAGGAATCCCCGATAATCCGGAATCACCGTGATATCGAGGAAGGCAAGCCCCTGACCGAGCAGAAGTTCGGCGTGACTGAACAACGTCCCGCTGCCGATCAATTCCCGGCAGGCGCCGAGAACGATGAGTGCGAGCGTGAAACCGAGCCCCATCATGAGTCCGTCGACCGCGGCCGGCAGCGCGGCGTTCTTGGACGCGAAGGACTCCGCCCGCCCCAGGATCGCGCAATTGGTCACGATCAGGGGAATGAACAGTCCGAGCACCTTATGCAGATCGTGCACCCAGGCGTTCATGCCCATGTCGACGAGCGTCACGATGGCCGCGATGATCAGCACGAAGACGGGAATACGGATCTCGGGCAGGATCATGCTGCGGGCCAGGGCCACCGTCAGGCCCGAGGCGACCAACACGAGCGTGGTGGCGAGCCCCATGCCGAGACCGTTGGTGGCGGTCCCGGTGACGGCCAGCAGCGGACACAGCGCCAGCCCCTGCGAAAAAACGATGTTCTGATCCCAGAGCCCGTTGCGCGTGATGCGACGATAATCTGCACTCATGATTGCTTTCCGCCGTTTGGTTTGTGTGCGTCGAACGTGGACAGCTCGGCGCGGTGATCCTTGAAGAACGCAAGCCCCGCATGAACGGCCTTGACGACCCCGCGCGGCGTAATCGTGGCGCCGCTGAACTGGTCGAATTCGCCGCCGTCTTTCTTGACGTGCCATTGGGCCTCGGTCGTGTTGACGAGGGAATGCCCGGTAAAGCGGTTGATCCAGTCGTTCTTCTCGACCTCGATCTTGTCGCCGAGTCCCGGCGTCTCGGCATGGGACAGGACACGCACGATCAGGATATTGCCGTCCCGGTCGACGCTCATGATCAGACCGATGTCGCCGGCATACCCCTGCCCCGTCACCTGCCAGGCGTAGCCGGTGATCTTGCCTTCCTTGAGCGCCCGATAGATGGTGAGGGGCGCGCCATTGGGACCCTTGATCTCGAGCACATGATCGAGCAGATTGTTGTCGTGCAGCGAATCGGGCAGCGCCAGCGACAGCGAGCGCAACAGGTCCTCTTCTTGCCGCGCCGCGATCGCCTCGTGCGTGGCGAGATTGCCGCCGATCAGGAGTGCCGCGGCGAGCGTCGAAAACCCCGCCAGGAGCGCGGCCTGGAAATGGATCTTCTTGCGGTATACGGGCTCGTTGGCCGCATCGTTCATCGCGACGCCTCCGAATCCCGTTCCCACGACTCGCCCTTGTAAACGAGCGGCTGGCCTTTGCGGTCGCGACCGTAGACGCGCGGCCGGACGTAATGATCGATCAGCGGCGTCAGCGCGTTCATGAGCATGACGGCGAAGGCCACGCCTTCCGGATAGTTTGCCCAGCTGCGGATGACGTAGACCAGGACCCCGCAGCCGGCGCCGAAGATGATTTGTCCCCTGGCTGTCACGGGCGATGTCACGAGATCGGTCGCGATGAAAAACGCGCCGAGCAGGGTCGCGCCGGACAATAAATGGACGAGCGGGCCCGTAAAATGCTCTGGCGACAATGTGTGAAACACGCCGGCGAGCAGCGTGATGCTCGCGATCATCGCGACCGGGATATGCCAGCTGATGATGCGCCGGTACAGCAGGAACAACCCGCCGAGCAGGACCAGCATGGCCGACGTCTCGCCCATACTGCCGGGCATGAAGCCCGTAAACCCGTTCAGCAGATCGAAGACCTGGGACAATGCGCCGTCGAGCGGATTATGGCGGCCGAGTTCGGTCTTGACGAATCCGAGCGTCGTGGCGCTGCTGACGGCGTCGATGTGCATGCCGCCGCCGAAGGTGATCGCGAGCGACTGCACGAAATCGGGCGCCGACTCGGTAAACAGGGGCTTGGGCGCCACGAAGGTCGTCATCTCGAGCGGAAACGCGATCAGGAGCGCGACGCGCGCGACCATGGCCGGATTGAACAGATTCTGGCCGATACCGCCGAAGACCTGCTTGCCGAGCACGATCGCGATCAGGGCGCCGCACACGCCGATCCACCAGGGCGCCCACGGTGGCAGAGTCATCGCGAGCAGCCAGCCGGTCAGGATGGCGGAACCGTCCTTCAGATAGATCCCGACCGGTTTGCCGGCGATCACGAGGCAGACCGCCTCGGCGAGCAGCGAAGCCACGATCGTGACCGTCAGCAGATTGAACGCGGGCCAGCCGTAGATAGAGAGGCCGAACAGCGTCGCCGGCAGCAAAGCCAGCATGACCAACAGCATGGTCTGCCGCAGACTGATCGCGCCATGGGCGTGAGGACCGCTGACCGGGCCGCTCATGAACCTGTCCTCGCGGCTTGTTGCGCCCTCGCCTCGGCGGCTTGCTTGGCCTGCTTGGCCGCTTCCTGGGCCTGCTTGCGACGGGCCATGGCCTCGCGCTTGGCCTGCTTCTGGCGTTCCAGTCGAATCGTACGGGCCTCGGCCAGGCGACGGGTCTCGTTTTGCGTATGCTCGGCGCGCTGCCGGGCGGTCAGCTCGCCCTTGGCATAGTTGAAGAACTGAACGAGACGGATGTTCGAAGGACAGACGAAGGCGCACGAACCACAGGAAATGCAGTCCATCAGGCCGTAGGCCACGGCGCCTTCGAGATCGCCGCTACGGATGTAGTTCGCCATTTCCAGCGGCACCAGACCGCAGGGGCAGGCCTTGACGCAGCTCGCGCAACGGATACAGGGCATAGCCTCTTCCGCTTTCGTTTCGCGCACCGTCAGCGCCAGCACGCCGTTGCTGCCCTTGATGATCGGCACACGCGTGCCGGGCAGCGGCTGACCCATCATCGGACCGCCGCTGATCAAACGCTCGGGCGTCTCGGAATAGCCGCCGCAATGGGTGATCAGTTCCTCGATCGGCGTACCGATCAACACGCGCAGATTCTTCGGTAGTCGGATCGCCCCGCCACTGATCGTCACGACGCGCGAGATCAGCGGGCGACCGAAACGCAGGGCATCATGTACCGCGTAGGCGGTAGCGACGTTGTGGACGACCACGCCGATGTCGGCGGTGAGTCCGCGGGCCGGGGTCTCCACACCGGTCACGGTCTGCACCAGATGCTTTTCCGAACCCATCGGATAACGAGCCGGCAGTCGCGCGATTTCGATTTCGGGAAACGCCTCGGCCGCGGCCTGCATGGCAGCCTGGGCCTCCGGCTTGTTGTTCTCGATACCGATGATGACCCGCTTCACGCCAAGGGCATACGCCATGATGCGAATGCCGTCGATGACCGCTGCGCTCTCCTCGCGCATAAGCCGGTCGTCACAGGTCAAATAGGGTTCGCATTCAGCACCGTTGATGACCAGCGTCTCCAGGCAATAGCGGCTGCGCAGGTTCAGTTTGACGGCCGATGGAAAAGTCGCGCCGCCCATGCCGACGATACCGGCCGCGGCCACGCGCGTCGCAATCTCCTCGGGTTCGAGCGCGAACGGATCCGTCGGCGGAGCTTCGCCCTCGATCCAGCGATCCGCGCCGTCCGGCTGCAAGGTGATCGTATGTACCGAGAGTCCGGACGGGTGATGAGCGGGATAGTTGCCTACGCCGACGATCCGCCCCGAGGTCGGGGCGTGCACGGGCGCCGAAATCATGCCCTGGCTGTGCGCAAGCAACTGACCCTTAAGCACGCGGTCGCCGCGCTTCACCATCGGCGATGCCGGCGAACCGATATGCTGTTGCAGCGGAATGTGCAGCAGCGCAGGCATGGGCATGTCCTCGATGGACGACTGAGCGGTGCGGCCCTTGTGATCGTCGGGATGAACGCCGCCCCGGATCTTGAATAATTTTCTGAGCGGTTTCATCAGCCGGCTTCCAAAGGTTTCGACCAGTACCAGGTCTGGGTGGTCGGTTCGATCGGACGCATCTCGATGCACTCGGTCGGACAGACCTCAAAACACTTCTTGCATCCCGTGCAGGCATCGCGGAAGACGACGTGGATCTGCTCATGCGCCCCCATGATCGCGTCGGTCGGGCAGCGCTTGAAGCATTTGGTACAACCGATGCAGAGACCTTCGCGTATGTGCGCGTAGATAGGCATCTGGTCCTCAACGCCGGAAAGGTCTACCGTGACACCGAGCTTGTTCGCGAGGGCCTGAGCCAGGTTGCGACCGCCCGGCGGGCACAGCGTCACCGGGGCCTTACCGTTGGCGACTGCGGCTGCAGCCGGGGAACAACCCGGGAAACCGCATTGACCGCACTGGGAACCCGGCAACATGGCCTCGATCTCGGCCTCGAGCGGGTTGCCCTCGACCTTAAAGACCCGGGCGGCGACCCCGAGCAGGACGCCAAGCGAAAGACCCAGGATCATCAGACTGACAAGTGCGGCCACCATCGCTCTCTCCTATGCATTTCCTAATGCGTCGCCAGGCCGGAAAAGCCCATGAACGCCAGGGACAACAGTCCCGCCACGACAAAACCGATCGGCGAACCGGCGAAGGTGGCCGGCACTTGGGCGCGTGCCAGACGCTCCCTGAGCCCCGCGAAAATCACCATGACCAGGGTGAAACCGAGCGCCGAACTGAACCCGTACAACAGGCTGTGAATGAAATCGTTTTCCTGCTGGACGTTGAGCAACGCAACACCGAGCACGGCGCAGTTCGTCGTGATCAGGGGCAGGAAGATACCGAGCACCTGATAGAGGCCGGGCGACAGCTTGCGAACGGCAAGCTCGGTAAACTGAACCACCGCCGCGATCACGAGGATGAAACTCATGATGCGCAAGAAGCCGATATCGAGCGGCTGCAGGATCAGGTACTCGATCAACCAGCTGAAGACGGCCGCGAGCGTCAGCACGAAGGTCGTCGCCAATCCCATACCGACAGCCGAATCGATCTTGCTCGACACGCCCATGAACGGACACAGTCCCAGGAACTTGACCAGGACGACGTTGTTGACCAGGGCGGTCGAAATGATCAGCAGCAGATATTCCGTCATTGTTTCACACAGGCTTCATGGAATCGTGCATCACGAACTGCAGCAACCATGCCAGAATCCCGCCGATGTCCCCGCCCACCCTTGATAGAAAGGCCCGCAAGATCGTGATAACCACACCGTAAACAGGGCAACACCCTGTTATCGCTGATGAAATGGAATCGGAACAAAATCGTTTCCAGTTATTTCAGGAGACCGCCGCAACGGTCGGAGTCATGTCGGGAGCTGTTACGAAGGCGACAAGCAAAAAGAAACGGCCAAAGCGTTTGTCGGGGATGCGACAAGATGGGGCATTGCACCGTGTTGGATCACTTCACCGTGCAATCAGACGCTTAAGCGACCACCGCCGGATGGCGTCAAACCCGCGGGAAAGGCGTCGAAACTTATATTCAACTTATTGATTATGATACAAAAATATCGACTCATCGAACACGCCCGGCGAATTCCTACCGGATTGCTAAGGAATAATTTTTGCAAATCACTACGAACATTGTCGTTCCAAGGTGATCCAGACATGCCGCAAACACGCCCCGAATCCGACACCAATGACAAGGCCGACCACAAAGACAGCAGTGAGCTGATCGCGGAACTGCTGGCGGCGCTACCCAAGGGAACGGTGGCGGATCAAAGCTTTTTGTCGACCCGGCTTTTCTTCGAAATCGCCCAACAATCGCCGCTGGCTATCTCCATCACGGACGACAAGGCCAATATGCTCTATGTGAACCCGTCCTTCGAAACGCTGACGGGATACAACCGCGCCTTCGTCCTCGGCAAGAATGAATCGCTGCTGTCGCACAAACAAACGCCGGTCGAGGTCTATAAGAAGCTCTGGACAACGATCCAAAACAAGGAAACCTGGCGCGGCACGCTGGTCAACCGGCGCAAGAACGGCGAGGCCTATCTCGCCGAATTGTTGATTTCCCCCGTACTCGACGAAAAGGGTGAAATCGCCTACTTCCTGGGCATACACCGCGACGTCACTGAACTGAATGCCCTGGAACGTCAGGTCCGCAACCAAAAGGCCCTGCTCGAATCCGTGCTCGACTCGGCCCCCGTGATCGTCGCCCTGCTCGACGCCGACCGCAAGGTCCTACTCGACAATCAGGCCTACAAGAAACTGTTCGGCGATCTGCGCGGCAAGGAACCCGCACACCTCTTCCTGGACTCGATCCAGCCCCCCGAAAAAGGCGGCAAACATCAGCGGCCCTGTTCGGACAGCCGGGACTTCACCGAAATCGAGGTGCGTCTGGACATCAGCGGACGAGTGGAGCCGCGCTGGTTCTCGGTCTCCGGCACGTGGGTCGACGAGCTGGACATCACGGCCAGCGGATACTTCCGGGACCATGCCCAGCGGCGCTGCTGTCTGCTGCTCGTGGCCAACGAGATCACCGTCTTGAAACGCCAGCTCGAACAGGTCCGCATGCAACACCTGCGCGCAAGCCTTGCCGAACAGGCGCGAATCCAGGGCATGCGCGAGGCGCTGTCCGGCGCCATCTTCCAGATGCAGACACCGATCAACGTGATTCAGGCCGCCGCCGGCATGATCGGTCGCGGCACCGACGTCGCGCGCACGAGCCAGATTCTCGATCAGGTCCTCGCCTCCGGCCGCGAGGCCATGGATACCCTGCGCGCCGCATTGCCCGCCGAACTGCAGGAGCGCGAATCCAGCCTCAACATCAACGAACTGCTACAGGACGTCATGATGCTCATGACTGAAGATTTTCTCGCCCAGGGGGTCACGATCGAGTGGCATCCGCAAACCATCGTGCCGTCGATCGTCGGTCGGGCCAACCAATTGCGCAGCATGTTCATGCGCCTGCTCGAAAACGCCCTACAGGCCGTCACCGAATCAGGTAAACCGGAGCGCGTCATCCGCATCGCGACCCGGAGCCAGGACGACGGCGTCGAGGTCCAGATCCAGGACAACGGACCCGGCATCGCCGAGTCGGCCCGGCTCAAGATCTTCGAGCCCTTCTACACGGGATGGCGGCGGGGCCGAAGCCATTCGGGCATGGGACTGTCCCTCGTGCAGGACACGATCAACCAGCACAACGGCGTCATCGACATCGGCACGAACTTCCTCGACGGCTGCCTGGTACGCATCAACTTTCCGGCCAGCAGCCGTCCGGTCGAGAGTTCGAACGGGAGGCGCTCATGAACGTGACCCACAGCGAACGGATACCGATGACCGACCGCCAGGCCTTTCTCGAATCCGAGTTGGCGGCCCTGTATCGCGTCAGCCAGGTGCTGTCCTGCTCGCTCGATCTGCGCGAGTGCATGCAAGGCGTGCTCAAGGTCCTGCACGAGCAAGGCAGCCTGAGCTACGGCATGGTCAGCCTGGTCGAGGAGGACACCGGAGAACTGCTCGTGATCGCGCTCCATGACGGCGGCACCCGGCCGATCGAGTCGGTTCGCTACCAGCCCGGCGAAGGCATCGTCGGCTCGATACTCTCGAGCGGCGAACCGATCGTCGTGCGCCGTCTCGCCGACGAGTCGCGTTTCCTGGACCGCCTGGGCGTCTACGACCCCAATCTGCCGTTCATCGGCGTACCGATCACCCTCGGCGACCAGGAGACCATCGGCGTGTTCACCGCACAGCCGTCCGGCAGCATCGGCCTGCTGGACGAACAGGTCCGCTTCCTCGAAATGATCGCCAACCTGATCGGCCAGACCGTCCTCCTCGCCCGTCAGGTCGAGAAGGAACAGCAGCAACTGCGCGACGAGCGCGACACGCTGCGCCGACGCGTCAAGGGCGAGCACGGCTTCTCCAATATCGTGGGGCACACCGATGCCATGCGGCTGGTCTTCGACCAAGTGCGCCAGGTCGCGAAGTGGAATACGACGGTCCTGATCCGTGGAGAGTCGGGCACCGGCAAGGAACTGATCGCCAACGCCATCCATTACAATTCCTCGCGCTCCAACGGGCCGTTCATCAAACTGAACTGCGCCGCCCTGCCCGACAATCTGCTCGAATCGGAACTGTTCGGCCACGAGAAAGGTGCGTTTACGGGCGCCGTCTATCAGCGCAAGGGGCGCTTCGAACAGGCCAACGGCGGCACCCTGTTCCTCGACGAAATCGGCGAGATATCGCCGGCCTTCCAAGCCCAACTGCTGCGCGTGCTGCAGGAGGGCGAGTTCGAACGCGTCGGCGGTCTCAAGACCCTCAAGGTCGACGTCCGCGTCATCGCGGCCACCAATCGCGACCTTGAAACCGATGTTCAAAACGGCGAGTTCCGCGAGGACCTCTACTACCGGCTCAACGTCATGCCCATCCACACGCCGGCGCTGCGCGAGCGTGTCGAGGACATTCCGGATCTCGCCAACTTCCTCGTCTCCAAGATCGCCCGCAATCAGGGTCGCGAACTCGAGATCACCAACAGCGCTATCCGATTGCTCATGCGTTACAACTGGCCGGGCAACGTCCGCGAGCTCGAAAACTGTCTCGAACGCGCGGCGATCATGTGCACGGACGGCGTCATCGATCGCGATGCGGTCGGCCTGAGCGGCCTGGAGGAGCGCATCCGTCCCGGTGAACAGCAGCCGGCGCGGCGCATCGACTTCAACGACCCCAATCTGGACGAACGCGAACGCGTCATCGGCGCCCTCGAGGAAGCCGGCTGGGTCCAGGCCAAGGCGGCCCGCCTGCTCAATATGACGCCCAGGCAGATCGCCTACCGGATCCAGACCTTGAACATCAAGGTCCGTCAGATCTGACTGTCATTTTCAGAAGACGACTGCACAAATTTCAGAAGTGCGCTGCACTATGGCAATTGGAGGCTGCTTGCCACATCCCTGCGTGGTTGTTCAGCCGATGCCGCAGATGTAAAATCGTGCACTTCATCAATTGCGGAGTT
>WGNS01000043.1 GCA_016124415.1 Gammaproteobacteria bacterium | reverse complement strand
GCATGTCGATCTCGCCGCGCACGAGTTTGAGAACCCTGACGGTAGGATCCTTGACCGCGACGAATGCGATCTTCAACCCGTCGCGCTTGCGCTCGAGCTGCAAATGACCCTCGTCCGGCCAGTCAACGAACCGGAAGGCACCGCTACCGACGGGGCGGGTATTGAACGGATGCGCCTTCGCAATCAGGGCCGCCGGCAGGATCCCCATCGACAGTCGGCCAGGAAACAACAGATCGGGTTTTTCAAGTGTGAAGTCCAGTACGTGTTTGTCGACAACCTTCATCGTGCGGATGTTGGTCAACGACATGCGATGCGGCGAGGCGGTTTTCGGTTCGAGAATGGATGCGTAAGTCGCCCTTACGTCCGCCATCGTGAGCGGCTCGCCATCGCTGAATACGACGTCCTTCGTGAGCGAAAACCGATAGCGCGTAGGGGACTGGCGTCGCCACGTCGCGAGCGCCGGAACCGGATTCAGGGAGTCATCGAAATCGACAAGCCGATCGTAGACCAGACGATTGATACGCGACGAGGCGGCATCCGTCGCATAGCGCGGATCGAGCGTGACCGGCATGGCCGCGAGTCCGAAACGCAGGCCGTCGTGCCGGTTCTCGCTACACCCCGCCAGGATCAGACAACATAGTACGGCTAGAAGGAGATATCGCCCCGGTCGCACACCGCTTACCAGGTTGGGAACGGGTGTTCGGCCAGGTAGACGTTGTAATAGCGATGATCGTCTGAGACCTCCTTGCCCAGCCAGGGTGGACGGGCAAATGCCTCGTCTACATGTGTGAGTTCGATCTCGGCCATGACGAGCCCTTCGTTGATACCCGAAAAGACGTCGATCTCCCAGTCGTGCCCTTCATAGGGCACGATATGGCGACGTTTCTCGATGAGTTCGCCTACGCAAAAACGCGCCAGCATTTCTCGGCCGTCCTCGGCGGGGATTGCATAGTCGTATTCCGTGCGCTCGATGCTCAGCGTTGCGCCCTTGATATTGAGATAGGCCTTGTCGCCGGCGACGCGAATACGAATCGAGGCCTTTTCGGTGGTCGCCATGTAGCCTTGGCAGTAATCCGCCGTGGCGACAACGGCCTCCCGCCAGGAGTCGTCAACCAACAGGAATTTACGTTCGATCTCTGAAGCCATCCGAACCGCCTACGCCCGCCGCTCAGCCGAACACATCGGTCGACAGATAGCGATCGCCGCGATCACATGTCATGGCGACGATAACGGCGTTTTCGAGGGTCTCGCTAAGGCGTAACGCCGCGCAGACCGCGCCGCCCGACGAGATCCCCACGAAGATTCCCTCTCTGGCCGCCAAAGCGCGCGCCGTATCCTCAGCGGATTGTTGATCCATATCCATGATCCGGTCGACACGTTGGGCGTTGTAGATTTTAGGCAAATAGGCCTCTGGCCAACGGCGGATTCCCGGGATCTGCGCGCCATCCTCGGGTTGGACGCCGATGATCTGAACACCAGAATTCTGTTCCTTGAGATAGCGCGACACCCCCATGATCGTTCCGGTGGTGCCCATGGCGCTGACAAAATGGGTCACGCTGCCACCGGTGTCGCGCCAGATCTCAGGGCCGGTGCCCTTGTAGTGCGCCTCCGGGTTGGCGAGATTGGAAAATTGGTCGAGCATGACGCCCCGACCTTCGGCGATGAGCGCGCGGGCCTTGTCGATCGCACCCTCCATGCTGCCCGCCCGCGGGGTCAGTACGAGTTCGGCCCCGAAGGCCTTCATTATGCCTCGGCGCTCCAGACTCATGTGCTCGGGCATGACAAGCACCATATGATAACCCTTGATCGCCGCGGCCATAGCCAGGGCGATGCCGGTGTTGCCGCTGGTCGGTTCGATCAAGGTGTCCCCGGGCCGAATTCGCCCCTCCGCCTCGGCGGTCTGAATCATATTCAGTGCGGCACGGTCCTTTACCGATCCCGCCGGATTGTTGCCTTCGAGCTTGACCAACACCCGATTGGTCGTATTGCCCGGCAGGCGCTGCAATCGAACGAGCGGGGTATTACCCACACACTGTTCGATCGTCGGGAACTGCACGTTCATCGTTCAATCATCTCCTGAATTACCTTCTATGCCGAACAGGTCACGGTTCTCTATTCCGGTCTGAAGGAAAATTTGGCGCTAAAAATTAATGACCCGACGGGCAAGTCAAGTCATCATACTCCGCGATTCCCGAGTATAAAGCTCGCAGAAATATGTACGATACATTATAACAAGGCGTAAAAGACACCTAGGGCCCGTCAACACGCGTGTCATCGCGAACAATGTCGCGAACGCGACGCGGGAATTTTGCGTTAGGTGATGCAAACGTTATCATGTGCGGCGCAAGTCCCGGACCTTCCGAGCCAGAAAAGGAAGCCGAGCAGTACGCGTCAGTTTATTCAGTTACCACACCGGGAGACTTATATGACTTACGAGGAAAAGCGTAGCAGTTCACGAAGTGGGATCACGCTCGAAAACCATCATAATCTGTTTTTCCTGGAGCAGGACAACGAACGTCACGCCATTACACACATTCGCGACGTCTCCCTCTCCGGTGTCGGCATCAACATGAACCGCCCCATCAACGCCAACGAGCCCGTCGCTCTGACCTACGACTCCGAAGACTTCACGCTGACGATCAACGGCGTCGCGGCTTGGTGCAATCCCAGGCAAGGTGGTGACGGCTATTCCCTGGGCATTCGTTTCAACGCTGCGGACCCGAACGACAACTCGCTGTTCTTCCTGGCGATCCGCAAGTATCTGGACGATTTCGACGGCGGCACGTTCGATTCCTGATTCCGCCTTCGGAACAAAAAGAAAGGGGCCCATTGGGCCCCTTTCTTTTTGTCTTTCAGCTACCGCCAGAAATCAGTTCACGGCCTTCATGCTGAGGCGGATGCGACCCTGCTTGTCGATCTCCATGACCTTGACGCGGATGATCTCGCCTTCGCTCAGCTTGTCGCTGACGTTCTCGACGCGTTCGTCCGAAATCTGAGAGATGTGAACCAGACCGTCCTTACCCGGAAGAATCGTGACGAAAGCGCCGAAATCCATAAGCTTCGCAACGCGGCCTTCGTAAATCGCGCCAACCTCGACCTCCGCCGTCAACTGCTCGATACGGCGCTTGGCCTCCTGGCTGGCTTGGCTGTCGGCCGATGCGATCTTGACCGTGCCATCGTCCTCGATATCGATCGTGGCGCCGGTCTCCTCGGTCAGGGCACGGATGGTCGCACCTCCCTTGCCGATGACGTCGCGGATCTTGTCCGGATTGATCTTCATGGTCAGGATGCGCGGCGCGAAGTCCGAAATCTCCTGACGGGACTGGGTGATGACTTTGCCCATCTCACCGAGGATATGCATACGCCCGGCCTTGGCCTGCTCAAGGGCCTTGGCCATAATCTCGCGCGTAATACCGTCAATCTTGATGTCCATCTGCAGGGCGGTGACGCCGCTCGTGGTGCCGGCCACCTTGAAATCCATATCGCCGAGGTGATCCTCGTCGCCAAGAATGTCGGTCAGAACGGCGAAACGGTCGCCGTCCTTGACGAGCCCCATCGCGATACCGGCCACGGGAGCCGCGATCGGCACACCGGCGTCCATGAGCGCCAGGCTCGCGCCACAGACCGAAGCCATCGAACTGGAGCCGTTGGATTCGGTGATCTCGGACACGATCCGGAGCACGTACGGGAAAGATTCGATATCCGGCAACACGGCGCTGATACCGCGGCGGGCCAGGCGGCCGTGGCCGATTTCGCGGCGCTTGGGGCTGCCGACCATACCGGTCTCCCCGACGCAGGAGGGCGGGAAGTTGTAGTGGAACATCAGGGCGTCCCTACGCTCCCCCTGAAGCTCATCGAGGATCTGGGCATCGCGTCCCGTACCCAGCGTCGTCACGACCAGAGCCTGGGTCTCGCCGCGCGTGAACAGGGCGGAGCCATGGGTGCGCGGCAATACGCCGACCCGTACGTTGATGCTGCGGACCGTGCTGCTGTCACGACCGTCGATACGGGGCTCGCCGCTCAGGATCCGACCGCGAACAATCTTCTTCTCCAGGGAGGAAACCGCGCCCAGGACCTGCGAGGAGGACCACTGCGCATCATCCAACTGGGAGGCCAGATCGTTACGGATAACGCCCATCTCGGCCTGGCGTGCGAGCTTGTCCTGGATCTGGTAGGCAGCCGTGATGCGGGCCTCGCCGGCCGCCTTGACGGCCTGGGCCAGGGCCTCGTCCACGGGGGCGGGAGACCATGCCATCGGCGTGTTGGCGACCTCTGCCGCAAGCGCCTTGATGTTCTCGATGACGACCTGCTGGGCATCGTGACCGAAGATCACGGCGCCGAGCATGACCTCCTCGGACAATTGCTTCGCTTCCGACTCGACCATCAATACGGCGTGCTCGGTACCCGCAACGACGAGATCGAGCTGTGAATCGCTCATCTGGCTCATGGCCGGATTCAACACGTATTGACCATCGATATAACCGACCCGCGCTGCGCCGATCGGACCGGAGAACGGGATACCGGAGATCGCGACGGCTGCAGAGGCGCCGATCATCGCGGGGATATCCGGATCGATATCCTTGTCCAGCGACACCACGGTCGCAATCACCTGAACCTCGTTGTAGAACCCCTTCGGAAACAAAGGACGCATCGGTCGGTCGATCAGACGCGACGTCAGGGTTTCCTTTTCAGTCGGACGACCTTCCCGCTTGAAGAAGCCGCCGGGAATCTTACCTGCGGCGTATGCGCGCTCCTGATAGTTGACCGTCAACGGGAAGAAGTCCTTGTTGGGATCAGCCTCGGCCTTGCCGACGGCCGTAACCATGACGACGGTGTCCCCCATGCTGACCATGACGGCCCCGGTGGCCTGTCGGGCGATTTCGCCGGTCTCAAGAGTTACGGTGCGGTTGCCATACTGAAACTGTCTTTTTAGAGGGGTCACTTTCGGTTCTCACTTCAATTGGGAAGGCGGCATCATACCGCCAGCATAGGCGACGAGCCAGGCGCAAGCAGCCTTCTGCCTGCGCCTGGCATTACGAAATTGGGCGGGTGTATTCAAAAACGTTGTCCCATCCAGGACGAAAGACGAGCTGCTTACTTGCGCAGTCCGAGTCTCGATATCAGCGATTGATAACGAGTAATGTCCTGCTTGCGCAGGTAGTCGAGCAACTTGCGACGGCTGCTGACCATGCGCAGCAAACCCTGCCTGGAATGGAAGTCGTGGATATGCTCTTTGAAGTGAGCGGTCAGCTGGTCGATACGAGCGGACAACAGCGCAACCTGGACTTCAGGCGATCCGGTGTCGCCCGGGGTGCGTTGATACTCGTTGACGAGCTGCGACTTGAGTTCGGCGTTCAATCCCATCTGTTTTTCCTGATTACTTCGCTTCGGTGAATTAAGGCGCATAATTCTATCTGCATATGGCCTTGTGATACAAGACCCTTTTTGCGTTTGTCAAATCGAGGCGGAATCGCGCTCGAGCGGACGAAAAATCAGGATAAGAATTTCAGATGCTCCGAGGAGCGTATCCGCGGCCGGGTACGCGCGAATATGCCGCGGGATGACGAGGTCTAGGCGAGGGGAACGAGATTCATAGTGGAGCGCCCGCCCAAAGCAGGCGCACTGACTGGGCCCAGGAATCAGTTCTTGGCGCGGACTTCAAGGCCGACGCGGCAATCGAGCGAACCGCGCCAGAGCCGAGCGATCTCCTTCCAATACTTCAGCTTACCAGGATCGGAAGCGATCTCCACCCAACAATCCTGTCGACCCAAATTCCGCTTGTGGTCCATGGAACCGTGTGTATTCATGGCGACCTCCGGGTCCTTCGACCCATGCAAGAAATTACTACGGTTCTGATTATCAGTCATTCCCCTTAACGCACCCTGAATATAAGGTATTCTTAATGGCCATGAATATGGGGAGATTTACCCCAAACTTGCCCTGGCATTCCTGAACAGGCGCAACCAAGGCCCTTCCTCTCCCCACTCGTCCGGACACCACGAATGCTGCACGCTCCTGAAGACACGCTCGGGGTGAGGCATCATGATCGTGAAGCGACCATCCTGGTTCGTGAACCCCGTAAGGCCACCCAACGAACCGTTGGGGTTCAGCGGATAGATCTCGGTGGCGCGCGCATGGTGATCGACATAGCGCAAGGCGGCCAGGGCGTTGGTCGCCTCAGGCAGGATGTCCTCACGGTACTCGACCCGTCCTTCGCCGTGGGCGACGGCGATCGGCATCCGGGACCCCGCCATGCCGGCGAAGAAAAGCGAAGCCGACGGCATCACTTCGACCATGGCGAAACGCGCCTCAAACTGCTCCGAACGGTTGCGCACGAAACGCGGCCAGCTTTCAGCTCCGGGGATCAAACCGGCGAGGCCCGACAACATCTGACAACCGTTGCAGACACCGAGCCCGAAGGTATCGGTACGCTCAAAGAAACCCGCGAAGGCGTCGCGCGCGCGCGGATTGTAGAGGATCGACTTGGCCCAGCCGGCGCCCGCCCCCAATACGTCGCCGTAGGAGAATCCGCCGCAGGCCACGAGTCCGTGGCAGTCGGTCAGGTCGTCCCTGCCCGACAGAATATCGGTCATCGTCACGTCCACACAGGCAAAACCGGCCTTCGAGAAGGCCGCCGCCATCTCCACGTGGCCATTGACGCCCTGCTCCCTGAGCACCGCCAGCCGCGGGCGGACGCCGGTCGCGATATAGGGCGCCGCGACATCCTCCTTGGGATCGAACCGGAGACACGGAATCATACCGGGGTCTTCGGTATCCAGGATACGGTCGTATTCCTGCTGGGCGCAGGTCGGATCGTCACGTAGCGATTGCATCCGCCAAGTCGTCTCGGACCAGGTGCGTTGCAGGCTGACTCGATCGTCGCCCAGGACCTCACAGCCGTCCATATGAAAACTCAGACGGCCGTCCAGACGTAAATGACCGATGACATGGCAGCAATCACTCAGTCCCGCGTCGGCCAGACGTTTCAAAACGGAATCGGTGTGATCGCGCCGCACCTGAACCACCGCGCCCAATTCCTCATTGAAGAGAACGCTCGCGGCATCGCCGCCCAATCCGTCCAGTTCGATCTGAATACCGACCCGACCCGCGAAGGCCATCTCGCACAAGGTCACGAACAAGCCGCCGTCGGATCGATCGTGATAGGCGAGAATCCGGCCGGCATCGTTGAGATCCTGGATCGCGCCGAAAAAACCCTTCAACAGCGTCGGCTCGTCCAGATCCGGCGCCTCGGGCCAAACCTGGCCGTAGACCTGCGCGAGCGCCGAGCCACCCATGCGGCAGCGCCCCCGACCGAGATCGATCAGGATGAGTTCGCTGTCCACCGCGCTGCGGCGCAGATCCGGCGTCAATGTCTTGCGCGCGTCCGTCACGGCCGCGAATGCGCTGATCACAAGCGTCAGAGGGGAACTCATGACCCGGCGCTTGCCGTTCTGCTCCCAAACCGTGCTCATGGACAACGAGTCCTTACCGACGGGAATCGCGAGCCCTAAAGCAGGACACAACTCGAGCGCGACGGCGCGTACGGTATCGAACAGCGCGGCGTCCTCACCGGGCTGGCCGGCGGCCGCCATCCAGTTGGCCGACAGTTTGATGTCGCCGATCCGGTCGATGCGCGCGGCCGCGATATTGGTCACCGCCTCGGCGATGGCCATCCGTCCGGAAGCCTCGGGGTTAACGATGGCGATCGGGGCACGCTCACCCATGGCCATGGCCTCGCCGTGATAGCCGGCGTAGTCCGCCAAGGTGACGGCGACGTCGGCGACCGGCGTCTGCCAGGGGCCGACCATCTGGTCGCGCGCGACCTGGCCGGTCACGCTGCGATCGCCGATGCTGATCAAGAAGGTCTTGTCGGCGACACCGGGCAGACGCAGAACCCGACCGGCGGCCTCGTGAAGATCGATCTTGGAGAAATCGCCGCCGGCAAAGGTCTTGGCGACATGAACGGCATCGCGCTGCATCCTGGGCGTCTCGCCGAACAGCACGGACATGGGCATATCCACGGGGCTGTCGCCGAATACGGGATCTGCAACCTCGAAATGTTCGGCTTCGGTGACCGACCCTACGACGGCGAACGGGCAGCGTTCGCGCTCGCAAAGGGATTTGAAAAGGTCGAGATCGGCGTGCCGGACAGCCAGCGCATAACGCTCCTGGGACTCGTTACACCAGATTTCCAGCGGGGTCATGCCCGGATCATCGAGCAGGACGCTGCGCAGATCGATGCGCGCGCCGCGATCGCAATCGTGAACCAGTTCGGGCAGGGCATTGGACAAACCGCCGGCGCCGACGTCGTGAATGGCGATGATCGGATTGGACGCGCCCATCTGCCAGCAGCGGTCGATGACCTCCTGGCAGCGCCGCTGCATCTCGGGGTTGCCGCGCTGCACGGACGAAAAATCGAGTTCGGCGTCCTGGCTGCCGCCGACCATGGACGAAGCCGCGCCGCCGCCGAGGCCGATCTTGAGCGCCGGGCCCCCGAGCACGATCAAGCTCGCGCCGGGCGGAATGGGTTCCTTGTCGATATGCTCGCGCGTGATCGCGCCGACGCCGCCGGCCACCATGATGGGCTTGTGATAACCGCGCAGCTCGACACCGTTGCCGGTATCGACCTCGGTCTCGAGCGTGCGGAAATAACCGCATAGGTTAGGACGGCCGAATTCGTTGTTGAAGGCTGCCGCGCCGATCGGCCCGGTGGTCATGATCTCGAGCGCGGACGCCATGCGTTCGGGCTTGCCGTAGGCCTTTTCCCACGGTCGCAGCGCACCATTCATCCGGAGATTGGAGACCGAAAACCCGCACAGGCCCGCCTTGGGATGCGCGCCGCGGCCGGTCGCGCCCTCGTCGCGGATCTCGCCGCCGGCGCCGGTCGCGGCACCCGGGAAAGGTGCGATCGCTGTTGGATGGTTGTGGGTCTCCACTTTGATATTGAATGCGCCCGCCTGTACCGTCTCACCATAGATCCGCGTACCCGGATCGGGGAAGAAACGACGCAGTTCCGCGCCGGCCACAACAGCGGCGTTGTCATGATAGGCGGACAACACGCCTTCCGGGGAGACCTTCATCGTATGACGGATCATGCCGAACAGGCTTTCCTGCTTCACCTCGCCGTCGATATGCCAACCCGCGTTGAAGATCTTGTGGCGACAGTGCTCGGAGTTGGCCTGGGCGAACATCATGAGTTCGGCGTCGACCGGATCGCGGTCGAGTTCCGTAAAACGCCTGAACAGATAGTCGATTTCGACTTCGCTGAGCGCGAGGCCGAGTTCCGCGTTGGCGGACTCCAGTGCGGCGCGACCGCCGGACCGCAGCGGAATCGTCCGCGAAGGCGCGGGCTTGGCGTGCAGGAACAGTTTTTCGAGGTCGTCGTCGGGCGACAGCGCGACTTCCGTCATGCGGTCGTGAATCAAGGCCTCCAGGTCCTGCCGTTCTTCGGCGCTCAGGACGCGCCAGCCCTCGATCGACAGCGTATAGAGCACGGTACGCTCGATGCGCCTGACCCCGGCCAAGCCGCAAATATGGGCGATATCGGTGGCCTTGGTCGACCACGAGGACACGGTGCCGGGACGCGGGGCCACGAGTATGGACTCTCCGACCGCGCTGACCGCACCCTTCTGGCGCGGACAACCCAGAAGATCGCGAAGGACCTCGAGCGCTGCGTCATCGAGCGCCTCGTCGACGTCGACGAGGTAGCGATAGACCGCATTCAGGGAAATCAGGTCGGATGCGATCTCGCGCATGCGGGCCATAAGCCGCTGCCGTCTGAACAGCGACAGCGCCTCCTTTCCGGACAAGGTCAGGAGCATGAACGAATTCCTCCGCGTTTGACCGCTCTAAGGACGATGCTCACCACCTTCAAGCGCCGGCCTGGCCGGGCGCGAGATCGATCCCCAAACGGGCCGCGACGGCCTCATATGCCTCGACCACGCCGCCCAGACCCTGACGGAAACGATCCTTATCGAGCTTTTCGCGGGTGTTCACGTCCCACAAACGACAGCCATCGGCCGTGAACTCGTCGCCGAGCACCAATTCGCCGCCGAAACGGCCGAATTCGAGCTTGAAATCGACGAGCAGGATGTCGGACTCCAGAAAACGCTGCTTCAGGACGTCGTTGACCTCGAAGCTCAGACGCTTCATGACGGCAACCTCGTCGTCCGTGGCCCAACCGAAGGAACGAATGTGGTACTCGTTGACCATGGGGTCGTGCAGCGCGTCGTTCTTGAGGAAGAATTCGAACGTGGGCGGCATGAGATCGATGCCGTCCTGGACGCCCAGCCGGCGACACATGCTACCCGATGCGATGTTGCGCACGACACATTCGACCGGGATCATCTCCAATCGCTTGACCACCGACTCGGTGTCCGAAAGCAGGCCCTCGAAATGGGTCGGGATGCCGGCCTGCTCGAGGTGACGCATGATGTAGGCGTTGGTCAGGTTGTTGACCATGCCCTTGCGGGCCAGCTTCTCGATCTTCTGGCCGTCGAACGCCGACGTATCGTCGCGGAATTTCAGCACCAGCCGGTCCGGATCCGAGGTCTTATAGACCGTCTTTGCCTTGCCTGAATAAAGTTCATCGAGGATTTGCATCTGATCGCCTCAAAATAAATTAGGTAACAAGTATCAAGTGACAAGTGACAAGTGACAAGTGCGCAGTTTAGACCAAAACAACCGTGGACCCACTCCTTGATACTTCTAACTTGATACTTTCAACTTGATACTTTCAACTTGATACTTTCAACTTGATACTTTCAACTTGATACTTGTCACTGCTCACTTGTTACTTTCTTTCAACCCGGGCGGCAACGCCTCGCCGTCGCCGGAACGGGGAAGATCCTCGTCGGGAATGCGCGAGAGGATCGCCTCCGGCACATCCATTTCATGACTCGCCCGCGGAGCGCTAAGCCCTTCGGGTACGACCATGGGTTCGGTCATCCTGCTTTGCATATAAGGCTGGACCGCCTGGCGGCTGCAGGCGACATTGGCCGACGCACACAGGCAGACGATCGCGCCCATACGCCGCCATACGACCGCCCTCACAGTGCGCCCGCCTCTAACAAAGCGGCCTTGAGCCGTGGCCGCAGCGCCTCCGAAAGCGGAGTCAGCGGCAACCGGATCCCCGCACCGATGCGCCCCATCTCGTGCAACGCCCATTTGACCGGAATCGGGTTGGCCTCGAGGAAAAGATCGCGATGCAAAGGCTGCAGTCGTGCGTCGAGACGCCGCGCCTCGTCGGCATCGCCCTTCAGCGCGGCCTCGCACATGTCCTGCATCTCCCGTGGCATGACGTTGGCCGTTACCGAAATCACGCCCTGCCCGCCTTCGAGCATAAAGGCCATGGCCGTGGCGTCGTCACCGCTCAGGAGCAGGAAATCGTCACCGCACAGGCGCCGGATTTCATGGAGCCTGGAGAGATCTCCCGTAGCCTCCTTGATGCCGATGATGCGCTCGTGCGCAGCAAGACGGCCCACGGTCGCAGGCAACATGTCACAGGCCGTGCGCCCCGGTACGTTGTACAGAATCTGCGGAATATCGACCGCGTCCGCCACCGCCATGTGGTGACGATACAGGCCTTCCTGAGTCGGTTTGTTGTAGTACGGCGTCACGAGCAGACAGGCATCGGCCCCGGACTCGCGTGCACAGCGCGTCAGGCGGATGGCCTCGGTCGTCGAATTGGCGCCGGTGCCGGCAATGACCGGGATACGGCCGGCGACCATTTCGACCGTGCGCCGGATCAGGGCGCAATGCTCTACCTCGTCCAGCGTCGCCGACTCGCCCGTCGTCCCGACCGACACGATCGCGGTGGTCCCCTCAGCACAATGCCAGTCGACCAATGCCTGCAGCGACTCGTCATCCACCGCACCATCGTCATGCATGGGTGTGACCAGCGCCACGATACTGCCACGAAACATGTCCATCTCCGCCGGGAAAAGCCCCATCTTACTGAGGCGACGAGGCAATGACAACAGACTCGTGGGACCGGAAAACCCTGAAAAGAAAAGGGGAGGCCAAGGCCTCCCCTTTTCCGTTTCCCTATCGGGAGCCCGGTCAGATCAACATGAACGACCAGTCGAGAATGTACGAGGTGTAATTCTCGGAACCGGACAGATTGGCGCGGTTCAATTCCAGGGTCAGGGCATTGGTGTCGTCGAGGTCGTACCTCAGCACGACGACATGATGCTTGGCCTCGTCGCGACCCAGGATCTGGAAGTACTGATCGACGTTGCCCGCAGCGGAATCGAACGAAAGCGATTCGTAGCGATAACCGACCTTGACCTGATCCATCACCCGATAACCGAATTGGGCATAGTAGGCTGTCGCCGTGTGGCTCGAGCCACCCACGCCGGTCGACGGGTCGTTCTTGAGGTTGTAGTACTCGGCGGTAACGTCGAAGACGTCATTGTCGAAATGCAGATCACCGCCAAGGACTGTCTGTGTGAACAATGTGTTGCCGGTCGGCACCAAGGTGGACGCAACACTAGAATCCCCTCCTTCGACAACCGAATTACGCATACCGAACGCGCTGAGCTTGAGCGGTTGACCTGCGAAACTGTAGGTCACTCGACCCACGAAGCTCTTGCCGTCGCTACCGTCCGAGACGTTGCCGAGACCGATTTCGCAGCCTCCGCAACCCGGCGTGCCGGGGGTGTATTGCGCTGTATTCAACGAGGTGCTGTTGCCGATGCTGGCCTCGTAACTGAACCCGTCTCCGAAACGGCCTTCCGCCATGAGTCCGATCATGTGCATGGGCAGGATCGCCGCCTCGCCATCCTCAAAATCGATGAAGGACGGGCGCGACACCGAGGGCTGCAGCAGTACACCGTGGTGGAAGTTGCGGTTCCAGTACCCCAAAGGCGCATGGAAACGTCCCGCCGCCAGAGAAAACGCGGGATTGAAGTCGCGTTTGATCCAGAGACGCTCGACGTCCAGCACGAAGCTGTCACCGTTGTTTTCGTAGACGAACTCAAAAAAGCCCGTGGTGTTGCTGGTCACCTGCTGGCGGGCGAAGAAGTCCAATCCGCCCAAAGCAAAGGACGAAGTATCGCCCGTCTTATCCGAGCCGGACCACTTCACATCGCTAAATGCGCCCAGATCCAGGGCCATGGCGGACGTAGGCAGGCAGGCAGCAACGGCCAGCGCGAGTCCGCACATTCCAGTCGTTATCTTACGCATGATGAAACCATCTCCTCTCTTGGTCGGGTCGCCACTCACAGTGACAGCCCTGTTCATTGGATTTGCAGCAGCACGGACACCGAATCATCCACGGCGCTACTGTCGATATAGCCCAGCCTTCCAGGCTTTTCCGCTACCCATTTTTTGACGGCGGCGGCATCCTCCAATGACTTGGGCGGCGTCCCTTTGCCTGTAAAGATGCGTTTGGCCCAATAGGCCTGCACCTGTGCTTTGCTCTTGCCCACAACCTTGTCGTAGAACTGGTCACGGACCGCATTTCCCTCCGGAAGATCGATGACGTCCACGTGCGTGCCGTCATTGAATGCGGTGACCTTGCCCAAATAAAAATCCTTTACCTGGTGCTCCGTCAGATTGCCTACCGTATCTCCCGAATGCCCGATGACGGCGATGCCTGCCTGCGCTACGGAAACGGCGAAGAGCAAGATGACGGCGATCAGCCACTGCCCGTATTTACTTCCCATTTTGTTCATACTCCCTCCACTCAAGAAAAAACCGGGGCTCCCGCCTGGCGGCGGTTGATCCGCCCCTCGGTAATGAATGCACCTCCAATATCCATTCAGATCTTAAACCGACTCACGCGATTGTCGAGAAGCTCGACCTGTTCGGCAACGACGGAACTGGCGTTGGCGAGCAAGTCGGTGTCCGACGCCGACTCACATGCCACGGTATTGATGTGTGAAATATTCTGGTTTATCTCCTCGGACACGGTCAGCTGCTGCTCCGCAGCGCACGCGATCTGGGTATTCATGGCGCTGATCTGTTCGACCGACTGCATGATGGCATCCAGAGAATGTCCGGCCTGCTCCGACTGATTCACTGCGTCCATGGCCCGCTGTTGACCGCGCTGCATCGCCAGCACGGCAGCCTGGGCGCCCTTTTGCAGCTTCTCGATGATGGTGTGAATCTCACCGGTGGAATCGTGGGTACGCTTCGCCAATGTGCGGACTTCGTCGGCAACCACGGCGAAACCGCGGCCCTGCTCGCCGGCGCGCGCCGCCTCGATGGCGGCGTTCAGCGCGAGCAAATTGGTCTGTTCGGTGATATCCCGAATCACGGAAAGCACGGCGCCGATGTTTTCGCTGTCCTTCGCAAGGGCATTGATGACCCCGGCGGCCGCCTCGACCTCGTGGGCGAGTTCGTCGATCGTGGTGCCGGTCGCCGTAACGATATCGCCACCGGCGCGGGCATCCTGATTTGCGGAGTGCGCTGCCGTCGACGCCTCTTCGGCATGGCGCGCGACCTCTTGCACCGAAATCGTCATCTCGTTCATGGCCGTCGCAACACGATCGATGTCATCCTGCTGCTGCTTGATCGAAACTCGAGCCTTCCCCGAAATGCTGTCCATCTCCTGACTGGAGGTTTGCATACTCTCGGCGGACTGAGAGATTTCCCGGATCAGCGAATGCAGGTGATTGATGAAGGTATTGAAGTGACGCACGAGCACGCCGATCTCGTCGGCATGCGGGTGTTCGAGACGCGTGCGCAGATCCCCTTTGCCCGAGGCCATTTGTTTGAGCGACTCTGCAACGTCGAGGATATTGCGCCTGATCGTACCGCCGATGAAATGCCCGAAGACGCCGAGCACAGCGGCCAATACCAAGGTCATCGCCAGGCCCCAAACCAGGGCGTTGCTGGAAGCCGATATCGCCCCGGAGATCGAGCCGGTGAATGTGGTGTAGGCATCGTCACGGAAACCTTTGAGGCCTTCCACGACTTGCTTGCGAACGGCCTGCTGCTTGGCGACGCGATCGCCGATCGCACCCAGCGACAGGGAACCGTCGATCAAGCCCTTGGACAAGGCGTCGGCGGAAGTGAAATATTCGTCAAACGATTTGCGGATAACGCCTATCTTGTTCGCCGACTCGGTATCCACCTTGGCGATCGTCTGCAATTCGGCATCGAATCGCTTGGCCAGGCCTTCGGCGTTGGCGAGCATGTCCTCGTCTCCGGCCGCAGCGGCGTTATTGAGCGCTTCGTCAATGCGCGACAACGTGTACATGACATTGTCGGTCTTTTGCAGGACCGGGTAATAGACGTCCCTAATATCGTCGAGACGCTTCGCGTTCGACGAATTCACCGTATAGCTGAATCCGAGATAGATAACGAAGCCCAAAACTCCGACGACTACTACAGAAAATATCTTGTAGCGAACGGATAGATTCGCGAACCAATTCATTGCATGTCCTCGCTTATAGTTCGGCCATGCGATCTTCATCGGAAAAGAAATCAAAAACTTGAGCATTCCGTCACGGAATGCATCGACAGGGTCACGGCCGGAGGCCGGCCGGAGGTTGGAGAAGGGAATGTGAGGGCAGCCCGCCCTCAAGTTTCATCCCCCGATGAGCGCATCGATTCCGCACCTGAGGTCGGTCTTGATATCCTCGACATGTTCAAGACCGACGGCGACACGTACGAGCCCGTCGCCGATACCGGCCTCGCGACGCGCCTCGGGCGTCAGCCGCCCATGCGTCGTGGTCGCGGGATGGGTGATCGTGGTCTTGGCGTCGCCGAGATTCGCCGTGACCGACAGAAGACGCGTGGCATTGATGAAGCGCCACGCGCCGTCACGCCCGCCATCGACCTCGAAGGCCAGTAGGCCCCCGAAGGCGGATTGCTGGCGACGAGCAAGATCGTGCTGAGGGTGGTCGGAAAGGCCAGCGTAGAACACCTTGCCGATACCCGGCTGCTCACGCAACCAGCGCGCCAACAATGTCGCGCTCTCGCTGTGGGCGCGCATACGCAAGGCAAGCGTCTCCAGCCCTTTCATGAAGATCCAGGCGTTGAACGGGCTCAGACAGGTACCGGCGGTACGCAGAAAACCGTAGACCGCCTCGCCGACATGGCGTTCGTTACCGATGACCGCGCCGCCGACGCAACGCCCCTGGCCGTCTATATATTTCGTCGCGGACACGACCACGATATCCGCGCCCAATTCGAGCGGCCGCTGCAAAGCGGCGGTACACACCGTGTTGTCGGCGACCAGGAGGCAATCATGGCGATGTGCGATCTCGGCCAACGCCGCGATATCGGCGATCTCGGCCAAAGGATTGGCCGGTGTTTCGATGAAAAACATGCGCGTCTCGGACGTGATCGCATCCTCCCAGGCCTGCAGATCCGTTAGGGGAACCCGGGTGGTGCGGATCCCGAAACGACCCAGGTAGGTCTCGAATAGGACGGTCGTGCTGCCGAATACGCCGTTGGCGAGCAGGACATGATCGCCGGCCTTGAGCAATGACATGCAGGCGGCAAGGATCGCCGCCATTCCGGAGCCGGTCGCGACGCAACGTTCGCCGCCCTCGAGGGCCGCCAGGCGACGTTCGAAGGCGTTGACGGTCGGGTTCGTAAAACGGGAATAGATGTTCCCCGCCTCCAGGCCCGAAAAACGGGCGGCCGCCTGTTCGGCGGTATCGAATACAAAACTCGAGGTCGTAAAGATAGGATCGGACTGCTCGCCCTCGCTCGTCCGCCGCTGCCCGGCCCGCACGGCAACGGTCTCGAAATGCCGTTCCTGTTCTGATCGATCACTCATATCAACACTCCGTCGGGATTTACAGCCCGGTCATATCGATCCGGGGCGCCATCCCCTTGCTGCCCAATTTGGCGCTTTCCTCGCGGGCCTTACTCAAACTCTCGAGATACGCCTTGTCGACGTCTCCGGTCACGTAGCGTCCGTCGAAACATGAGGTATCGAAGTCCTTGATCTTCGGATTACCCTTGCCGACGGCATCGATGAGGTCGTCGAGATCCTGATAAATCAAGTAGTCCGCACCGATCTCCTTACAGACATCATCCGTATCCAGATCGTTCGCAATGAGTTCGGAGGCCGTAGGCATATCGATCCCATAGACGTTGGGATAGCGCACGGGCGGCGCCGCCGACGCGAAATAGACCTTGTTCGCGCCGCTTTCGCGGGCCATCTCGACGATTTGTCGCGAGGTCGTGCCGCGCACGATGGAGTCGTCGACCAACAGGACGTTCTTGTCCCGGAATTCGAGATCAATGGCGTTCAGCTTCTGGCGCACAGACTTCTTGCGCATCTTCTGACCGGGCATGATGAAGGTGCGCCCGATATAGCGGTTCTTGATGAAGCCCTCGCGGTAATTGACCCCGAGGCTGGTCGCCAGCGCCAGCGCGGCCGTTCGGCTGGTATCGGGAATCGGGATCACGACGTCGATATCGTGCTTCGGAAATTCGCGACGGATCTTATCGGCGAGCTTCTCCCCCATGCGCAAACGGGCCTTGTAAACATAGATGTCGTCGATGATGGAATCCGGACGCGCCAGGTAGACGTATTCGAAGATGCAGGGGTTGTAAGTCGGGTTGTCCGCACATTGGCGGGTCGAGACCTGGCCGTCAAGCGTGATGAACACGGCCTCGCCCGGCGCGATATCGCGGATCAGTTCGAAACCCAGCACATCGAGGGCCACGCTCTCGGAAGCGACCATGAATTCGGCACCCTCCTCCGTATCCCGTTTACCGAAGACCACGGGGCGAATCCCATAAGGATCGCGGAACGCAAGCAGCCCATACCCCGTAATCATCGCGACGGCGGCATAGCCACCCCGGCAACGATGGTGCACGCCGCTGACTGCGGCGAAGATGTCATCCTCGTTGACCCGAATCTTATCGGACTTCTGCAGTTCATGGGCGAGGACGTTCAGCAGCACCTCGGAATCCGAGTCCGTGTTGATGTGGCGGCGGTCGGCGAGGAACAATTCTTCCTTGAGCTGCTCCGCGTTGGTCAGGTTGCCGTTGTGCGCCAGGGCGATGCCGTAGGGCGAATTCACGTAGAAAGGTTGCGCCTCCGAGGATGCCGACGGGCAACCCGCCGTCGGGTAGCGCACGTGGCCGATCCCGCAATGCCCTTGAAGGCTGATCATATGAGAGGTCTTGAAGACATCGCTGACCAGGCCGTTGGCCTTACGCAGATACAGCTTGTTGTCGGCGCTGGTCATGATCCCGGCGGCGTCCTGACCACGGTGCTGCAACACCATGAGGCCGTCATAGATCGATTGATTGACGTTGGATTTACAAACCAAACCGATGATGCCGCACATCACCAAACCTCATCATGTAGTAAACGACCGCAGACCCGTATCAGGCCCGAAATCCATTAAGATACACGTCTCGAACCAAGCCGCGCATCGAACTCGCATCCTGCGCCCCTAAATCCGGGACCTTGACCCGCGAACGCAAATCCGCCGGCAGGTGTTCCTTGGCCCAATCGCCGAGTTCGCGATAATAGTTCCCGACCGCAGACCCGCGCCAATCCGATTGATCCGCCAACGGCGTCAAATCGGTAAGTACGATGAACACCACCCCGATGACGACCCCTCTCGCCAGGCCGAAAAACCAGCCCAGGATCCGGTCCAACGGGCCCAGCTTGCTGGCGCGGACAAGCAGTGTCAGCAAACGATTGAACAATGCCAGCGCAATCAATGACCCCAAAAACAGCGCGAGAAACGCCGCGAGCTGCCGTAGCGAATCCGTGCCGATGAACGGCTCGAGACGACCTGACAGTACCCCCGTATACCTTTGCGCCAACCAGAACGCGAGCACCCACGAAATCAGCGACAGCACCTCGCGAACCAAGCCGCGAAAGAGCCCCAGCACCGAAGAGAGGATCAGCACGCCCAGCAGCCCGTAATCGAGCAGGTTGAGCTCCGCCCCGCTCATTCGCTCCCGGACACGCCGGGCCGATTGAGGACCAGCCCTTTCAACTTGAGCTTGTCGAGCAGATCCCGCCGCAAGGCGTCCGCCAGGTCCTTGCTGCCGACGGGACCGGCCCAGACCCTATTGACGGTCTTGCCGGCCACGCTTTCCGCAAACACGCGGGCCGAAAATCCAGCCTTCTCGATCTTCGTCTTCAAAGCCTTCGCATTACTCTCGCTGCCGAAGCTACCGACCTGAACGACCCACGATCCCGTCGCGCCGGCAACAACGGCGGGCGCCTTGGACGGTGCGGACTTTTCAGGCTCCGGCTTGACCTGCGCGGCCAACGGCTCGGAGACGACGGGCGAGGTCTTCGCCGCAGGCACGCCTTTCTGGCCATCAATGACATTGAAGTGAGGCCGCTGGGCAGCGATGTTGGCCTCAATGTCGGCGCGCGGCACCACGATCGGTTCCGGCGGCGGCAGCGGCAGGACCTCGACCTTCATCCCTTCCGGTTGGGGCGGAATATTCGTCTCCCTGATCTTCTGCTCCGGATCGTGACTCAGATCGAAGACGGCGGGAATGATGATCGCCGCCAACGCCAGCAGCACGGCGCCGCCCAGCAAACGCTGATACAAAGGGTGCACGTCGCGAGACCGGGACTCTCCTGATTCACTCATGGCGGGATATTGTACCTGAATGCGCGAGTTCAGGAAGCGTTTGATTCGGAGCCGCCCGCGAGGACCTCCAGCGCCTCCGCAACGGTATAGAACGATCCCAGCACGACCACACGGTCGCCGGCTTCCGCATCCGACAGGGCCCGATGGAGCGCCTGCCCGATCGAATCGTGCCAATGCGCCTCGAACAGGTCACCGCCCAAGGAGAGTCGCGCGCGCAGGGCGTCCCGGGACAACCCTCTGGCGACGTCAAGGCCCCCGCAATACCAGACGTCAACCACCCCGGACATGATGTCCGCGGCAAGTCCCACATCTTTGTCCGCGAGCATGCCGAACACCGCCAGGGTCCGACCGCCGCATGGCGTTTGATCCAGCACCTCCGCCAGGGCGCGCACGGCCTGTGGATTGTGGCATACGTCCAGAATGACCTCGGCGACGCCGTGACGCATGCGTTGGAAACGGCCCGGGATTCGGCAGTTTTGCAGCCCCGTCCGGATCGCGCCGGGATCGCACGCTTCGATATCGAGTGCAGACAAGGCCATCAGCACGCCCGCCGCATTGTAGTACTGATGCGCACCGGGCAACGCCGGCGCCGGCAGGTCGTCGATCGTGCGATCTGCGCCGGTCCAGGACCACGACGCGCCCCGGCACTCAAAATGGAAATCGCGCCCGGCCTGATAGAGCCTCGCCCCGACGCTTGCGGCCTTCTCGGCGATCGCCCGCGGCGGTGCCGGATCGGCACACACGGCAGCCGCGCCCGCCCGCATGATGCCTGCCTTCTCTCGCGCAATGGTCTCGCGATCCGGTCCCAACCAGTCGCAGTGATCGATATCGAGGGCGGTGATCAGGGCGACATCCGCGTCGATAAGGTTGACGGCGTCCAGCCGGCCGCCCAACCCGACCTCGAGGATCGCGACATCGACTCCGGCAGCCGCGATGATATCGATCGCCGCCAAGGTGCCGAATTCGAAGTAGGTCAGGGAAATGTCTTCTCGCGCCTCGTCGATACGGGCAAATGAGGCGCAAAAATCCTCCTCCATCGCCTCCCGACCGCTGATGCGGACGCGCTCGGTATAACGCAGAAGATGGGGTGAGGTATAGACGCCGACGCATCTGCCGGCAGCCAGCAGTATGGCCTCGAGCATCGCCACGCTGGAACCTTTGCCGTTGGTGCCCGCCACGGTCACGACGCGGGGCGCGGGACGCGGCAGCGACATCCGTGCGGCAACGGCGCCGATGCGTTCCAACCCCAGATCGATCTCGGCGAGATGCAGGCCGGACTGCCAGTCCAACCAATCCTGAAGGCGATCGAAACGCATCTATCCGGACTCGAAAAAGCGCTTGGAAATAAACGATAAACCTGAACGGACGGCGCTCAGATCGTTGCCACGCGAAGACGGCGCCCCTTGATCAGGACTCGGCCTCGGCCGAAGGTGCGTTCGCGCTGCCACGCCCTTCCGAACCCTCTTCGGCAACGCGGAGATTTCTCGGCAAATCCGCCTCGGGCGGACGCCGGTGCATCAGCAGGGCGATGACGCTGGCGAGCCTGTTACGCATCTCCTGACGCGGTACGATCATGTCGACGGCGCCGTGTTCGAGCAAGAATTCAGCCCGCTGGAAACCGGTCGGCAGAGTCTCGCGCACGGTTTGTTCGATAACGCGCGGCCCCGCGAAACCGATCAGCGCATTGGGCTCGGCAACGTTGATGTCGCCCAGCATGGCCAGCGACGCCGACACGCCGCCCATCGTCGGATCGGTCATGACCGAAATGAAGGGCAGCCCCGCAGCGCGCATCCGGGCCAACGCGGCGCTGGTCTTGGCCATCTGCATGAGCGAGATCAGGGCTTCCTGCATGCGGGCGCCGCCGCTCGCGGAAAAACAGACGAGCGGCAGCGAACGGTCCAGGCACAGGTTGACGGCGCGCACGAAACGCTCGCCGACGACCGAGGCCATGGATCCGCCCATGAAACGGAATTCGAAGGCCACGGCGACCACCGACAGACCCTGGACCTTGCCGATCATTGCGATCAGCGCGTCCTTTTCATTGGTGTCCTTTTGCGCCCGGGTCAGGCGGTCCTTGTATTTCTTGCTGTCGCGGAACTTGAGCACGTCGACGGGCTCGAGATTGGCGGCGATCTCACTTCGCGGTTCACGGTCGAGAAACGTCTCGAGGCGGCGCCGGGCGCCGATGCGATGGTGATGCCCGCACTTGGGACACACCTGCAGATTGCGCTCGAGCTCCTCCTGGTAGAGCACCTCGCCGCAACCCTGACATTTGGTCCACAATCCTTCCGGGACGGTCTTCTTGGAACCACCCTCGGTTCGAATCTTGGAGGGCAGCAACATTTCAAACCAGCTCATATCGACTCCTGCTTAAAAACGCTTGTTAGTTCGCGCCGGCATCCATGGCGCTGCGCATCTCGCGCAGGACACGCGCAATCTCGGGACCGATCTCATCCGGCTGCGACTCGTGATCGGCGGCGACCTGAACCAGTCGACTGCCGACGACGACACCGTCCGCGAGTCGCGACAGTCGCGCGGCGGATTCGGCGTCGCGGATCCCGAAACCGACGGCGAGCGGCAAGGTACAGTGGCCCCTGATCTGATCAAGGCGCTTTGCCACGGCATCGACGTCGAGATGTCCGGCGCCGGTAACGCCCTTCAGAGACACATAATAGACGAAGCCGGAGGCGGACGCCGCCACACGCTCGATACGCTCATCCGGGCTCGTCGGCGCGAGCAGAAAGATCGGGTCCAGCCCCGACGCGCGCAAGGCGGCCACATAATCCTCGCCCTCCTCGGGCGGCAAGTCGACGGTGATGACGCCGTCGGCGCCGGCCTCGGCGGCAGCCCTTGCAAAACGCTCGTAGCCCATAATCTCGAGCGGGTTCAGATAACCCATGAGCACGACCGGCGTCTCCGCATCGCGCTTACGAAACTCGCGCACCATCGCAAAGACGTCGGCAAGCCCGATATGGTGGCGCAGGGCGCGCTCGCAGGCGCGCTGGATCACCGGCCCCTCGGCCATCGGGTCGGAAAACGGAATGCCGAGTTCGATGACGTCGGCGCCGGCCTCGACCATGGTGTGCATGAGCGCCACGGTCATGCCCGGTTCGGGATCACCGGCCGTCAGAAACGGGATCAGCGCCTTTCTGCCCTGTTCGCGCAAGCTTTCGAAACGTCCCTCGATCCTGCTCATATCTTGATTCCGTCGATGGCGGCCACAGTGTGGATATCCTTGTCGCCGCGTCCCGAGAGGCTGACGACGATGATCTGATCGGGGGTCATTTTGCGCGCGAGCTTCGCCGCGTAAGCCAGGGCGTGACTCGATTCGAGCGCAGGCATGATGCCCTCGTTGCGCGTCAAATCGTGAAATGCCTCCAGCGCCTCTTTATCGTCGATAGCGTCGTACTGAACGCGGCCGACGTCCTTGAGCCAGGCATGTTCGGGTCCGACACCCGGGTAATCGAGGCCGGCCGAGACTGAATGGGTTTCGACGATCTGGCCGTCGTCATCCGTCATCAGGTAGGTGCGATTTCCGTGAAGCACGCCCGGACGGCCGGTACAAAGCGGGGCGGCGTGGTGGCCCGTGGTCAGACCTTCACCCGCGGCCTCGACGCCGTACATTTGCACGCTCTCGTCCGCCAGGAAAGGATAGAACAGGCCGATGGCGTTCGAACCGCCGCCGACGCAGGCAACCAGCGCATCGGGCAATCGACCGGCCTGCTCGAGGATCTGGACGCGAGCCTCGCGACCGATGATGGCCTGAAAATCGCGAACCATGGCGGGATACGGGTGAGGGCCCGCGGCCGTACCGATAATATAGAAGGTGTCGTCGATGCGTGTGACCCAATCGCGCATGGCCTCGTTCAAGGCGTCCTTCAGCGTCCGCGAACCGGCCTCGACCGGCACGACCTGGGCGCCCAGGAGCTTCATGCGGTAGACGTTGATGGCCTGGCGCTGAATATCCTCGGCGCCCATGTAGACCACGCACTCCATGCCGAAACGGGCCGCGACGGTGGCCGTGGCCACGCCGTGCTGACCTGCCCCGGTCTCGGCGATGACGCGGCGCTTGCCCATGCGCCGCGCAAGCAGGGCCTGACCGACCGTGTTGTTGATCTTGTGCGCACCCGTGTGGTTGAGGTCTTCGCGCTTGAGGTAGATGCGCGCGCCGCCGAGCCGTTCGCTCCAGCCGCGCGCATAATATAAAGGCGACGGGCGACCCACGAACTGCCGCAGGTCGTCATCGAGCTCGGCAAGAAATTCCGGGTCCTTCAGGTAACGCTCGTAAGCCTCGGTCAACTCGGCGAGCGGGGCCATCAGCGTCTCGGCGACGAAGCGCCCGCCGTAACGGCCGAAATGCCCGCCGGCATCGGGCTGATGCGTAAAATCAGGGGCCGCGACGCCGCCTTTCCGATTCAGTTCATTCAATGCGCTCACTCCGATCCGCCGCTCGCACGGCCTCGACAAAATCCGCTATTCGTCCACTGTCTTTGACGCCCGGCGCCGACTCGACGCCGCCGCTGACGTCGACCGCCCACGGGCGCACCCTGCGGACCGCTTCGCCGACGTTGTCCGGACTCAATCCTCCGGCCAGGATTATAGGCGTTTTCAGATCGCTCGGCACCTGGGTCCAGTCGAACGCCTCTCCCGTACCACCCGGCACTCCGGGACGATAGGTATCGAGCAGGACGCCGCGCGCCGAACCGTATCCCGCAACCACTTCGCAGAGGTCTATTCCGGGCCGCATCCGCAACGCCTTGATATGGGGCCGACCGTGCCGCTCGCATTCTGCGGCCGACTCATCCCCGTGAAACTGCAGGAGATCGAGGGGGACCCGGGTGAGCACTTCGCCGATGAAGTCGGGATCCGCGTCGACGAACAGTCCGACCGTCGAAACGAACGGCGGCAGGGCGGCGCAGATCTCGGCCGCTCTTTCGATCGCGACATGACGCGGACTCTTGGCATAGAATACGAGACCGATCGCATCCGCGCCGGCGTCCGCCGCGGCCAGAGCATCCTCGACGCGGGTGATGCCGCAAATCTTGATGCGTGTCGACGTGCGACTCATGCCCGAACCTCGCCGAGCCACTCGCCCGCTTCCGGGATGAAATGGCGAACGCCCTCGAGGACGCCCGCGCAATAGTTTCCGTTCATGCCCATGAAGTCTCCCCGAGCGATGTAGAGGAGATCGCGCATGCCTTGCTCTTCCAAGGCCTTCACGGCAGCGTCGCGAACCTCGTGGGCCGCGTTGCGCACCAGCACGGCCTGATGGCCGCTGCAAAGTACGGGCAGGTCGTTACCGCTGTCGCCGGCAAAGACCAGACGCGAATCATCGATACTCAGCCGGCGAGCCAGGAATTCCACTGCATGGAGCTTGGTGGCGCTGGCGGGCAATACATCGAGCAGGCCCATGCCCGCCGCCTCATCGACGCTCCATATCAGACTGAAGCGGATGCCGAGGTTAGCCAAACGCTCCCGTATCAGCGTGAGCAGGGGCGAGATCTCGTGTTCGAGATCGACAAAGAAACTCAGCTTGTGGAGGTTCTGCCGGTCGGGCGGCTGCAGGACGATCCCATCGATCTGTGACAGATGCTCCACGATGTCGGCATGGCGCAGGGTCCCCCAATCGCCGCCGATTTCGCGCGCCCACTCGATCACGGGCAGCCAGTCGTCTTCGTCCCGCCGATAGATCGTGGTGCCGACGTCGCCGACCGCATAATCGGGAACCGGTAAACCGTATTCCGCTATGGCTTCGTCGATCAGCGCGATGTGACGGCCGCTGACATAGGCCAGCAAGACTTCGGGTCGGGCGGCGAGCTCCCGGAACAGCGGGCGGGCCATAGGAGATTCTTCGTCAGCGCCGTTCGGAATGACGGTCCTGTCGAGATCGCAACAGAGCAACAGGGCCGGACCGGCTTCTCCCGTCACGCGCTCAACCCTTGATCACCGACGGCGGGGTGCCGCGGCGGCATTTGGAGGTAGTATCTCTGCGACTCGATATCGGCCAGGACGCGGGTCACGTCGGCCTGCGCAAGACGGCGTTCGGGATGAAGTTCCAGCCGCATGACCTCTTCGAGTCTGCCGAGGATACGGACCAGGGTCTCGGGAACACCGTCAAGGGGCGCCTCACCCGCACGAACGTAAAGATAGCTGTCGGGCTGCTTGTGCCCTTTGTAGATAACGCAATCCATGAAGACTACCGGGTGCCTTTGGGTCGGGACTCAACCCGATGATGACACATTTGACCAGGAAGTTGGTCGGGGCGAGAGGATTTGAACCTCCGACCACCTGAACCCCATTCAGGTGCGCTACCAGGCTGCGCTACGCCCCGTCGTAACTACTGTTTCCTCGCCCCAAGCACCCGTTCGACAACAGTCGCCGCACCCGGGCGGGACGCAGGAGGCGGTATTCTAGTATATTTTTCCTCGTTGCGTATAGAGATACGGAGGACTGCCGGTCCAGGCCGTCCGACGCGGCCGCGAAGACAAAGCATCCCCGCCCGGCTAGAATGGCGAAAAACCGATCCACAGCAATCCGAGGAAACCGTTTATGAAGGTTACGATCTACCATAATCCGCGCTGCTCCAAATCGCGCCAGACGCTGCAGATCCTCCAGGAAGCGGGCGTGGAACCCGAAGTCGTCGAATATCTCAAGACGCCGCCCGATGCGAAAAGGCTCAGCGGCATCCTAAAGAAACTCGGCATCACTGCGCGCGATCTGCTGCGCAAAGGCGAACAGGCGTATCAGGACGAAGGGCTTGCCGACAGCGCGCGAAGCGAAGCGGAGATCATCGACGCCATGGTCCGCAACCCCATCCTCATCGAGCGGCCGATCGTGGTCCGCGGCGACCGTGCCGTTATCGGCCGACCGCCGGAAGGCGTCAGGGACCTGCTCGCATGATCGAGGTCCTGGTCCTCTACTACAGCCATCACGGCAGTGTCGAGGCCATGGCGCAGCAGATCGCCCGGGGCGTCGACGAGGTGCCCGGTTGTGCCGCCCGACTGCGCACGGTACCCAAGGTATCCACGGTCTGCGAGGCGGTTGCCGACGATATTCCCGATCGCGGCGCACCCTATGTCTCTCTGGACGATCTCACCGAATGCCACGCCCTCGCCCTGGGTAGTCCGACGCGATTCGGGAACATGGCCGCGCCGATGAAATACTTCCTCGACGGCACGAGCGGTCTCTGGGTCAACGGCGATCTCGCCGACAAACCGGCCGCAGTCTTTACATCCACGGCCGCCATGCACGGCGGCCAGGAGGCCACCTTGCTGTCCATGATGCTGCCGCTGCTGCATCACGGCATGCTCATCATCGGACTGCCGTTCACGGAGCCCGATCTGATCTCGACCCGGAGCGGCGGCACCCCCTACGGTGCCAGCCATGTCTCGGGCGGAGACGATACCCTGCCTCTGACCGAAGAGGAAAAACGCCTCTGCCGGGCGCTGGGTAACCGCCTCGCCGGAATCGCTGCCCGCATGGCTTTACCTGCCACTGACGAATCAATAAGATAGTCGGTCATCGCTTTCGATTAGAGGCGAGTAGCCACAAGCGGGGGAAAATATGCTGAAAAAGATCATTTCCGGTGGACAAACCGGCGTCGACCGCGCCGCGCTCGATGTGGCATTGGTGCTCGACCTGGATCGCGGCGGTTGGTGTCCGGCCGGACGCGCCGCCGATGACGGCCCGATCGACACCAAGTATCCCCTGATCGAGACCAGCGAGATGGATCATACCGTACGCACGGGCTACAACGTCCGTGAATCCGATGCCTCCATCTTGATCTACTGCGGCCTGCTCCAGGGCGGCACCGCCTACGCCGTCGAGATGGCCAAGCACCAGGGGAAACCGGTTAAAGCCGTCGACCTCGAGAACCCGCCGCCGCCGGCTGAAATCAGCGACTGGATCGCCGAAAACGGCGTCGCGACCTTGCACATCGGGGGGCAAAGAGAGGCATCGGCACCAGGCATCTACGCCCGGGCCTATACTTATATCCGTCACTGCCTGGAAGACTACCTGGATCGTCATGGCGACAAACGGTCCTGATCGAAACGGGACGTTGAGCGCCAATATTTCCAGCGTTCGCAGCAGACACGTGATCCCGCCCGAGTTTCACCCGCAGTGGCGACTCTCTTGTTGACCCGCTGACCGCCGCGCCGCAATGACCTTTCGCTTCAAAATCGTTTTTGGCGTCATCCTGATCCAGATCTTTCTGGTCTCGATGCTGGCCTGGCGGAATCTAAGCTTCCTGCGCAGCACGAGCGAAATCGATTTGAGTGCGCGCGCCTCGCTGTCGGCCGCGATCCTGGCGGCCTCGGTGGGCCCCCATATCCACGCCAAGGATACCAAGGCGTTGAAACGGCTGATCAACACCGCGCTGACGCATCCGGGAGAGGTATATATCCGGATCTACGATGCCGGCGGCCTGCTCGCCAAAGGCGGCGACGCCAAGATTCTGTCCCGGCCGTTCAAAGAGGATTTCATGGTCGAAACCGTCGACGACGGTGTATTCGACGTAGCGTCCGAAGTCATCGACGACGACCAGATCATCGGCCGAGTGGAGGTCGGTTTCTCGACGGAACCGATCGACAACATGATGGGCGCGGCCCATCGCAACACGGCCACCATCTCGGTCGTCGGCATCATGATCTCGATCATCTTCTCGTTGTTCCTGGGCAATTATTTCGACGCCCAGCTGAAACGCCTGCGCAACGCGACACGCCGGATCGCCGCCGGGGACGTGGGCCACCAAATCGGTGTCGCCGGCAACGACGAGTTGGCGCAGACCGCCAGCGCCTTCAACACCATGTCCAAACGCCTTGCCAAGATGTATTCCGAAAAGCAGGAAGCATTGAACGAGGCCCGCAATACCGCGACCAATCTGTTGGTCAGCCAGCGCCGCGTGGAGGCCGTGCTGCAGAACGCCATGGACGGCATTATCACTTTCGACGATGCCGGATCGATCGTTTCGATCAATCCGGCGGCCGAACACATCTTCGGCTGCGCATCGGAGCAAGCCATGGCCCAACCGGTCTCGAACTTTATCCCGGGCCTCAAGGAGTGGATGGACAAAATCACGGTTGACGCGCCGCTCGACCTGCAGCAACTGAACCTGGACGGCAATCTCCACGACCTCGAAGGCCGCCGCCAGGAAGGATCCTCCTTTGCAATGGAACTCGCCGTCAGCGAGTTCAGTATCGAGGGCAGACGCCAGTTCATCGGCATCTTCCGCGATATCAGCGATCGCAAGGCCTCCGAGCTCGAACTCCGCAAGGCCCGCGATCTGGAAATGGAATTGTCGCGGAACAAATTTGAATTCATCGCCAACGTCAGCCGCGACATCCGCGCCCCGATCAACGATATCATCGAACAGGCCACCCAACTCCAGGAGACCCGGCTCGACGAAAGCCAGGCCAAGCTTCTGGCGAAGACGCGGGCATCGAGCTACAGCCTGATCACGATTATCAGCGACGTGCTCGATTTCGCGCGCATCGCGGCAGGCAACATGACCTTGGAAAACATCCCGTTCAGCCTTTACCGGACGGTGGAAATCACGTTCCAGCGCGCGCAAAAGCGGCTTTCCCAGGAAAAAAAGGGCCTGCTGTTGTGCTACTATCTGCCCGCCAATACGCCGACCACGCTCAAGGGCGACCCGTCCCGTCTCCGGCAGATCCTGTTCAATCTCATCGATAATGCGGTAACCCACACCAATAAAGGCGAGATCCTGATCCGGATCGGCGTCGTCGACTCGCTCGATGAGACCGTACGCCTGCACTTCGAGGTCTCCGACAGCGGTAAGGGCATCGATGCGAAACGCCAAACCAACATCTTCAACATCCTGCAACCCGAGCACCTGCGTCAGACGCACGGCCGCCCGGGTTCGGGCCTCGGCCTCAACATCTCCCGCAAGCTCGTCGAGATGATGGGCGGAAAGATCGGCGTCATCAGTACGCCGGGCATGGGCAGTACATTCAGCTTCGAGGTCACGCTCGACCGTCGTCCGCCGGACACCCTGGAGCAAGAAGAGGACGCCAAGGATCTCGAAGGCATCCGCGTCCTGATCGTAACCAGCGGCAGAACCCAACTGACCGGTCTCAGCGACGAACTCAACGGGCTCGGCATGGACGTCCATATCGTCGAGGACGGCAGCCATGCGATCCAGGCCTTGTTCGACGCCGAAGACGGCGGACTGCCGTTCCAGCTCCTGGTATTCGACGCCAGCATGATCGGCTCCAACTGCCTGCGGCTGGCCAGGGCGGTCAACTCGAACGACCGTACCCATCGCGTGCGCATGCTCATGATCGCGACCACCGGCTATCGCGGCGACAGCGAGGAGGCGCGCCGGGCCGGCATTTCGGGCTATCTGACCACCCCCTACACGACGATCCAGTTGCACGACTGCATCCGCGCCGTTCTTCAAGGCGACCGCGAAACCTTTGTGACGCGCCATTCCGTGGCCGTCGGCAAACCGCA
Source organism: Gammaproteobacteria bacterium (assembly GCA_016124415.1). Lineage (GTDB taxonomy): Bacteria > Pseudomonadota > Gammaproteobacteria > SZUA-140 > SZUA-140 > RI-283. The sequence goes on along the minus strand of WGNS01000043.1, from coordinate 5,924 downwards.
TCGCCACGGGCTGCTCTTGCTGATCGACGACAACCCCGATGAACAAAAGCAGGTCTTAAGCCGACTCGAGGCCATGTCTTTCTGCATGGAGATCGCGGAGGATTGCGCACAGGCCGAGCTCGCCATCCGCAATATCCGTTACGATGCCGTACTGATTCGCGGTGCCATGGCGGAAACTATGATCGGCATGGACTGGGAGAACGGTCCCGACGCCGGACACAAACCGCCGTTCATCGTGCTCGTCAACGCGGGCATGCCTGAAGAACTACGTAAGAAATGCGCCAACGTGGGTTGGACCCAGCTCATGCTGCCGGCCACGGACACGGCCCTGCTCGAGGCGGTCAGCCAGCCCAACCGAGCGGAATGACGCCCGAACGCTGCGCCAAAACCGAACTCCTGTCCGTACTCGGACCGGGATCGACTCTGGTCACGGTCAACAAGCGCCTGGCCGCCACCCTGCGCGCGGATCACGCCCGGTTTACGGCCTCGAGCGGCACGCTCGTCTGGAGCACACCCGACATCTTGCCGCTCACGGCCTGGCTGCAACGATGTTGGGAAGAAGTGCTGCTCTGCGGCGCGATGCCTGCCCCTTCCAGGCTGCTCTCCACGACCCAGGAACGCCGCCTTTGGGAACAAATCATTCGTGCGGATCAGGACCAGAGTCCCCTGCTCGAACCCTCGGGATGCGCCCGCCAAGCGCAAGGCGCCTGGCGGTTGACCCGGGAATGGAACATCTCGGTCGACGAGGCTCGATTCCGCTATAACGTCGACAGCGAGGCCTTTCTAGTCTGGGTCCAACGTTTCGAGCGCCGCTGCGGGGACGGAGGATGGCTCGCACCGGCCGCTCTGCCCGAAGCCTTGATCGATCCATTTCGAAAAGGCGCGATCACGGCCCCGGCGACGCTGGTCCTGATCGGCTTTGACGAGCTGACGCCCGGATTCATGGCGCTGTTGGAGGCCATCGCCGAGACCGGTTGCGGCATACGTTGGATCGAACTCGACGGACGAGCGACAAAAACACACCGTATCGCTTGTGCCGAATCGCGCAACGAAGCCCTGACGATGGCGCGGTGGGTCCGGCGGCGGCTTACGGAAAATCCCGAGGCCTCCATCGGAATCGTCGTGCCCGAACTCGAAAGCCGGCGCGAAGTCGTGACGCGCGCGCTCGACGAGTGCCTGATTCCGGAAACGCTGCTCCCGGGGAAGGGACACCTTGAGCGTCCCTATAATGTTTCGCTCGGCCGGCCGCTTGCCGATCACCCGGTCGTCCGCGTAGCACTCAGACTGCTCGCCCTGCTGGAACCCGGAATCACACTGCTCCAGGCAGGCCAACTGTTGCGCTCGCCACTGCTTGCGGGGTGGCCCGAGGAAGCCGGCGCGCGGGCCATGCTCGATGCCCGGCTGCGCGAGTCCGGCGAGCCGAAGTTTTCACTGAAGCGGATTCATTACCACGCCGCCCGCCAGGATCGGGCCCACGGCTGCCCGATTCTCGCTCATCATATCGCGGCATGGCAGTCTCAGAGCGCTACGCTGACCGAGCCCGCCACGCCCTCCGCCTGGGCGGAGCGTTTCTCGAACCTGCTCCAGGCGATCGGCTGGTGCCGGGGCCGCGCACTGTCCAGCGAGGAATTCCAAGCCGTCGAATCCTGGCGTGAATTGCTTAGCGGCCTCGCCGCCCTCGATGCCTTCACGACCCCGATGAACGCACGGGACGCCGTGGCGCTGATCGGCGACCTCGCACGTGAGCGGACCTTCCAGGCCCAGTCCGCAACGACGGCCGTCCAGGTCATGGGCGTCCTCGAATGCGCGGGACAGCAATTCGACCACCTCTGGATCATGGGCTTGCACGACGCCGCCTGGCCCAGACCACCGAGCCCGAATCCGTTCATCCCGCTGCCTTTACAACGGGCGCTGGACCTGCCCCATTCGAGCGAGGCGCGCGAACTTCGTTTCGCGCGCACCCTGACCCAACGTCTGCTGACGAGCGCAAACGAGGTCATCGTGAGTCATCCGCTGCATGAAGGAGACGCGAGCCTGACCCTCAGCCCGCTGATCGCGGACCTCGACCCGATGATTCAGGAGGCGCTTTGCCCGGAACCGCAACCGATCTGGCAAACCGCCATCCGTGCAGCGGCCTGTTTGGAGACGCTCGTCGACGATCCTGCGCCGCCGGTACCGGCCGGGGCCGCATCCGGCGGTGCCGGAATCGTCAAATATCAAGCCGCCTGCCCGTTCCGAGCCTTCGCAGAGCTCAGGCTCGGCGCCAGGGCCCTCGGCGAGGCGGAGATCGGTCTCGACGCCCGGGTTCGAGGCTCCTTGCTGCATCGAGTACTGGAAAACGTCTGGGAACGGCTCGGCGACCAACAGACCCTTCTCGGCATAAGCGCCCCCGAACTCGAAAACCTGGTCAACGAGGCTGTCGGGATTGCGATCAGCGAGGCGTGCCGCCTTCATCCGGACACGTTGACCGGACGATTCCGAACACTCGAGTCCGCCCGTTTGTTCGAAGTGACGATGGCCTGGCTGGACCTCGAACGCGCGCGGCCGCCGTTCCGGGTCAAGGCGCGCGAACAAATCTTCCGCCCCCGCATAGCCGGACTCGACATCAAGGTCGTCATCGACAGGATCGATGCGTTGGAGGACGGCCGGCTCGTGCTGATCGATTACAAGACCGGTGCGGTCACACCGAGAGATTGGTTCGGCGAGCGCCCCGACGAGCCCCAACTGCCGCTCTACGCCACGACGGTGTCGGAACCGATCGCGGCCTTGGCCTTCGCCCAGCTCAGGGCCGGAGATATGGGCTTCAAAGGTATCGCGTCCGAACCAGACCTGATCCCCGGGGTCGATTCCTACGAAAAGGTTCGCCAAACACGGGAGCTGCCGGCATGGTCGGAGGTGCTTGGTGAATGGCGGGAGGTCGTGACCGGCTTGGCCTGCGACTTCGCGGCGGGCAATGCGACCGTGGATCCCAAAGATTACCCGAAGACCTGCGCTTACTGCCCGCTGCCGACCCTGTGCCGTATCGACGAACTGCACGCCGGAGACCCTGGACTGGCCGTGGACGAGGATGAATCATGAGCAGGCCGACCGAACCCGCCGATGTCGCCCAACGCCTGCGAGCCCTCGAACCCACCGGATCGTTCATCGTTCAGGCGCCGGCCGGCTCGGGAAAAACGAGTCTTTTGACCCAGCGATTCCTGGTCCTGTTGGCCGGCGCGGATGCGCCGGAAGAGGTCGTCGCGATCACCTTCACACGCAAGGCCGCCGCCGAGATGCGGCAGCGCGTGCTCGAAACGCTCGACTTCGCGGCGACCAACGCCCGCCCCGAGGAAGGCCACGAAAAGCTCAACTGGGACCTGGCGCGAAAAGCGCTGGAACGCGACAAACAGAAGGCCTGGGATCTGCTCGATAATCCATCCCGGCTGCGCATCCAGACCATCGACTCGCTGTGCGCGATGTTGGCCGGACAAATGCCCATCCTCTCGGGTCTGGGCGCCGTGCCGCGGGTGACCGAGGACGCTCGACCGATCTACCTGACGGCCGCCGCCAACGCCATCGCCGAGATCGAGTCCGGCGCCGGGTGGTCGGAAGCCGTCGCACATCTGGTCCGCCATCTCGACAACCGGCTCGACCGCCTGCGCGACCTGATCGCGATCATGCTGCAACGGCGCGATCAATGGCTGCGCCACGTCGCCGACCCCGAGGCCATGCGCCTGGATCGCGAACAGCTTGAAGGCGCCACCGCCCGCCTGGTCGAGGAAGCCCTGAACGAAGCGGCGGCGCTGGTCCCGGAACGCTGTGGGGCTGAACTTCCCGAGCTGGCCCGTTTCGCGGCCGCCAACTTGCGGGATTCGGCTTCGCCGATGACCGCCTGCGAGGATCTTGTCGCCATGCCGGGGACCACGCTTGCCGAACGCCCTGTCTGGGATACGCTTGCAACCCTCCTGCTGACCGCCGACAAAAAATCCTGGCGCCGACAGGTCGACCGCCGACAAGGCTTTCCGGCCGCCGACCGTTCCCTGCCGGCGGAGGATCGTTCCCGTTATGCGGACATGAAAAAACGCATGACGGAACTCCTGGAATCGTTGGCCGGAGCGGAAGCATTCCAGCAGGCGCTGGCCGCGCTCGGTACGTTACCGGACCATCGGTACTCCGACGCCGAGTGGGAGACCTTGAAGGCCCTGATCAGTTTCCTGCGAATCGCCTCGGCCCATCTCGAGGTCGCATTCCGCACCCACGGGGAGATCGATTTCACGGCGTTGTCGCGGTCCGCGATCCAGGCGCTCGGCGAACCGGAAGCGCCCACGGATCTCGCACTTGCGTTCGATCACCGCATCCGCCACCTCCTCGTCGACGAATTCCAGGATACCTCGCTCGCCCAGCATGAACTGTTGACCCGACTGACGGCGGGGTGGCAGGCGAATGACGGCCATACGCTGTTCCTGGTCGGCGATCCGATGCAGTCCATCTACCGCTTTCGCGAGGCCGAGGTCGGTCTGTTCCTGGCCTGCCGTGAAAACGGTCTGGGACAAATCCCGCTCGAATCGCTGAAGCTGTCCGTCAACTTTCGCTCGCAACGGGGCATCGTGGACTGGATCAACGTTCATTTTCCCCGAGTGCTGCCGACCGAGGACAACATCGAGGACGGCGCGATCTCGTTCGCGGCATCGGATGCCTGGCATGAGGATACGGCAAGCCCGGCGGTCGCCATTCACCCCGCGCTCGAAAACGATCCTCACCGAGAGGCCCAAGAGGTCGTCGCCGTCATCGAGACCGCCCGGAAAGAGAAGCCGGACGGCACGATCGCGATACTGGTCCGAAGCCGCGGCCATCTCGTCGAGATACTGACTTGTCTCAGGCACGCCGATCTTCGCTATCGCGCCCAGGAGATCGAGTCCCTGGCGAGACGTCCGGTCGTCGGCGACCTGCTTGCGCTGACCCGGGCGCTCCACCACTTCGGCGACCGTATCGCCTGGCTGTCCATCCTGCGCGCGCCCTTTTGCGGATTGACGCTCGCCGACCTTCACGCCCTGGCCGCCGGCGATCCCGAGCGACCTGTGATGGAATTACTGCACGACGACGCCATCCTGAGTCGACTGAGCCTCGACGGCCGGGACCGTATCGCACGCGTTCTGCCATGGATCGAGGCGGCGGCCACGGAAACCGGAAGGGTGGGACTGCGCCGCCGTATCGAGGCCGCCTGGCTCGCCATGGGGGGACCTGCCTGCGTTGGCGACGAGACGGAACTCGAGGACGCCGAGGTCTTCTTTCAACTGCTCGAGGCGCTGGACGAGGCGGGAGAACTCTCCGACCCCGACCGCCTCGAGGTCCATGTCGAGAAATTGTTCGCTCTGCCGGACGTCCATGCAGGCGAGCAGCTTCAGGTCATGACCATGCACAAATCGAAGGGACTGGAGTTCGATACCGTGATCCTGCCCGGTCTCGGTCGCAAACCGCGCCAAGAGGATACGCCGCTGCTGTCGTGGCTGGAACGGACCCACGCGCGCGCGGAACCCGACCTCCTGCTGGCACCGATCAGTCCCGCGGGCGAGAAGCCGGGACGAATGACGACCTTGTTGCGCCGGATCGAGCAGCGCAAGCGCCGGCTTGAGGACGCTCGCCTGCTATACGTCGCGGTCACGCGCGCCAAACATCGCCTGCACCTGTTCGGCCATGTCGATTGCGGCGATGACCATTCCACCCTCTCATCGCCCGGGTCGGACACGCTGCTCGCCCGTCTCTGGCCGGTGGTCGAGTCAAACTTTCTGGCCGGCGCCGCACACTCAAATGATGAATCGCTTTCCGAGGCTGCGCGCGACCCCGAGACGGGCTCGCGCCCTGGACGCGAGCGACTTGCCGCCGATTGGCGACTCCCCTCACCTTGCCCCGGAGTTCACGCCGTCGTCGCGCGCGCCGAACCGACT
>WGNS01000094.1 GCA_016124415.1 Gammaproteobacteria bacterium | reverse complement strand
TTCTGATTTGTCGGCGTAAAAAAATAGCTCGGAAACTTGGGTGCCCATCAGCAAATGTCCGGACAGTAGATTTTTTTCAGGGTCATCACGAGGTCGGCGAAGCTCGGGTCCGCGATCTTGTAGAAGACGCGTTGTCCCTGCTTCTCGTTGGTCAGAATGCCCATCATGCGCATCTTGGTCAGGTGCTGGGACAGGTTGGACTGCGACGAGCCGGTGGCCGCCATTAGGTCCGCAACGCACATGGGACCGTTGAGCAACTGACAGAGGACGGCCAGACGCAATTCATGGGCGATGGCTCTGAGTCCTTCGCTCGCCTTTTGGATCTTGTCTTGAGGTATCGTGTTCATGCGGATAATTATATTATCGAATAATGATATGTCAATGCCTTTTGTGTGCGAAAGTCGACATCGACGTTTATCGGCTGCAGGGACCGTTTTTTGGGCCTTGGATACCTTTCGGCGCGTATGGTTGTAAACGATTTGTCCCCTGTGGCATCGTAGCTGACAGTAACCAAACGTATTGGCAAATAGGTGGCCGGTAGTGACGAATCAGGATCGTGATACAACGGAATCGTCTTCCGGCGGTGTCAGTTTGTTGAATGTTTCCGGCGATTACGCCGGGCAGCGGATCGACAATTATCTGAGCGCCCGTCTCAAGGGCGTGCCCAAGAGCCGTATCTACCGCTTGCTGCGGACAGGGGAGATCCGCGTCAATAAGGGGCGCGCCAAACCCGACCGCCGCCTCGAGGCCGGAGACGTTATCCGCCTGCCGCCGATCAGAGTCGCGGAAAGTGAGGTTCGCCGTCCTCCCGCCTCTCTGCTCAAGCGTCTCGAGGACGCGATCGTTTACGAGGACGATCAGCTCATGGTCATCGATAAACCGGCCGGTATCGCGGTCCATAGCGGCACCGGTATCGACTTCGGCGTGATCGAAGGCTTGCAGGTCTGCCGTCCGGACGTTCCCGGATTGTCCTTGGTTCATCGACTCGACAGGGAGACCTCCGGCTGCTTGCTGCTTTGCAAGGATCGCCGGTTGCTGCCGGAACTCAATCGCGTGTTGGCGTCGGGGGCGTTCGACAAGCGCTATCTCGCGCTCGTCTGCGGCGAGTGGGACGGTGGGCGGCGTAGCGTCCGCGCGCCCTTGGCGTTGAAGCGCGCGGGCGATCAGGAGCGGCGCAATGAAGTGAATCTCGACGAGGGCAAGTCCTCCGAGACCGTCTTCCTGCCCCGCGAACGCCTCAATGGCTTTACTTTGCTAGAAGCGAGGTTGCACAGCGGACGCATGCATCAGATTCGTGCCCATGCGGCGCACATCGGCCATCCGCTTGCCGGAGACGACAAATACGGTGATCGGGTACGCAACCGGGCGTTGAAACGATTCGGCCTCAAGCGCTTGTTCCTCCATGCTTATCACTTATCGTTCGCTATGCCCGGAAGCGGAAAGCCTATCCGGGTCGAGATTCCGCTGGCGGAAGACCTCCAAAGCGTGCTTGAACGCATGAAGGCGCCGGGGAGATGAGCGTGGCGAAGTCTTATCGCCTGATCGTTTTCGATTGGGACGGCACGCTTGCGGATTCTACGGCGCGGATCGTCGAAAGCCTGCGTTTTTCGCTCGAAGCCGTGGGGGTCGAGGCGCCTCACGACGAAAAGCTCAAGGACGTTATCGGCCTTGGTCTGATGGAAGGCGCCGAGGTCTTAATGCCGGGCGCCGGGGAGCGGCAGCACTCGCGGTTTATCGAGACCTACCGGGGCTATTACCTGTCGGCTCAGCATGGTCCCACGCAGTTGTTTCCGGGCACGCTGGAAATCCTGAACACTCTGGATGGCATGGGCTACTGGCTTGCCGTCGCCACCGGGAAAGGACGCCGCGGCTTGGACCGGTCGCTGGCGGAAACGGGCTGCGGGCACCTGTTTTCGTTGACGCGTTGCGTGGACGAATGCCCTTCAAAACCTCATCCCCAGATGCTGATCGATATCATGGACGGTTTGGCCATAGCGCCGGAGGAAACGTTGATGGTCGGGGACAGCGAATTCGATATGTTGATGGCCCGGAACGCGGGCGCCGACGCGTTGGCCGTAAGTTATGGCGCCCATGACCGGGAGCGGCTATTATCCTGTGGCCCCGTGGCCTGCATCGAGTCGCTGCCGGAACTCCTGATCCATTTGGGGGCTGCGGCCGGAGAAAAGTATGACCGTTAACACCTCAGGAGAGGAACAGCTGCATGATCGATGACCGAAGCGGAGATCCCTGGCTCAGGGAGCAGGCCGTGCGTAGAGAACGCGGCTCCGACCGTGACTGGGAGCGCGGCGCGCTTGAAAGAGTTCTTTTCGCCACACTCAGGGAACAACGCAGCAGTCGGCGTTGGGGCATATTTTTCAAGTGCCTGTTGTTTTTGTATTTATTTGCCTTGCTCTATATATATTTGCCGTCTTCCTGGAAGACGGACGGCATACAGAGCGGGCGGCACACCGCCCTCATCGACATTCGCGGCGTCATCGCCGACGACGCCCAGGCCAGCGCCGACAACGTCATCGAGAGCCTGCGCGACGCGTATAAGAACGACAAGACCTCGGGCATCATTTTGCGCATCAACAGCCCCGGCGGCAGCCCCGTCCAGGCGGGGGAGATCAACGACGAGATCGGGCGGCTCAGGAAATTGCATCCCGATATCCCGGTATATGCGGTGGTGACGGATATCTGTGCTTCAGGCGGGTATTACATCGCCGTGGCGGCGGACAAGATCTTCGCGGACAAGGCCAGCATGGTCGGTTCGATAGGCGTGCTGATGAACGGTTTCGGTTTCGTGGGCACGATGGACAAGCTTGGGGTCGAACGTCGTTTGCTGACGGCGGGCAAACACAAGGGCATCATGGATCCCTTTTCTCCCATGAAGGACGAAGATCGGGCTTTGATCGGCGATATGTTGGAAAGCATTCACCAACAGTTTATCGATACCGTCAAACAGGGCAGGGGGGATCGGCTGAAAGTGAATGACGACACCTTCAGCGGTTTGATATGGACCGGGGAGCAGGCCGTGGAAAACGGACTGATCGATGGTCTGCATAGCGCCGACTACGTGGCGCGTGTGTTGATCAAGGAAGAGCATATCGTCGATTTCACGCACCGCAGGCCGTATCTCGAGCGGCTCACCGAACGCCTTGGCAGCCGTTTCCTCGGCGAGATGCTGGACAGCCGTACGACGGGTCTGGCGATCGAATAGGGGCCGCGCCGTGTTCCGGCGGGGCCGTGATGATGCGTTGAGGGGCGAAGATTTTCAGCCCGGAAACTGGCAAATCGTCGTCCAGTCGGGCTATGATGCGCTACATTTTTAGAACTATAGGGAGTTCCGTAGTGCGCGCGAGTCGAGTGATGCTCAGTTTCCTGGCGGGATGCCTGGTTTCCTTTTCCGTTGCGGCGGCGGAGAAGCAAGGCGGCGTCTTGGATTACACCGTCATGATCACCAAGCTTGCCGTCCTCGTCGAACAGGCCGATCGTTGCGGCGAGCTGTTAAACAACTACGGCAAGAAAGGTCTGAAATCTCCGCCCTGTGAGGAATTCCACAACGGTTTCTATAAAGAATGGTCGGGGCGAGACGAACTGCGTGCGCTCCTGGCTTCTGAGTTCGAGGCCGTGGAACAGGGACGCAAGGCCTGTGACGAGGCGTGCAGCGCACAATTGCAGCGTATCGAGGAGCTTCGCGTCACGCTGACCTATTATCTGGACTACATGGACTTCGTGGTCGAGATGGATCAAATGGAATAATGGGCGATTCCATGGTTTGCGGTCCCCGCAAACGATGGGTACAATGCGCCGCGCGTCCCGGAGCGGCGCGGATTTCCCCGAATCCCGTTGTGGAACAGTCGCTTGAAAATGCGGTCTTATGTGGATCGTAAGGGAGCGGATTTACACTATCTAGCACTCAAACATCACCCTTTCAGAAAATTACGTATCGGAGATATCTCATGGCCATCGAAAGAACCCTTTCCATCATCAAGCCGGATGCCGTCGCCAAGGACGTCATAGGCAAGATCTATAGCCGCTTCGAAGAGGCCGGCCTGCGTATCGTCGCCGCCCGTATGAAGCACCTGAGCAAGGAAGAGGCCGAAGGTTTCTACGCCGTTCACCGCGAGCGTCCGTTCTTCAACGACTTGGTTTCGTTCATGATCTCCGGACCCGTCATGATCCAGGTCCTCGAGGGCGAGGACGCGGTTTCCCGTCATCGTGCGATCATGGGCGCCACGAACCCCGCCAATGCAGAGCCGGGTACGATTCGCGCCGATTTCGCCAACAGCGTGGAGGAGAATGCCGTCCACGGTTCCGATGCCGCCGAGACCGCCAAGGTCGAGATCGACTATTTCTTCTCCGCGGATGCGCTCTGTCCCCGCACCCGCTGAAAAGCCGTTGAACGCTGAGATAAGGCCCAATTTATTGGGCCTTGATCAGTCCGCGCTGTCCGCCTTTTTCGCCACTCAGGGCGAGCGACCCTTTCGCGCCGCTCAGGTCATGAAATGGCTGCATCAGGTGGGCGAAACCCATTTCGATTCGATGACGAATCTGAGCAAGACCTTGCGGCAACGCTTGATCGAGTCGTCGTCGCTTGCCTTGCCCGAGATCGTCCATGAACAGCATGCCTCGGACGGCGTGCGTAAATGGCTGTTGCGCCTTCCCGACGGCAATGCCGTCGAGACGGTCTTCATACCCGAGACCGATCGAGGCACGCTCTGCGTCTCATCTCAGGTGGGATGCACCCTGAATTGCAGTTTTTGCGCCACGGCGAGGCAGGGGTTCAATCGCAACCTTGAGGCCCATGAGATCATCGCCCAGGTGTGGCTGGCCAATAAGGCCCTGGGCTGTTTCGAGGACGGCGAACGCCGTGTCAGCAACGTGGTCATGATGGGCATGGGTGAACCGTTGCTTAATTTCGACAACGTCGTGCAGGCCATGCGGATCATGCTGGACGACAACGCCTATGGTCTCTCCAAGCGGCGCATCACGCTGAGCACGGCAGGCGTGGTTCCCGCCATCGATCGTCTTAGGGAGGCGTGCGACGTGAGCCTGGCAGTGTCTCTGCATGCCACCAACAACGCGTTGCGTGATCAATTGGTCCCCATCAATCAAAAGTATCCGATCGAGGAACTGCTGGCCGCCTGCCGGCGCTATATCGACTGTCAGCAGCGGCGCAGGATCACTTTCGAGTATGTCATGCTGGCCGGCATCAACGATCGCCCGAGTGACGCCAAGTCCTTGATTCGGATCCTTGAGGGCATTCCGTCCAAGGTCAATCTGATTCCTTTCAATCCTTTCACCGGCGCGGATTACCGGTGTTCGGATCAAACGACCATCGATGCGTTCCGCAAACGCCTTCAGGACGCCGGGCTCGTAACGGTAACCCGCAAGACCCGGGGCGAGGACATTGATGCCGCTTGCGGACAACTCGCGGGCAAGGTTCAGGATCGTACTCGCAGAAGCCTGCGCTTTACCCAGTTTCCGGGTACTCGGGTACACGGCTCATGAGAGCGGTGCTGATAAGCTGTTTGGCGCTGATTCTCGGCGCGTGCGGGAGCAATCCATCCCGCGAGGGTGATAGCCGAAAGCCCGCGAATATCAATGCAGAACTCGGTCTCAGCTATATGCAGAACGGCAACTACGACCTCGCCTTGGTCAAGCTCAAGAAGGCGTTGGAGGAAAACCCGGACCTGCCTCAAGCCCATCATTATCTTGCCGAACTCTACCGGCGCACCGGTAACGACGAAGGCGCGTTGGAGGCTTATCACGATGCCATCAGGCTCGCGCCCAAGGATCCTGTGGTACACGGGAACTACGCGATCTATCGTTGCGACCGGGGTGACTATGAGATCGCGGAAGAGGCCTTCGAAGAGACCATAGACCTGTATCGCGACCGGCGTCGTTTCGGCGTTCACGAGCAGGCTGCCGCCTGTGCGATCAAAGCAAAAAACGATGCGCTCGCGGAACGCCATTTGCGCTCGGCGCTCGAAGGGAACCCGAAGTCCGCTTTCGCGCTCTTTCAGATGGCGCGTTTGATGTATCGTGAGACCCATTACCTGCAGGCCCGGGCATTTATGCAGCGATTGGACGCCACCCATCAGGGTTCGGTGGAAACGCTTGAACTGGGTCGCGACATCGAACAGGCGCTGGGTGACGCCGAAGGGGTGGAGTCCTACCGCCGGAAACTCACCGCCCTTGGCGCAAAGGCTGATCAAAAGGGATCAAACTGAGCATGAATCAGGAACACGACATTCATTCCCCGGACGAATCCGAAAGCACCGCCCTCCCGAGTTTCGGTACCGAGCTTCGCAAGGCGCGAGAGCGGGCGGGTCAATCGGTCGAGGAGGTCGCAAACGCCTTGTTTGTTCGCCCTCACTTGATTTCGGCGCTTGAGAACGAAGACCTCTCGGTCTTTTCCGCGCCGGTCTATGCCATGGGGCTGCTACGCAGCTATGCCCGTCTGTTGGGAATTCGTCCCGAGCCATTGCTGGCGGCGCTGGAAGGTATGGAGGCGGGCCATGAACCGGTGTTGGTTTCGGTAAGCCATTCCACCCGCGCCGTGACGGCCGCCAACAGTCGCCGCAGTACCGTCGGCATGATGGTCGGTGCGGGTGTTCTTCTCCTCATCCTCGGGGTTGGCTTGTACCTGAACGGCGGAGACGACGAGCAGCGGAACGCGGCTACGGGCACCGAAAACACGGGCTCGGGCATGGAACAACAGGCATCCGTGCCTGAGGACCTGAAGGCGACTCCCGAGGAGGCGGAAACGGCGGTTGCGGAATCCGAGGGCGATGGCAACCTGGGTGCCGGTATAGACTCCCGCGCGGATCAGGCGCCTGTGGCGGCGGATGACGCAAAGGCGGATGCCGTCGATGAACCCACGTCGACGGATATCGCCAAACCGCAGGCCAGTCTGCTTTTGATCTTTGAAACCGACTCCTGGGCGGAGGTGCACGATGCCGAGAGCAGCCGCCTCCTGACGCGTGTCGGGCGCGCCGGACAGAAACTCAGCCTGCAGGGACAGCCCCCGTTCGATGTCAGACTGGGGTATGCGCCCGGGGTGCGTATCGAATACAATGGTCAGCCCTATGTCTGGGAGCAGCGAAAGGGTTCAAGGGTCGCTCATATACTGGTGGGCGCAGTCAACAAGCCCTGACGCGCACCGTCCGGGCCCGCTGCGTCCCGGCGCGGACCAATCATGGTGAACTATGCAAGAAGCCTATAGACAGATTCAACGTCGCGAGTCGAGACAGATTCGCGTCGGCGACGTCGCCGTCGGCGGCGGGGCGCCGATCTCCGTGCAGAGCATGACAAATACCGAGACCTGCGACGTCGACGCAACCGTCGCGCAGATTCGCGCGATTGCGGACGCCGGGGCCGATATCGTTCGCGTCTCGGTGCCGTCGCTCGACGCCGCCGAGGCCTTCGGCCGGATCCGTCAGCAGGTTTCCGTGCCGCTGGTTGCGGACATTCATTTCGATTACCGGATCGCGCTCAAGGTCGCGGATATGGGGGCCGACTGCCTGCGGATCAATCCGGGCAATATCGGCCGCGAGGACCGTGTCCGGGCCGTCGTGGACAGCGCCCGTGATCACGGCATTCCGATCCGGATCGGCGTCAACGCGGGCTCCCTCGAAAAGGACCTGCAGAAGAAATACGGCGAACCTACTCCCGACGCGCTGGTCGAATCGGCCATGCGCCACATCGATATACTGGACAGGCTGGATTTTCAGGATTTCAAGGTCAGCCTCAAGGCTTCGGAGGTCTTCATGGCGATGAAGGCCTATCGAATCATCGCCGGACAGATTAGCCAGCCCCTGCATCTTGGCATTACAGAGGCCGGCGGCATGCGCGCCGGCGCCGTGAAGTCGGCGATCGGCCTCGGCATGCTGCTTGCCGATGGGATCGGCGACACCATACGTGTTTCTCTCGCCGCTGACCCCGTCGAAGAGGTCAAGGTCGGGTTCGACATCCTCAAGGCGTTGCATTTACGCAGCCGCGGCATCAACCTGGTCGCCTGTCCGTCCTGTTCCCGGCAGCAGTTCGACGTCATCGGCACGGTCAATGCGCTGGAGGCGCGGCTCGAGGATATCCGCGAGCCGCTCGACGTTGCGGTCATCGGTTGTGTGGTCAACGGCCCCGGCGAGGCGCGCGAAGCGGCGGTCGGCGTGACCGGCGGTTGCCCCAATCTGGTCTATATCGATGGCCAGCCCCATCACAAGATCGATCAGGAGGACCTTCTGACGGATCTGGAACGGACGATTCGGCGCAAGCTCGACGAAGCTCGAGCCGCCGAGTCGAAAGACTGAAGGGCGCGCAGGCTATGGCTGGCATGATCAAGGCCGTCAAGGGCATGCATGATGTCCTTCCCGATCAATCCGCGCACTGGCTCGCCTTCGAGCGTACCTTTATCGATCTCGCCACCGCATACGGCTACAAGCAGATCCGGATGCCGCTCGTCGAGCAGGCGGAGGTTTTCAAACGGACGGTGGGCGAGGCGACGGATATCGTCGAGAAGGAGATGTACAGCTTTACGGACCGCAACGGCGATTTCCTTTGTTTGAGGCCCGAGGGTACGGCAAGCTGCGTGCGCGCCAGTATCGAAAACGGGTTGTTGCGGCAGGGTGCCCAACGGCTCTGGTACGGTGGTCCGATGTTTCGCCGGGAGCGCCCCCAGGCCGGACGTTATCGGCAGTTTCATCAGTTCGGGCTCGAGACCCTTGGCATGTCGGGTCCCGATATCGACGCTGAACTCATCATCTTCACCCATAGGTTGTGGCGAGCCCTGGGAATCGAGGGGCTGGAGCTGCAAATCAACTCGCTCGGCACCGTCGATTCGCGCGCCGGGTATCGCGAGCGGCTGGTCGCCTATTTCGAGTCTCATTTCGACCGGCTCGATGAGGACAGCAAGCGGCGCCTAACCACGAATCCTCTGCGTATCCTCGATAGCAAGAACCCGGACATGCAGGCGCTCATCGAAGCCGCGCCCATGCTGTCCGAATATCTCGATGACGAGTCGAGGCAGGATTTCGAGCAATTGATGTCGATGCTGGATCAGGCCGGTGTCGCCTATCGCGTCAATCCGCGCCTGGTGCGCGGGTTGGATTATTATCAGAAACTCGTCTTCGAGTGGGTCGGGGGGCTCGGCGCCCAGTCCACGGTGTGCGCGGGTGGACGTTATGACGGACTGGTTGCTCAGCTCGGCGGTCCCTCCACGCCTGCGGCGGGGTTTGCACTCGGGGTTGAGCGATTGCTCGCCCTGATGGCTCAGGGCGAGAACGATGAAGCCAGGCCTCACGCCTGTCTGATCGTGACGGATCCGGCCATGATGGGCGAGGGTTTTTGTTTCACCGAACGACTTCGGGATGTCGTGCCGGGGATCCGCGTGGTGGTCAACTGCGGCGGCGGGAATCTGAAGAATCAGTTCAAGAAGGCGGATCGCAGCGGGGCGGCGGTTGCCCTCGTGCTTGGGCAGGAAGAGCGGCAAGCGGGCGAGATTTCTGTTAAATTTCTCCGCGAGGAGCGGGATCAGACCCGGGTGGCTCAGGATGCCCTGCCGGGGTTTCTGAGCGAAAACGGTATCATTTGAACAGGACGGTTATGGCGAACTACGAGACCGAAGAACAACAACTACAGGCCATCAAGAGCTGGTGGAACAAGCATGGCAACGCAGTGAGCTGGATCCTGCTGGTGGTGATGGCCGCCGTGGCGGGCGGCCGCTACTGGATCGCGCACAAAGAGCAACTCGCCGAGTCCGCCGCGACGGAATTCGCTCAGTTGCGCAACGAACTTCATGCCGGGAATTACGAAGCCGTCGAGAAGCGCGTCAAATATATCCAGGACAGTTTCGGGGACAGCCCTTATGCCGTGCAGGCCGCTTTGCTGAAGGCCAAGGCCGACGTCGATCAGAACAAGCTGCCGGATGCCGAGACCGCCCTGCAGTGGGTGCTCGATCATGAGGCCCAGCCGGAGATCAAGGCCGTTGCCCGTCTCAGACTTGCCCGCGTGCTGGCATCCGAGGGGCAACAGGAACGCGCCCTGACGGTATTGGGTCAGGGCGATTCCGGGACATTGCTGGCCGGCTATGAGGAGGCTCGCGGCGACATCTATCGCAGTATGGGACGCGTAGAGGACGCGCGTATGGCCTATCAAAAGGCGTTGTTGGCGACGCCGAAGGATCAGGACCGTCGCATCCTTCAGATGAAGGTCGACGACCTGGGCGGCGCGGCGACCTCCTGATCACATGAACCGGAAGATATCGACAACGGGACTTATCGCCACTGATACGTGGTTCCGCAAGCTGGGCGGGTCGGTTTTTTCGGGATTATCTCACTGCCGTTTGGCGGCCCTAATCGCTTTCGGGGCATTGCTCCTCGGCGGTTGCGCTACCGCGGAGAAGACGGCGCCGAAACCCATGGCGCTCGCCTCCGGCGTGCCTTCTTCGAATCAGAAAATCATTTGGCGCCAACAGTTGCCATTCGATGAAGTTTCCGTCCAGGCCTTGGGCAGCCCCCTGGTTCCGGACCGGTTCGGTAGCGACGGATTATTGGTTCCGGCGAGCGACAGTATTCGGATCCTCGATCTCAAGCGCGGCAAGGTCCTGAACGGAGTGAGTTTGGCGACTGACGCGAGTCTCGATTCGACGCATGTCGCGAGCGTGGGCGTTTACGAGTATTCCCTTTATGTGGCTAGCCTGGACGGCGACGTCGTCGCGCTCTCAGGCAAGGACGGTCACGTGCAGTGGCGCCAGGCGTTGTCCGGAGAGGTATTGGCTCCGCCCGCGGTTTCCGACAACGAGATCGTCTATCATACCGGGGACGGTCGACTGGTCTGCCTGGATCGCGAAACAGGGCGTAGCCTTTGGGTCTTTCGCGAGACGCCGCCGAGTTTGACCTTGCGCGGCACCGGGGCGCCGCTCATTGTCGGGAATCGCGTCCTTGCCGGCTTTGCGGACGGTCATTTGATTTCGCTCGACTTGGCTACCGGCGCCGTGGTGTGGGATACCGTAGTCGGCGAGCCCAAAGGCCATTCGGTGCTGTCGCGCATGACGGATATCGACGCCGGTTTGTTGGTCGTCGGAGATTTGGTTTACGCAAGCGCCTACCAGGGGCGAACGGTGGCGGTGTCCCTTTCTTCGGGTAGGATCGTCTGGTCGCGTGATCTCGCCACGTATACGGGCATGAGCATCTGGGACGATCATCTTTATGTGACCGGTCCGGAAGGCGAGGTTTGGGCGTTCGACCGTAATACGGGAGAGATCCTATGGCGCCAGGAAGGGCTCATGTATCGCAAGCTGTCCAATCCGGTCGCCTTTAAGGACGGTGTATATGTAATTGATTTCCAGGGATACGTGCATCTTATTTCGAGCCAGGACGGCCATTTGGCGGCGCGGATGAAAGTCGGCTCGGAGTCAAAAATCACCCCCTTATTGATGCGTGTTGCTGATGACCTGTTGGTCGCGGATGCGGAGGGTAGGCTCTGGCTGCTCACGACGGGAGGGGGGAGATGAGCTTCGCAAGCGCACGGGTTCGGTCGAGGGGAAGGCATTGTGCCCCCGGTATCCTGTCGGCGGTCTTGTTTTCCCTGCTGATTTTTTCGGCGGATATCCAGGCCTCCATCGGGTCACGTTGGCAGTTCGTGACGCCCTTGACGCGAATGTCGTCGGTGGACGGTCTGATCTGGGACGGTACCCAGTTTGTGTCGGTTGGGTCCGGCGGGTTTTTGTTGGCCAGTTCGGACGGATTGAGTTGGCATGCGCTGACCAGCGGCACCGGCAGCGAACTCAACGCCATCGCGATCAACTCCGGTGGGCGATGGCTTGCCGCCGGTAACGGCGGAACGATCGTGGGCGGGCTTGATCAGCGGTTGGGCACTTCCGAGGTGACGCCCATCAGCACGGATCTTTACGGCATCGCGACCGACGGCTCGGTTTTCGTCGCCGTGGGCGGTTCGGCAACCCTGATCCGCAGGGGGACCGACGGTATTTGGCTGGCGCAGACCGCCCCCGCGAATGTGAGCGGTCGAACGCTTCGCTCGGTTGCCTGGCACAACGGCATGTGGCTTGCCGTGGGCGATCAGGGTACGGCTTTGACGAGTTCGGACGGGCAGACGTGGACCGAGCAGACCACGAATTCCACGGCCGATCTGCATGCGATCATGTGGTCCGGGGCCGCGGGTCTTTGGGTCGCCGCGGGTAGCGGTGGCAATATCCTGACCAGTACGGACGGTTCCGCGTGGGTGCTCAGTTTTACCGATTCCGCAGCCGCCACTTTGCGCGGTATCTGGGAGCAGAGCGGCGCGCTCTTCGTCGTCGGGGATCAGAGCCGCGTCCTGACGGGTGCCGTATCGGTCGGCACGGTCAATTGGACCGTGGCAACGACACCGCTCACGACGTCTCTTGAACTCAGGACGGTGAACTCAAACGGAAGTCGCCTTGTCATCATGGGTCAGGCCGGGACGGTCTTGTGGAGCGACGACGGCGGGGTGACCTGGACGGCACAGCTGCCCGATTTTCATGCAATCAATGACGTGCTTTGGAACGGCACACAGTGGTTCGGCGTAGCCGACGGCGGCTATTTTTTTCAAAGTACCGACGGAATTGATTGGACGGCCACTAAGGCAGCGGTCATCCCCACGACTCGCGATGTGAACGGTATCGCGTGGAACGGCAGCAACGCCTATGTGGCCGTCGGCGACCTCGGCACGACGTTTTGGAGCGCCGATGGCTCGACCTGGACTCAGGTGAACGTGACCTGCCCGACCAGTGGGGCGTTTCTGGATCCGGTGCCGACCTGCGATGCCATGGATGTGGCGACGGGGGCCACGGCGACTCAGTTTGTGGCAGTCGGATCTCTGGGTACCATTTGGCGAAGTGCCGATGGTGGCCAGACCTGGGACTCCCGTGCCGTCGATCCGGTCTCTACCTCGGTGTCGTCGGCAACGACGCCGATAACGTCGGATCACTTGCGTCCGTTGATGCGCGCCGTGGCATGGCACGGCCTGTTTGTCGCCGTCGGCTACAAGGGCAATATCTGGACCAGCGCCGACGGCGATACCTGGACCGTCCGCGGGAGCGGATTGACCGACGCTCCTTTGGAGAGCGTGGTTTGGGACAACAACCATGCCCAATGGATGATCGTGGGGCAGGGGGCTCAACTCAGCAGTACCGACGGTCTTACCTGGACGCTTGAGCGGGCTTTGACGTCTTCGAGCGGGAACGGACTGGCTTGGCTCAACGATACGACACTCCTGAGCGATCGAGTATTGGCGGTCGGTCAGTCCGGCGCCATCATGACCAGTCCCAGCGGGGTCGATTGGACCGTGATCGACAGCGAGCAGGGCAATACGAATTTTCGGGCTGTGGCGAGCCAGAGCCAGGCTGCGGTCGCAGTCGGTGAAGGCGGATTGATTCAGCTCAGCAAGGATTTTCCGGATCTCGCCGTAAGCGGCGGTGCTACGGTCGCGTCGATTCGCAGGGACAGTACGGTTGAGTATGCGTTTACGGTCGAGAATCAGGCGGGCCTCGACGCATCCGATGTGCGATTTTCGTTGACCCTTCCCAGCGATCTCGATTTCACTCAGGCGCCTACGACTTCTCAGGGCAGTTGTACCGCCAGTGGTCGTCAGCTCGTCTGCGCGTTGAGCGGTCTCACGGCGACTGCCTCGGCGATCATCGATTTCAGTGTGACGGCATCCAAAGCCGGAACGAAATTCGTTACCGCTTCCGTTAGCAGCGATCAGACCGATGCCAACGATCTCGATAACACCAAGGTTTCTTCCGTGACCGTTACGGCGGACTTGCCGAGCAGCGTTTCGGTCGGCAACAAGCTCAGCGGTGCCGGCGGCACAGGTCCTTTGGCATTGTTCGGGCTGCTCGCGCTATTGCTGTTTCGTCGCGCGCCGGTGGTGTCTCTTGTGAAATTAGGGTAATTTGAAGGTAAATCAAATACGTTCGATTTTTGCCTGCGCCGACAGATGCTTATCAAAATCTTAAGCGCGACCGGAACGGCCTTATGGAACCTTTTTCTCAAGGTTTGCGTTAAGAAGACGTTAAGAGGGTAATGGTTAAATCTACATCGTAGACCCTCCTCTCTACCCCCCGGTCGGTTTCCCCCCCTCCTCCTAACCGACCGGGGGTTTTTTTTCGCCTGCAATTTCTCACGCTTGAATAAACGATCTCCGGCATGTCCACGAGCGAAAATTTCACGACATGTGATCACCGTCTCGAAAGGTGAATCCATCGACATTTCCCCGGGCCGATAAAGAGTATAACTGCTGGTAAATCGAGATATCCGGGGCGCCCCGGAATGCTCGACGGCACGGGTGTCTGGCGGCGCCCGGAAGGTCGTTGGCGAGAACAGGTACATCGGGTCGGTTCATCATGGCGAAAGCGCTTAGACGTCTGTTTGGTGCGATCACGGCCGTCGTGATGAGCGCAGTTGCCTGCGTGTTCTTCGGATTGCAATCCCATTGGTTCTCCGATGTCGCCGGTCGTTGGGTATCCGCGCGCATGGAACGCCCGGTCGAGATCGGCCAGGTGATTCTGGAAGTCTATCCGCGGCCGGCCGTCGTCCTGAAACGCATCACCTTCGGCGCATCGTCCAAACATCCCGGCCGCGGCGATCTTCGCGATATACGACTGCTCCCCGGCGCTTCTTGGATCCCCGGCAGCGACGGAGGAACGCTGGAAGTCGCGTTGGTCGATATGGACGAGTCACTGCTATACGACCTAACCGGTCTATCCTCCGGCCATAAGGGTGAGGGTCGCGTGTGGCTGCCTTTCTCCAACGTGTCCGTTCCCGTCCTGGCGGTTCGTAACGCGCGTAACCGGAATCCCACGGGATATCGCCTTAAGGCCAAGTTGACTCGGGACGACGCGGGCGTCGCCAACGCGGAATTACACCGGCTTGATGGCCATATGACGATGACCTTTGCGGCTACGAAAGAAGGTTCGCCGCCTGCTTTGAGGCTGGTTGCACATGATTGGGCGCCGCCGCTGGGGCCGGCCTTTCATTTCGACAAGGTGAGCTTGAGCGGGACCCTGTCCGAGGGCGGGCTCGATATTCGTTCCGTCAAGGCCGAGGCGTACAAAGGACGGCTGACCGGTCATGTACGGCTGACCTGGGATCACGATTGGGCGATTCAGGGGGAACTGGAGGGCGACGGCTTGCAAATGGCGCCGGTCATCGAATACTACGGTGGGCGTGGTTTCGATGGCTTACTGACGGCCAAGGTCTCTATCAAAACTCGGGCAAGGGACCCTGAGAAGCTTCTGGACGGCATCCGGGTGGAAGGTCCGTTTCTCATACGGGGTGTCGTGATCGACACGAACCCCGATCCAAACAAGCGGATGCGGATCGATGCAATTCATGCGAAGGGAAAGGTCGATCGTTGGTCCTTTTCCACGAGTGATACGCTGGTGGAGGCCTATGGAGGCGAGGTGCGCGGCGC
Source organism: Gammaproteobacteria bacterium (assembly GCA_016124415.1). Classification (GTDB taxonomy): domain Bacteria; phylum Pseudomonadota; class Gammaproteobacteria; order SZUA-140; family SZUA-140; genus RI-283. The sequence goes on along the minus strand of WGNS01000094.1, from coordinate 4,651 downwards.
GACCGAAACGAACTGGTCGGATTCCGCAACCATCAAGGGGCGCGTAAAGGCCAAGGGCGTTCAACTCGAACCGCTCCTGGAAGCGCTGATGGCACGACGTCCTCTATCAGGCCGTCTATCCGGTGACGGCGGGTTCGTCTTAAGCTCGAGTACTTTTGCCGGGATCTTCAAACAACCCGATTTGACTGCCAATTTGCGTGTCGACAAGGGCATCGTATTCGAGACCGACCTTGAAAAACTCAAGGAGGGACAGACACCGTTTCGCGAACTCAAGACCAGGGTGCGTATGAAAGAGGGAGTCACTCTATTGAGCGCCCTGGATATCGAGTCTGATCGTCTGTCGGCTGAAGGCTGGGTCAAGGTGGACCGTGATAACCGGCTGGACGGCAAGATCGCCGTCACGCTTCGGAACACGATCAGTCTCGCCGGTGCGAACGTCGGGGTAGGGGGCACGCTCGACGATCCGAGTTTCGCGCCTGCCACGTCCACGATCATCGGCGGCGTCATCGGCACCGGGTTGCTGGGTCCGGGGTGGGGGACGGCGCTCGGCGTACGGCTTGGGCAACTGCTGGATTCGGTCAGCGGTGACGAAAGCGAAATGGAGGATCCGGTCACTGAAGACCGGGGCGCCTTCAAAAGGACCTCGACGCGGTGAAATGCGGTTTCAAGTAGCAAGTGACAAGTGACAAGTGACAAGTGACAAGACTTTTGATACTTGGTACTTGCTACTTGCTACTTGGTGCATGCTACTTATCGCCGCATGACGATCTCAGGTAAGATAGCCGCCTTCCTTGCCTGATTGCAGTCGTTGAGCCATGAAGCACATTCCTAAAGTCGGTTTTGTCAGCCTGGGTTGTCCCAAGGCGCTGGTGGATTCCGAACAGATCATTACCCAGTTACGCGCCGAAGGCTATGAGATCTCGCCGGACTATGACGGCGCCGATCTCGTGGTCGTCAATACCTGCGGCTTTATCGACACCGCGGTGGAAGAATCATTGGATGCGATTGGCGAGGCGCTGGCGGAAAACGGCAAGGTGATCGTCACCGGCTGTCTCGGCGCCAAGGGCGATATCGTGCAAAAAACGCATCCCAGCGTACTGGCGGTCACCGGCCCGCATGCCGCGAAGGAAGTCATGGCGGCGGTACACGAGCACTTGCCGCCGGAACACGATCCATACACCAGCCTGATCCCGCCCGAAGGCATCAAGCTGACGCCGCAACATTACGCCTATTTGAAGATCTCGGAAGGCTGCAATCATCGCTGCAGCTTCTGCATCATTCCTTCATTGCGCGGCGACTTGGTCAGCCGGCCGATCGGGGAGGTCATGCAGGAAGCGGAAAACCTGGTGAATGCCGGTGTCAGAGAGTTGTTGGTCATATCGCAGGATACGAGCGCCTATGGCGTCGACATTAAATATCGCACCGGGTTTTGGGGCGGACGTCCGGTCAAGACGCGTATGACCGATTTGGCGAATGCGCTGGCGGAACTTGGGGTTTGGGTGCGCTTACACTACGTCTATCCCTATCCCCACGTGGATGAAGTCGTTCCGCTCATGGCGGAAGGCGCGTTGCTGCCGTATCTGGACATCCCGTTCCAGCACGCCAGCCCCAAAATACTCAAGGCGATGAAACGGCCGGGAAACATCGACGGCACACTGGCGCGTATCAGGCGATGGCGTGAAATCTGTCCCGAGCTTGCGTTGCGCAGTACCTTCATCGTTGGGTTTCCCGGTGAGACGGAAGACGATTTCGAGCAGTTGCTCGAATTTTTGGATGAAGCCCAGCTCGACCGGGTCGGCGCATTTCCTTATTCCGACGTAGCGGGCGCTGAAGCCAATGCACTGCCGGATCAAGTACCTGAAGAAGTCAAAATGGAACGCCTGGAACGTTTCATGGACTTGCAGACTGAAATCAGCGTCGCCAAGCTCCGTCGACACATCGGCCGGACCATGGAAGTCCTGATCGATGAAAGTGACGGCGAGCAGGCGGTTGGGCGCAGCTACGCGGATGCCCCGGAGATCGACGGCAATATCTACCTGGAAGATGCGCCGGGTCTCGAGGCGGGGGATCTGATTCTCGCCCGTATCGTCGAATCCGGGGAACACGATCTATGGGCGGAGCCGACGGTCGAGTGAGTTTGTATCTTTTGTTACACTTAAGGCTTGAATGATTTGTAGCAAACGCTGCAATTTCTGGCATGGATGCTACAGCTCCGCCCAGTAAACCCTATTGAATACAGTGTCTTCTATTTCTTGCGTTGTTAAATTGCAACAATTTCGACGAATGTCTCTTTTTTCATAAAAAGTTGTTGTGTTTTTAGGCATGGCGTTATAGATTAGTCGCCAGCTAGGCTATTGCGCCTAGCGTGGACCTATTGCGAATGTACTGAAATCGCACATGCATCCCGTGGGGGGTGTTGTTTCGAAACAACGACTGAGGAGACTATCCGATGAACAAGAAACTGCTTGCTGCCGCCGTTACCGCCGCCATTGCTTCGCCTTTGGCCGCCCAGGCCGGCACCCTGATGACCGCCAATACCGACCTCACCCTTTCGGGTGGCGTGACCGGCGCCTATTCCTACAACAGCGACACGGGTCGCGACAAGTTCATCGTCGACGACGCCCTTATCGACATCGCCAGCGAAGCCAAGACCGGCGGTATGGGTGTTGACCTCGGTATCGGTACGCTGACCGGTAACAGCCTTGCCGGCGCCAGCAACCTGGGTGTTATCGGCGGTAATGTCGATACCAATGGCGATACTGCTGCTGCCGGTACCAAGGTTCAGTACGGCTATGTCACCGTCAAGCCTTCCGACGCCCTGGCGGTTGACGCCGGCCTGATAGCCACCAACGTCGGCTACGAAGTCGTCCCGAGCTACGCCAACGGCAACATCCTGCGCGGCATGGTCTGGAACGCACAGCCGACTTACTACACCGGCGCCCGTGCGACCTACACGATGGGCGGCATGAGCATGTATGCCGAAGCCAACAAGGGTCCGGGTTGGGCCATCGGCGGCAGCAGCAGCTTCGGCGGCGTTGACGTTTCCGCCAGCTACTACAGTGTCGTTAACGCCAACACCATTCTTGACATCATCGCCAGCAGCAAGATGGGCGGCGTGGACTTCGCGGTCAACTTCGACTACCTGAGCAAGGCTAAGGCTACGAAGGTTGCAGGTACGGACGACACGGCCTATGGTCTTGCCCTGTACGCCACTGTGCCGATGTCCGGCAACTTCAGCTTGCCGATGCGTCTCGAGTACGTCAACGACGGCACCAGCAACCTTTACGGCCTGCAGTACACCAACGCCTCCAGCGTTCTGGAGAAGAACTCGGCTGTGACCTTCACCGTCACCCCGACGTACAACTTCAGCAGCAGCACCTTCGTTCGCGCCGAGCTGGCCTATGTCAGCACGAGCAAGAAGGACGGTACGCTGGTTGACGACAAGGGTGTTGCCACCGACAGCAACATCGTCGTCAGCGCCCAGGGCGGCGTTCTGTTCTAAGTCGTTCTTGCCGGTCGTCGGCCCGCGAGGGGCGACGTTTTCCGGAAAGGCGTTTAGCGCAATTGGAAACGGGCACTTCGGTGCCCGTTTCTTTTTTGTTCAACGGCAGGACTGCATCCGAGCGTTTTCTCATCCGGGTAACGATACCTATATAATCGCGGTGGCATAGCTGATGATGGGGCCGTCGACGGGACGGCGTAACGCGTTTATTAGGTACGGAGGGCGGCATGGGCCGGGCGAATCTTTGGGGGAAGTGTCGGTCTCCGCACGACGGAGGCGCGTCGTGACCACGCTGTTCTGGCACGATTACGAAACCTCCGGGGCCGATCCACGGCATGACCGGCCGATGCAGTTCGCCGGACAACGTACGGATCTCGATCTCAATCCCATAGGCGATCCGTTCGTGCTTTACTGCCGTCCTGCAGCGGATTGTTTACCGCATCCCGAAGCCTGCCTGCTGACCGGCATTACACCTCAAGCGGCGCTTGACAAGGGCGTGAACGAATCCGAGTTCATCTCCAGGGTGCATGACGAATTGTCCCGACCCGGGACCTGCGGGGTCGGTTACAACACCTTGCGCTTCGACGACGAGATCACGCGTCATACGCTCTACCGAAATTTTTTCGATCCCTACGCCCGCGAGTGGCAGAACGGCAATTCACGTTGGGACATCATCGATATGGTGCGCATGTGTCACGCGCTACGACCGGAAGGCTTGTTGTGGCCTCGGCGCGACGACGGCGCGCCGAGTTTTCGACTCGGGGATTTGGCCTCGGCCAACGGTCTGTTGCACGAGTCGGCGCACGACGCCTTATCCGACGTGCATGCCACGATCGCGCTGGCGCGTTTGGTACGGGCACGACAACCCAAACTCTATGACTGGCTTTTCAACCTGAGGGATAAGCGCCGCGTCCGTGCCTTGCTTGATATCGAAGCGCATACACCCCTCGTTCACGCCTCCGGACGCATCTCCTCGATTCATGCCTCGACATCGTTGATTGCGCCTCTGGCGGAGCATCCCGTCAATAAGAACGCAGTGCTGTGTTACGACCTGCGTTTTGATCCTGAACCCTTCTTCGGTCTGGATGAAGCGACGCTCAGTGAACGTCTGTTTACATCCGCCGAAGCATTGGGGGAGGGTGTCCAACG
>WGNS01000080.1 GCA_016124415.1 Gammaproteobacteria bacterium | reverse complement strand
GTGGTCAAAAAATCCCGGTTGCATGTCCTATACCCGTTTTTTATCAATGCGATATTATCTCAGATCAGCATGGGTTTTTAGAGGTTCCCTACAGAAATGCACCAAGGGCAAAGATGTAGTCGCGCGCTATGGGGGAGAGGAATTCATCATCCTGCTGCCGGACACCGAATTGGAGGGGGCCGTGAGCCTCGCGGAAAACATCCGCAAGACGATAGGCGCCTCCAGAATCATGCTCGCGGGAACCAATCAGGTCATCGGTCGGATCACGATTTCATGTGGTGTGGCGCAATTCAAGGAAGGGGAACATCCCGAGGACGTCATCGCCAGGGCCGATGCGGCTCTGTACGCCGCGAAGGAAGGTGGCCGCGATTGCGTGAAATCAGAAGACAACTTCACCAATTCCCGCGAAAAGATCGGCGAACCGCTCAAGATCAGCGATTCCAACAAGTAACCGGTCGCCGCTCGGCGCGGTTACCGTTCATCTCCTTCCGCATACGCAATCCCAACTCCATGGGGCTTCGTTTGACTGTTGTCCGCTGCTTCCCGATACTGAGACCGATTCTCAATATTGGCGGCCGCGGAGTATACGATGGGAGTAATGGTAGACGGACAATGGCGGGCGGGAGACGGATGGGCCGCCAAAGACGGCCGCTTTCATCGCGAGGCCGCCCGTTTCCGTTGTGCTATCGGTGCCCCTGAACATCCCGCGGAGTCCGACCGTTACCACCTTTATGTCTCTTTGGCCTGTCCCTGGGCGCATAGGACACTGATCTTCCGTAAACTCAAAGGGTTGGAAGGGATAATTCCCGTAACCGTCGTGCATCCGCATATGCTTGAGCAAGGCTGGATGTTCGATCCGGATCCCGACCCGCTTTACGGCCTCAATCATCTCCACGAGCTCTACGCCAAGGCGCTGCCAAACTACACGGGAAGAGTCACGGTGCCCGTCCTGTGGGACAAGGTTCGCGAGACGATTGTCTGCAATGAGTCCGCTGAGATCATCCGAATGTTCAACAGTGCGTTCGACGCGCATACGGGCAATACCGAGGACTTTTACCCGGAGGCGCTCAGGAGCGAGATCGATGCCGTCAACGAGTTCGTCTATAGCCGCATCAACAACGGTGTGTACAAGTGCGGCTTTGCCACCCGCCAGACGGTTTACGAAGAGGCCTATGAAGACCTGTTTTCCGCACTGGACGAAATAGAGTCGCGCCTGAGCCGAAGCCGATATCTGGTCGGCGGTCGGTTGACCGAAGCCGACTGGCGCCTGTTCACGACGCTTATGCGTTTCGATGCGGTCTACCACGGACATTTCAAATGCAACCGCAATCGCATTGTGGATATGCCCAACCTGTGGGGCTATCTGCGCGAGCTCTATCAATATCCCGGTATCGCCGAGACGGTGGACTTCGATCAGATCAAGCAGCATTACTACTACAGTCACGGCAAGATCAATCCGACGCGGATCGTGCCCAAGGGCCCGAGACTCGATCTCGATACGCCGCACCGACGCGATCGAATCGGAAGCGCGGAATAACGGGGTGACGTTTCAGGCGGCCGGGCGCATTTTAACTAACGCCGAACAAGAGGATAATGTCTCCTGCCAAGCCTCCCTGAAACGGCGAGCGCTTGGATATGTCCACTATCCCTTAACGATATTCCTATGCTTAGCTATCGCCACGCCTTTCATGCCGGCAATCATGCCGATGTCCTGAAACACATCATCGAGGTCCAAATCCTGCGCTATCTGGCGCAGAAGGAGAAGCCGTTCTGGTATATCGATACCCACGCCGGCGCGGGACTCTATTCGCTCACCGATCGTTACGCAGCCACCAATGCCGAATACGAAAGCGGTATCGCCCGTCTTTGGCACGAGAAGAATCTTCCTGAATCGCTCGCGGAGTATGTCGATCTCGTTCGTGAATTCAATCCCGACGGCGAACTGCGTTTCTATCCGGGGTCGCCGTTGCTGGCTGAAAAACTGCTGCGCCAGAATGATCAGCTGCATTTGTTCGAACTGCATCCCACCGACTACGCCTTGTTGAAAGACAACTTCGAGGGTGCAGGCAAACGAGTAAAGCTTTATCTCACTGACGGCCTGAAGGGCGTCAAGGCGCTATTGCCGCCGCAACCGCGTCGCGGTCTGGTCTTGATCGATCCGCCGTATGAGCGCAACGACGAGTACCGCGAAGTGCCCTCGTCCCTGGAGCAGGGTCTGAAGCGCTTTGCCGGAGGTGTCTACGCCATCTGGTACCCGCTGCTGCCGAAGAGGGAGGCGACCGAACTTCCCAAGCTTCTGGCCAAGCACGCCCAGCGCTGGCTGCATGTCACGTTGCAAGTCAAAGCCGCCGGCCGGGACGGCTTCGGCATGTACGGCAGCGGCATGTTCGTCGTCAATCCCCCCTGGACGTTGTTGCAAACCCTTGAGCAGACGATGACCTATATCCGGGATACCTTGGCGCAGGACCCGGCCGCCTCGTTTTCGATCGTCACGAACGGGTTGACGTAACGATCAACTCGGGAAGAAGTCGATCGGATAAGTCACTTGAGTCTCTACGACATCCAGGGCGCCGAAATCAAACATCCGGATGCGGGTGACAAGCTGCTTTTCGAGCTTCGCATCCTTCAGTTCGCTGCTGACGATCTCGCACTTCAGCACTTTGCCGTCGGAAGCGATGGAAAGAAGCAGTACGACCTTGCCGCGCAGACCGGCGTTGGTGCGCAGGGCCCGATTATACAGGCTGTATAGCTTGCCTTTGTTGCGGTCGAAAACCAACTGGATTTCCTCGTCGCTGCGCGTCGGCAGGCCGTCCTGCCCATGCGTGCCGGGACGCTGTGTCGCGACGGGCAGCACCTCGCTGGCCACCTGTTCGGTGCGATGGGCGGCTGCAGCGGGCTTGTTGCCCGTATCTCGGCTCAGCTTGGCAGTGTCTATCCCCTTGGTTCCCTTTTCGGCGCGCCGGGTAATGAGCGCACGCTCGACTTTGGGCGCCTCGGCAGCGGCCGCTTTTTGCAACGGACGATTGTTGTGCGGTATCGCGACATTACTGCGCAGGGATGCCAAATCCTCCCTGAAGGCCAGCAAGCCGGCATGCGAGGCGCGCTCACGGGCGCTGGGTTTAGGCTTAGGCGCGGGCGCCACGGGCACAGGCGGTTTCTTCGCCTCCGGAGTCGGCGCCTTGTGCTCGGTCTTGGTCGGCTCCACCTTCGGCAGTTCCGGCTTGGGTTTGACCACGGGTTTCGGTGGTGCCGGTTTCGGCGTCAGCAACATGCGCGCGTAGCGGGGCGGCAGCGGTTCCACAGCGTCCTTGGCCTTATCGGGCACCGGTAGAAACGGAAAGACGAGCGAGCAGATCAGCGTAATGACGACGACCGGCGTCAGGATGCGTTGGAAACGGCGCCGCTCCTCGGGCGATATCGTCCAGGGCAGATCCGGCGAGTGATAGAAAACCGCCGTCGTCATGCGTCTTCACCCTTTTGCATCACGGCCAGAGAGATCCTGGCGTACTTAGCCTCGGTGCAACTGACCATGACCTTTTTCAACAAGCGATAGGGGATCTCGCGGTCGCCCATGATCGTGACTTCAGGATTGTGCTTGTTGTCTCCGCGAAGGATACGTGCGGCCTGCTGCTCCAATGCCGTCTTGAGCGACGATATCCCCATATCCTTGGACTTCATCGAATCCGCCACGCTCGCGACCTTGCGGCCTTGAACGATGATGTCCCGATCCGTCACCATCACCACGACATTCTGGCGCGGCTTCTCCTCGGCGACGGATTTGGGCAGGTTGATGGTCTTTGCATTGGGCAGCACATCCACATCGCCGGAATTCACCAGCAGAAAGAACACCAGGATCGTGAAGATGTCCATGAGGGACACCAGATTCAGCGGGACCTTGCGCAGGTTCTGTTTGTGATGGCGCTCCATGCGCTTGACGCGTCGGGATTGTTCCATTGCGAAACTCCTTATCGATTGCGTGCGACGATTACGGGCGCGTCGCCGATCGAGATATCGGGAAACAGTTCGGCCCGGACGCGCTTGCCATGGTCGTCGATCGAAGCCACCCGCAAGGTGTCCATGACCTGGACCATGGTGTCGTAGGCAATATCGGGTTCGACCAGCAAGGTGACGTCGGTTTTGTCCGGATGTCTCGCCTTGACGTCCTGAAGCAGCCCCGAGACCTTCTTGAAGTCGTAGGCGGCGCCTTCCTGCTTGGCGATATCCACGCCGCCAACGCCGCGTTCCGAGACCTCGATGCGGTTGTCGCGCACGATGACCTCGAGGGCGAACTCGGGCTTGGCCGCAGGCGCTGCGCCTGCCGCCTCGGCGGGCAGATCGAGATGCAGAATGGTCATGCGGGAAAATACCGCCGTGATCAATAGGAACGGCACCAGGACGACCATGAGATTCATGAACGCGGTAATGTTCATCTCCTCGGGATGATGGAGATGATTCCTGCGCCAACGTCTGTTCATTTCGCGGCTTCCGTCTGCTCAGTGAGCATATTCAGAAACTTCATGGAGGCCATTTCGAGACTGTCCACGATCTCGACCGTCTTCGTCTGGAGCACGGCGTGAATCAACAACAGCGGAATCGATACGATCAGGCCGAAAGCGGTCGTGTTCATCGCGACCGAGATGCTCGCCGACAGCATATCGGCCTTCTCGGCGGGGTTCGCACCGGCGACCGCGGTAAAGGCCTGGATCAGGCCCACGATCGTGCCGAGCAACCCGAGCAAGGTCGCGATATTGGCGAATGTGGCGAGATAGTGGGTGCGCTTTTCCAGATGCGGGATGATTTCCATCAAACCTTCCTCCATCGCGGTATTGATGTCGTCGCGGCGACGACCGGTCGTCGAACGGCTCATGCCGTAATGCAGGATCTTTCCGATGGCGGATTTGGAGTCGGCGAGGAGGGCGGCGGCCCGTTTCAGATCGCCTTTGCTCAACATCGGCTGCAACGTGGTCCAGAGCTTGCGGTTGGTCGCCCGGGAACGGCTTAGAAAGACATAACGCTCCGCCGCGATCGCTATGCCGAGCGCAAGCACGACCACGATGGGGTACATGAAGAGACCCCCGGTCTGAAAAAAGGTCACGACTGTTTGATAGGTTTCCATGGCTTACTCTCCACGTTGATGTTGATGTGCTTGATCATGGACATTGAAATAATCGAGACGGCGCAACAAGACCTCGCGATCCACCGGCTCCAGTGTTTGGTCATAGAGCGAACTGAACGGTCTTACGACCAAATTTCCGGGTTCGGCATGTTTCCAGGGCACGATGTAGAGCACCTTTGGCAACTCGCGGTTGCCGATAATGGTTGTGCCCTCGATCCCGATCGGTTCGACCGCCGCGGCCGCACCGGCAAACATGCCGGCGAAAACTATCGGCGCTATGGCAAGTCTCCTCATGGCGTCCTCCCATCAGCGGCCTTGTCCGCCTGTTTTTTGATTCGAGTTTTCAGATCTGTGACCCATTGCGCGACCGCATCGTCGTGACCGTCGTTCAGGGCCATGAAACGATCGTAATGCGTCAACGCGTCTTCGGGACGGCGAAGATAGATGTCGTACAGGATGGCGAGATTGAGTTCGGCGTTGGCATATTTCGAGTCGGCTTTGATCGCGCGCTCATAGGCCTTTCGTGACGCGTCGAACGCGCCCGCCTGACGTTCCAATATCCCGATCAGATTGTGCGCTGCGGCCAAATCCGGATCGAGCTTGACGGCAGATTGAAGGGATGCCATCGCATCGTCGATGCGGTCGAGATGGTAGTAGGCGATGCCTAGATTGAATCGGGGACCGGCCCGGTCAGGCCAGATGTCGATCACGGCGTTCAAATCGGGCAGGGCATGCTGATAGTCGGCCTTGGCCATCATGGCGAGTGCGCGCTTGTAGCGTTGCAGCGTTTCCGCCGAAAGCGCTGCCGATTCGGGCTGACGCGCTTGTTCGAGAGTCAGCGAACTACATCCGCTCAGCGCCGTCATTGAAATGAGTAGGGCGATCATGATCGTTCCCGGCAATCCACACTTATTCGACGACATCAAGGAATCCCTCGCTTCTTTCCGGTTTCGCATAACGGACCGGCAGCATTTCGGCCAGCACCTTGTAGCTGGCCTTGACCCAATCGTTATAGATGCTCTCGTTCACGTGGCGGCTGTTGTCCTCGTGTATCGCGATGGCGTCTTCTTCAAACGGGTAGGCCTGTTCTTCGAGCAACAAGTTGTATTCCTCGAGTTCATCCGCACTCAAACCCTTGGGCCGCTGCGATTTCATCAGGGCACGGCTGAACCCGTGGTAGATTTCGGCCGTGTCGTATGCGGCGGCCGTAGAGACTTCGGCGATGCCGTAATCCATTGCGAGCTTGTAGGCGGCCAAGGTCCGTTCCATGAGTTTCTTCTTGGTCTTCAGGGACTGCTTTAAGGGGAGTTTGAGCGCAACCGCGTCGAACTGTTTTTGAGACGAGCGCGCCAGAACGAGCGAGGCCCGGGCGGCCAGTGTCCGGCTGCGATCCGTACGCGCGTCGCCGGCCCGCTGATCCGCTTCGATCACGCGCTTCAGCCAAAACAGATAACGTCCGGTATTGCCGGACGCAAGATTGAGATCCGCGAGACGCTGCCGGGCCTCCATGCCCTGTACGAAGTCGCCCGGAAATTCGTCGACATACCGTTTGTAAACACGGGCGGCGGCGCTCGTCTCACCGGCTTTCGCATACAGTTCCGCGGACCGCCACAGGGCGTCTTGGCGCAAACCGGGCTCGCCCTGGACCGTACCGAGATGCTCGAACTCCCTGGCCGCCTCGAGTCCCTGGCCGTTTTCAAGATAGGCGGCGGCGAGTTTGACCGATACCTCTTCTCTAAGCTCATGATTGGGGAAACCGGCCCTGAAACGCGCCAGCACGGCGATGGCGCGAGGCCATTGTTTCAGGGTGATCAAGGCCGCCGCCGCATCGTATTCCGCAGCCGCCACGATTGCGCTGCCGGGCACCGCGGCGGCCACCCTCAGGAATTGATTTGCGGCGCCGGCGAGATCGCCCGATTTGCGCAGATCGTCGCCCTGTTGATAAATCGAGGACGCGAATTTCTCCTCGATATCCGGGCGCATTTTGTCGTTGGGCATCATCAGCGCCAAGGCCTCCCGATAGGCATTTTCGGCGCCGGGAAAATCACGTTGATCGAAGTCGATATGCCCCTGTACCAGCCAGGCAACCCTGCGCAGGGAGGACGCTGGCAGCGGGCGCAGCTTCAGTAACCGCTCCGCACCGATCGCCGCCGGTTCGTAGTCTTCAAGCGCGAAATAGTCCTGTGTGGCACGCGCCAGCGCGGGCGCGGCCTGAGAATGATCGGGAAAACGGTCGGCCAGCCGCAGGCGGCTCGCCAGAGCGCGCAGATGCCAAAGCTTGCGATCCGGCTCCTGTACCGTTTCCGCCTGAAGGTCGAACGCTACGACCGCCGCATTGGCGGCCTTCCTGTTCCAGGCGTGATCGGGATATGCGTACGCCGTCCGCTCGTATTCCACTGCCGCTTCATCGTAGCGCCGGACTTCGAACAAGGCCTCGGCCAACCGATAATGGAGCTCCATCGACTGAGGCTCGGCCGGGAAATCCGCGAGGTAGCGGCGGTACCAATCGACGGCCCGGGCGTAGTCGTCTTCCGCATGGGACTTCTGCGCCAAAGCGTGAAAATGTCTGGCCAAGGCATCAAGCGTCTCGCGCAACGTATCGACGGTTTGCTTCTGCGCGCTTGGGGAGTGACGCTGCCAGTAGGGGCGGTTCAAATCGTAACGCTCGGCGAAAGCGGTCATCGCGTCCAGGGCCTGAGATTGGAAACGGGCTTGCCGGTAAGTCTCGATGGCCTTCGTCAGGAAGACCGGCGCGGAGAAATACATGGGATGACGATCGGCGAAGCTTTGCAAGGTCCTGGCGGCGTCGAAGTAGCGCTCTTTCTTCTGAAACAGCGCCGCGAGGGCTGAATAGACCTGATCCTCATATGCCACGTTGGGATGTTTCGCAAAATATTCGTCTATCGCGTCTGGGCCGCCCAGATAGGAAAACGAAAGACTGACGACGCTCAGCGTCTCGTCTACGATTTCCCTGTCCGGAAGATTCAGATCGGCGGGGGTGGTTGCCGCATCCCGTTTGAGCTTGGAATCAATGCAGGCGAAGAACACAGCCAATGCCGGTTCATAGGATTCCTGTTTGAACAGCGACCAACCCAGCTTGTATCGCGCCTGCTGGTAAAAGGGGGTCTGCTCGCCGAAGGCCAGGACCTGCCTATACTGCGGTTCCGCCAGCGCGTAATCGCCACGCAGGAAATTCAGTTCGGCGCGCCGGAAGTAGGCTTCGGGTACAAAGGACGATTCCGGATAATCCGTCACTAAACGTCCCAATATCGTGTAGGCGTCGTCCTGACGGCCGCCGTCGTCATAGGCGCGCGCCAGTTGATAGAGAATCTGATCGTTACCGTTCTGATTCGGGTAGGTATTGAGCAGGTCCTCGTACAACTTGGCCGTGGCATCGAGATTTTCGGTTTCGCTGTCGTCGGCAACGTCTCCGGATTTCGGCGTTCTTTTTCCCGAAGCAGCGCGGCTTGCATTGTCGATTTCAAGCTGAAGATCGGCGACGCGCCGTCTTGCCTCCCGCTCCAGGACGGCGTCGGGGTTGGCGGCGAGGAACGCCTTGTATCGCTGCAACGCCTTTTTGCGATCGGCATCGATGTCGCTGTCGGGATGCACGGCGATGTCGCCGTCACCCAGATCACTCAACGTGCGCAGCTGTTGCTTCTGAAAAGGCAGGCATGCGCTCAGCAGCAAGGCCATGAGGGTCAGAAATACGTTGCGCGAGTTCACTGCGAGTCCCCGCCGTTGTCCGCCGCAAGATCATAAATACGCGCCAGGCCGAACCGTGCCTGAATCTCGTAGGATCTCAAGTGCATGCTTTGGCGATCCAGATCGCGCAGGATCAGATCCCGCAAGTAGTTCTCGTGAAGCCCGATCGAGCGATCCACTCGCGTGCGCAATGTCTTGATGGTCGCATCCAGCCGCGCGATGCGATCGTCATATCCGTTGAAGCCGAGGACGGCCTGTTTTCGTGCGTGTTCGAGTTCCTGCCTTCGGACATCGGTTTCCGCAAGCGCCTGATCGAGCGCGTTGAGCTGCTTGCGCACTGCCCACAATCTGACCTTGTGATCCACGTTCACGCGCCAACGATAGACGCCGTTCAGCAAACGCAATTTTTCCCTTTGTTCGGCAAGCGAGCCGTCGCCGGGGTAGCGAGAGAGTAATTTCCCGGTCTTGTTCAGACGTGCCTCAATGTCCAGTTCTTCGGCGGAGGGCAGGGCGGCCGTTCCGTTTTCGGCTTGTTGCAAGCGCTCCGCGTAGGCGTCGCGTTGCCGGTGCGCCGCATCCCTATCCAGGTGGCTCAAACGATCGTCGACACGGGGCAATCGGGTTCGGTAGGCCGTTCTCCGCAGCGCCACCATGTCTTTGTAGGCGACGATGTTTTTCTGCCATTCGCGAAGCCGGTCCGCCAGAAACCTGAGATCACGCGTATCGCGCAGGACGGATTGAAATTCGTTACCCGAAAACAATCGCGCCCAGACCTCGCCGCGAAACGCCGCCGGGAGGGGGGGCGACTTCCAGTTCTGGCCGTCGTCACCCGCGTCGCTTTCGGCGAGCAGCAGGTCGGCGACGCTGTTTTCGCGCACGGTCTTGGCCAACCTGTCCAAGCGACGGCGTTCGGCGGCAAAAGCATCAATGGCGGCTTGATACCGCATTTCCGCCTGCCGATAATCGGCGGCTTCTATCAGAATATACGGGATGGCGAGCAGCGATTCCTGGACGGCGGGCTCGCTGATATCTTTGTGGCTCAACTCGGCCCAAGGCGCGAGCGCAAGAGACGGATGACCGTCTGCGACCTCCGCCCATCCCAAACCCAAAAGCGCCGGGTTCGCCGCGAACCCGTTGAGACTCACCTTACGCAGATATTCCGCAGCCATTGCGCCCCGTTTTTCCCGCAACGCCGTGTAACCTAGGGCGAGATTGGCCTTGTCCCGCAAAGCGATGGATTCCGTGTCCCCGCGCGCCTGTTCGCCCAGCACCGACAAATACGCGCGGCCTTCGGCCACTTCGCCGGCGCGGATTAATGCGACACCAAGATTGAAACGGGCGTAGTCGTCCCATTCATCGCTATGCGTCGGTTCCATGAGCCATTGGACGGCTGCGTCGTATTCGCCGAGGTCCATCAACACCCGGCCGCGAAGCTGATACGCCTCGCCCCTGAGGTCGACAGGGAGTTCGGCGTTGTCCACTTTGTTCAGGGCGTCGAGCGCCGCGACCGCATCGCCTTGGCGATGCCGAATCCTGGCCAGGTGGAACCAAACCTGATTTCGCACCGCCGAATCGACATCGGGACTCAGCAATCGATCGAAGATCCGTTTCGCCTCGTCGTAAAGGCCGTACGAGAACAACAGACTTCCGTGCAAGAGCTCCGCCTCCTCGGCGTGATGAGGAAGCCGGTTTCTTTTCAAGGCAAGGTCGAGTCGGGTGATGGCCGAAAGGTAGTCCTCCCGAAAATAGTCGTACAGGATCTCGCCGTAGGAGAGGTCCTGTACCGTATGGGGCCGGGGAGCGGCGTTGGCCGTCAGGCTGAGCAGAGACAGCGTCAACCAGAGGGGGAGGGTACGACGAAGAAACATGCGGTCAGTGCACTTCAATCCCATTCCTTGATACGGAATTCGGGCTGCTGACGCGCTTCGTTATCGACGACCTGGAGTTCCAGATACTTCGAACCCAGCGCCTTTTCGAATTTTAGGTTCGCACCTCGCCGGAACGCCTGTCCTTGAGGCCCGAGCCCCGTAAAAAAGGCCACCAGTTCGTGTTCGCCCGCAGGCAGATTGCCGACGTATATTCGGTGGATGCCGCCGCGATGGAGGGCCTCGACTTCGTGCTCGGTATAGAGATGATTGCTGACCGTCTTGTCGTCGATCTTGATCTCTACGGCATCCAGTTTGAACAACTGCCCGGTATCCACGGACAGAAAGACCGCGACCTGAGTACTGGTGGGATACAACAACTCTTCCTCGAGAGAAAAGAGTTGTCGATTGATGGCCAGGGTGTCATTTTTCAGCGCCTGTACGTCTTCCTCAAGGCTGCGGAAATCTCCACCACGCGCGTTGCCCGAGTCGTCTTGCGCCGCAACATACGGCGCAGCCCCGAAAAGCATCAATGCCGCGACAAGCGCGGCTAAAATATTGCGATTCAATCTTTGCCTCCCAACGAGTCCGTCTGCGTTTGCTCGTTGCCGTCGGTGTAATTTCAAGTCAAGGTTCGCACTTTTTTATATGGTCCCGTTGACGATCGGATCGAACGCCGTGAGCCGATCCATGAGGGTGGCGCTGCCTAAGGCATGGTCCGGGAACAACACCGGAAACCGGGCTTGTTCTCCATGTAGCGCCATGTAATTGAGTAGAACCGTCTGAACCAATAGGTTGACGTTATTTGCGGCCGGACTGGATGCAGTATCGACGGACCCGTCGGCGCGAAAGTATCCGAGCTGGCGATGCTGCTCGGGCGGCAGGCTGTCTCCGCTGAACAGTTGCGCCCGCCCGCCCGGGTTGTAGACCAGGAAAAACGATGCCGCGGTCGAGGAGTTGTCGCCGGTCCAGACGCCCTTGCCGCGACCCTCCACGCTGTCGTCGGTCGCTCCGTTGCTCGCCAGCGACCCGTCGCTGAAGACGTAGAGCATGAGCGGCACACCGACCCGAGCGGCATATTCGAGACAAGCGCCCATGCAGCGTCCCGCGCGGAGATCGCGGAGTTCTCCGGTTGCGCGGTCGCCGGTATGGTAGTCGAATCCGCCCATCGTGATCGTCCCGGCGCCGGCGAAACCGTTGATGACCATCTTCATGACCGACGCGGTCTTGCGGAATTCCGCATCCCCGTCGAATTCCGCTTGGGTGAAGATGCCCGTGGGTCCGACGATATTCGTGTCGAGGGCGGGATTCAGGACCGACGGATCTCCGAAACGGTCCGTGATATCCGCCGCCTTGACGTAGCCGCAACGCACCAGATCCTTGATCACGGCATCGGTCGTCAGTTTGGTGTCGACCCGGTTCAGTTGCATCTGGCTGATGCGTTCCACCGATTCCATGACCGCGACGGCATCGGACTGATTCAGTACGCCGATGAGTTGGCCGGTATCCACCAGACCCGTCACATCGCTTGGGCGATCGACCTTGGTCGGTCTCGCCGTCGTGTCGATCATCGTGGCCGGGGCCACGGAGTTGCCTCCGGATACGCTGCTTTGCGATCCGATCAGCCCCAACAGGCTGCCGTCGGCCCCGGCGCGGCGGATGCCGTACATCGGATTGTGTGGATTGTTGGCCGTGTCGTTGTCCGAACGCGCCGGGATCACGGCGCCGTTAATGTTCGGAGCGGCCGCGGTGGCCTTTTCCAGAATGCCGCGAAGGAATGCGCTGTCCGAATGGAAGGCGAGTCCCAAATCGGCATTGATGAAATCGTTGACGCCGGTCTGCGGGTTGACGATGGACGGAATCATATCGCCCGGCAGGCCGAGCTTGCTGTAACCCGCGCTGGACAGGAAATCGAGCTGACCGCCCTGCATGCCGACGAGCACGTTCGAGCCCGATATGTTTGCACCGCCGGCGAGATCGAAACAAATAAAGGGGATCTTGCCGGCGCCGAGCGTCGCGATCCCGCAACCGCTTTTGAGCGCCTCCAGGTCCGCCGACAGTGCGGCCCGAGCGGCGCGCGGATCGGCGAACAGGCTGAACAGCGTAGGCGCGGTAACGAGGCCCAGTCCGGCGCGGAAACCCTGGGCGATGAATTCGCGGCGCGTCATGGGCTGCCGGTGATCCGGATGGCGTAGCGGGGCGTCGGGTGATAGGGGAAGTCGTCGTTTGGCCATTATCGAAGGTTCCTTACGAATGCGTCATTGCAGCAGTACGACCGCACTGCCCAGCGTCGCGGCGCACGTCGCCTTGGCGACCTCCACGGTACGGGCGGTCGTCGCGCAGGTCGCGCCTGTGCCCACGGCGCAGGCGGTGAGGCGGTCGATCAGTGCATTGAGTTCGGTTTTGACGAGCGCCGGATCGGCTTGGGAAGCGATATTCACGCCCACCATCCGCTTCAGCAACGGATCGATCAATAGATCGCGTTTGACGGTTTGGTCGAAGGCCGTATCGGCGGAGGCGGCAAAATCGAATCCCGGGAAATAGGTGTCGGGCGTTTGCTGTCCTTTACCGTCCATCAATGCGCTGCAATATTCGATCGCGAGTTGCGAGATCGCCATCTGATGGGCGGCAAGGAATCCGTCGATGTTTTCCACCGTCGGAAGCTGCTGCTTGATGGACGTGAATACGTTATTGACGTCGGACTGGCGCTGTCTGACGTCCGTTACGGCGGCCATGGAGGCATGAATCTCCTCGAAGGTGCGCAGACCGATGTCCGACTTCGCCGGACTGTCCGCCGGCGGAGGCGTCGTCAATAATGCCGGTTCCGAAACGACATGCATATGCGATCCGAGCGTCTCGAACGTCAGGAAAAACTCATCGGCGTCCGGCCCTTTTTCGAGCGCGATGACGGTGCCCGTCGACGACAGGAGTTGACCGCTCGACACATATGCGCTGCCGCCGATGCTCGTATTCAGATTGGTGTACGCCTGCCCGACCAAAGCCTCCTTTCCGTTGATGCCGATGCGCATGCCCTGCAAGACGATACCCGGTATCACGGCGTTCGGATCGAGATTGACGAAGGTCGGCTTGTCGAACAAATAGCTGTAGCTGTCGAATTGGCTGACCTCGAACATGATGTAGCTTTGAGGTACGGAGATGAGATCGCTGACATTGAAAAGGAGGAAGAATTTTTCGCCGACGCCGGCCTTGAAATTCTGTTGGATCTGAGCCTGGGTCAGGGCGCGATTGTGGATGGCGACAAGACGCAATTTGCCCTGCCAGAGACGATCTCCGGAGGCCTCGTTGCCCAGGACCAGCGCAAAGGTGTCGTCCCATCCGCTCAGATTGCCGCCGGCCACGGTATCGAGATCGCCGGTGAATTCGCCGTTCACGTAGATGCGGCGTCCGTTGGCGGGATCGAAGGTGACGACCACATGCTGCTGCGTGGCCTTGAGACGCTCTGCCGCATCGGCTGTCGATAGGGCCGGATCGCCGTTGGCGTTCGTGGTGCTGCTGCGATGCAGGAAATCGTAGTTGTACCGCGTCTGGCCCAACGTGAAATTGCGCGCCTGGGTGCCCGCCGAATAACTGATGATGCGCGCGGGACCCTCCTGGGTGACGTTCGCCGGCACGACCCAAGCCTCGATCGAATATTCGCCGGTGGCTGTAATCAACTCGTGAAGTTTCTTGCTCGCCGTGGTGCTGCCCTGGGCCTTGCCATCGATGATCTCGATGCCCCAGCCGCCGACCCAGCTGACGTTGCCGCTGAGGTTTAGATGCAGATCCGGTTCGACGCCGCTGGTGTCGTAGGCGATGTTGCCCTGACCGGTCTTGAACTCGTAAAGCGCGACGACGTTGTCCTCGATTCGGCTTCCGCCGCTGGCGACGACGCCTTCGGTCAGCTTGAGCGCCTTGCTGATCACCAGGGAAGGATCGACGTCGGTGACGGGGGCTTGCGCGGAGAACGACTGAATGGCGGCCTCCATGACATTGGCGTCGTTCTGGCAATCGCCGCTCCAGCAATTATGAAATTCACTGCGCAGGCGAATCACCAAACGCGAGTTGGACGGGGTATCCAGATCGATCTTCGCCTTGACCGCATCGTATGCGGCATTGACGTCGGCGGCCGCGAAGAAGGGCGCCTGCGGCGTCGAGGAAGATTCGATATGGCATCCGGAACAATGCGCGACGAGCAAGGGATGAACCGTACTGCCGAAGACCGACGGATCGGCCGGGAAGCTCTTGCTCTTGCCCGGTGTGATATCGACGGGCGCTTGCAAAGTAATCTGTCGACCCGCGCCGCCGTCCGCGGCGTTCGCCCAGCCTTCGATATAAGTCGTCAACAGGGCGCCGCACGCGCTGTCGGCTTCGAGCCAGCAGTTGTGGCCGCCGGCAACCTTCGCAACCAGACGGGAATCGGCGGGCGAGGTCAGATCGACGAGCGGATTCACCGCCGCATAGGCGGCGTTGATATCGTCGGTCCGCACGAAAGCGGGGGAGGCCGGACCGTCCTGCCCATGACAGGCACCGCAACGGTTGCTGTCCGCAAGGTGATCCCAGACGTTGAGCTTGAAGCGCTGAACGTCGCTCGTGCTTGGGGCCGGTCCCGAGTATACGATTCCGACCGTGGCGCTGCCTCTCGGCGCGGGCAGGGTCTCCGTTGTGGCCCCGCCGCCGCATCCCGAAAGGAAAGCGATCATGGCGGCCAAAAACAGCCACGGGATGCTATGGAACCCTCCGTTACGTCCCATGATCATTGCCCCATACAATAGACGGCCGATTCGGCGAAGACCTGCTTCAAACGGTAATTGCCGGCCTTGAAGGAGACGGTCATGGCGGTTACCTGGTTGCGGTCGGCCGCATCGCCGGGATCACGCAGGCAGACCGTCTTGAAGACTTTCGTCACCTGACAACTGGCAAAGGCGTCGCTGTTTTCGAGTTCCTCGCCCAGGGCCTTGGCGCCGCTGCCGTGCCCGGTCAAGGTGCCGCTCCAACCCAGGCTCCTGTTGGGCCCGTGGCGCCAATAGTTGTCCCAATGATCGTCGGGGGTGATATAGCCGTATTTGAAGTTATCGGAGTTCTGCAAATACTTAGGTCTCACGGAACCCGGCGTATAGAGCATGCTCTGCGCCGTCTCGTCGTAGTCGTAATAGGCGAAGGCCTGGATCATCGGGTCCATGCCGCTATGGCATCCGGAACAACTGTTGAGAAAGATCCGGCTGTCGCCGCCGGGGCTGCGCGAGACGTCCTGACGTATGCGGTCGCTCGGACGCGTGTTGTCCTTGATCTGTTCGAGGTCGGTACACAAATGATTGAGCAGCGTGAAGCGGAACATCGCGCGATTGGTACCCGCAACCAAAAAGGCCTGGGCCGCCGCGCGGGATGTGAGGACGCCGGCCGTCGCCGAGGACGGCAACCCAGTGACGCTGGATTGCGTGACAGGCACGAGACCGGTCTTCAGATCGACGCCCGAGTTCTCCATCGCCTCGTAGTGAGCGTTGTCGCTCGTGGAATACGCCGGCAGGCCGAGATTCGAATTCCCGACGTAGAGCAGATCTGCGGACAGCACCGTATTGAACGGCAGATCGTCGCGCACCATGCCGATCACGGTGGCGGTATAGTCGTTCAGCGGCGCGAAGACCGTTTGTTCCTCATTGGTCCAGGGCGTCACGAAGTTCTTGAGCGTCACGTTGTAAAACGCGTTGTCATCCATGGCGATGAAGGCGGCGTTCAACGGCCGGCCCGCGCTGATTTCGGTTGCCATTTGGTCCAATACCGGCGTCGTTGCGCCATTCGAATCCGACATCGCGGGTACGCCGGCCAAGCGGTCGTGTATCCGTTTCGCCTGTTCTCTCGGCCCTGCCTGAACGGCGGCGCACACCGCAAAAAGCGGCGGCAACAGCCATAGCGCGCAAAACCTTGCGGCGTTCTCGCTTCGGGATTTATTGCCGAGGGAAGTCATCGTTGAAGTGCCCCGTCCGGACCGGTATTCACCGGTCGGTCCTTGTTGTGCAATGGATCGTTCTCAGGAATTCGTGGCTTCGCATTATCCAGAAAGGCCGAAATGAATTTGTGAATGGCTATGCAGTTTGTCGCGTTGACGGAAACGGATCATGCAAACCGCACGTCACGTCACAATTGCACGGTCGTTCGATCACGTCCGAATGTGACCGCCGTCATGTAAGGGCGCGATTTTTTGCGCATCCGTGGAGCCAATGTCGATTTTTTTGCGTTTACTCACAGATGGCGGGGACAGGATGTCGATGCTTTAGGGCCTGTTAACGCTAATTTAATCGCCACTGCTGGATGCCATTTTTCGTCCGGCAAGGCAGAGGGAGAGCCGTGTAGTGAGTCTACATAAACGACCGATAACGCCGCCGGGCGGAAAAATGGCGCCAGCCCTCCGGGTTGCGGCTAAAATGTCGCCACTCGTCGTTGCTCGGCGCTCATTTGGAGCAACCAAACCATGCTTCTCGCGCCTAGATTGGCGGCATTTTAGCCACAACAGTGGCGATCAAATTAGCGTTAACAGGCCCTAAGGCGTTCGAACGATATGCCGCGCATTCAATTCCAACAGACGGAGATCACGACGCATTGGTTTCAACTGCGATAAATCACGTTCGTCAGGCCTTCGGCCGTGGCTTGATCAGGTCGTGTTTGTTAAGAGTGGCGTGGCTCATGATACCGCTGCTGTCCGCGTGCGGCGGCGGCAAAGGCGTGGATCCGGTTACGGAGAACTTCGGAATCGCCTACGTGACGCGTCCGGTCGGAGTGATGACGGTGACCGACACCACCGATCTCGTGAGCTACGTGGCGGGAGGCGATCTGTATTACCGGGATCTCGCTTCACCCGGCGCGGCGGACCATAACATTACCGGCCGGGTCACCGGCGGGCAGGGCGACGTACGCGATGTCACCGTTTCCTACGACGGCACCAGGCTGCTGTTCGCCTTGCGTCTCGCCGACATCGAAGGCGCGAGCGCCGATGCGCAGCCGACCTGGAATATCTGGGAGTACGAAATCGCACGCGACCGGCTGTATCGGGTCATCGCTTCCGACATTGCGGCGGGGGCGGGCCAGGACCGCTCGCCTCAATATCTGCCGGACGGTCGCATCGTCTTCACTTCCACGAGACAGCGTCAGGCCAAGGCCACGCTGTTGGACGAGGGCAAACCTCAATTCACCGCTCTGAACGAACGGCGAAGCGATCCGGCCTTCGTGCTTCACGTCATGGAGGCGGACGGCACCAACATTCAGCAGATCTCGTTCAATCAGAGTCACGACCTGGATCCGGTCGTGCTCGACAGCGGCGAGATCCTGTTCTCCCGCTGGGACAATATGGGGTCCCAGAACCAGATCAGTCTCTACAAGATCCGGCCGGACGGAACAGGACTCGAACTGGTGTACGGCGCGCACAGCCACGCCTCCGGTTACCAGTTTCTGCGCCCTTGGGAAATGCCCGACGGCCGACTGTTGACGCTGCTGAAACCTTTCCGCAGTCCCGGCAACGGCGCCGACCTCGTCAGCATCGACATCGATAATTTCATCGACGATAACCAACCGTTGCCGTTGGCGAGCGCGGCCGCGGGTGCCACCGCGCAACAGCACGTCACGGCCTTGGACGTCAACGCCGCCGCCACACTATCTCCCGGCGGGAGGTTCAGTTCCGCGTACCCGCTTTGGGACGGAACGCCGCGTGTGCTGATGAGTTGGACGCCTTGTCGCCTGCAGATGAACGACGGCAGAGTCCTGCCGTGCACTCCCGATCGGCTTGCGGATCCGACGGCCTTGGAGGCTCAGCCGATCTACGGCCTTTATCTCTACAATACCGCTGACGCCACCCAGGTGCCGTTATTGATACCGCGTGAAGACACGACGTACACCGACGTCGTGGCGACCCAGGATCGCCAGCGCCCCGACGTGCTGGCGGACCGCATGCTCGACGCCACGCTCGCTCAGGAAGGTGTCGGCGTATTGCATATACGCAGCGTTTACGACTTCGACGGTCTGTTCAACAATATGGGGAGCGGCGCGTCTTCCGTTTCGGATATGGCCGATCCCGCCGCGACGACCGCCGATCAACGTCCGGCGCGTTTCCTGCGCGTCGTCAAGGCCGTATCGATCCCCGGCCGCGACGTCCTAACCGTTCCGGCCACGGCATTCGGCAGAAGCAGCGCCCAGGGCATGCGGGAGATCGTCGCCTACGCGCCGATCGAGCCGGACGGGTCGATCAAGATCAAGGTGCCGGCCAACGTACCGTTGGCCGTGAGCGTTCTGGATAAGGACGGCCGCCGCTTGACCGACCGCCACCAGAACTGGCTGCAGGTCCGTCCCGGAGAGACCCTGAGCTGTAACGGATGTCATGCGCGCAGCAGCACGCTGCCTCATGGATCCCCGTCGGGGCAGGGGCCTGCGCTCAACTCGGGCGCCGTCACGACCGGCTTGCCGTTCCCGAACACCGACCCGGCACTGTTCGCGGATATGGGCGAGGACATGGCGGAAACCCGAACGAGACTCAACGCCACGGCGCTGAACCCGAGCGTCGACCTGGTCTTCGACGATGTCTGGACCGACGCCGTATCGGCGGGCCGGCCCAAGGATGCACCGATGGCCTATCGCTACGGCGATCTGGCAACGCCCGCGCCGGTATCGTCGGACTGCCAGTCGGCATGGAACAGCCGTTGCCGCATCGTGATCAATTACGAAACGCACGTCCATCCCTTATGGGCTCGCGACCGCGGCGCCGACAGTTGCCAGTCTTGTCACGCCCCGCGCGACGGTATGGGCCAGGTGCAGGTACCGGCCGGTCAACTGGATCTCAGCGACGGCGCCTCTACGGAGCAACCCGCGCACTTCACTTCGTATCGTGAACTGCTGTTCAGCGACAACGCGCAGGAAATCGTCATGGGAGCGCTGCAGGACCGCCTGGTTCAAGCCACGGACGGCAACGGAAATCCGATCTACCAGACGGATGCGAACGGCAATATCGTGCTGGATTCTCTGGGCAACCCCATCCCGGTCATGACCACCGTGACCGTCAACCCCGTGCTGTCGGTCGGGGGCGCCCGCGCCAGCAGCCGATTTTTCGATTTGTTCGCACTGGCCGGCAGCCACGCCGGACGCCTCGACCCCGCGGAATTGCGGTTGATTTCCGAGTGGTTGGACATGGGCGCCCAATACTACAATGACCCTTTTGCCGTCCCGCAGGGCTGACGCGCATGTCGAAAACGCGAAAGGGGGGGAGGGTGATCCTGTGCACGGGGTGCGCGTTTCTGCGCGCGTTGACGGCCTTCATGGCGCTCATCTTGAACGCTCTGCCCATTTCCGCATCAGCGGAAGATCGGCATTTGCGTGTCGAAGTGGCCGAACCCTATCTGGAACTGCACGTCGGACCCGGAGAGGCCTATTCGGTATTCCATGTCGTGGCGCGGGGCGAAAAGATCGAGGTACTGAAACAGCGAACCGGTTGGTTCAAGATCCGCACCGAAAAGAATGTGGAAGGTTGGGTTCCCCGCGCCCGGCTCGAACAGACCCTGGTGGCTCCCGGCGAAAAATTCAGCGTTCGGGAGGCTTCTCAGGAAAACTTTGTGGGCCGCAACTGGGAAGCGGGCGTATTGACGGGGAATTTCGAGGGCAGCAATCTGATATCGCTTTATACGGGCTACGCCTTCAATCCCAACCTGTCCGCGGAGTTGTCCCTCGCTCAGATCCTGGGCGACTTTTCCGATAGTCTGATGTTCAATTTCGACCTCGTGGCGCAGCCGTTCGACGACTGGCGGGCATCGCCTTTTTTCCTGTTGGGCACCGGCGTGATCGATACGCACGCACGCAAGACGGTGGTTGCATCGAACGACAGCCGGGATCAGATCAGCCACGTCGGGGTTGGGTTCAAGGTTTATATGGGGCGCAGATTCATCTTCCGCGCCGAATACAGAAACAGCGTCATCTTTGCCCAAAGTGACGATAACAAGGAAATTGACGAATGGCGTGCCGGTTTCGCATTTTTCTATTGAAAGGATGGATGTTCGTCCTGGCGAGTCTGACGACGATCTCGGCATGGGGCGCGACCGATCAAATCATCAACCCTCAGGTGGATCGACGCGAGATCGTGATTCCCAGGATCGATACGGAAGATTTTGAACCGGGTATCTTCATGGGCATCATGAGCGTGGAGGACTTCGGCACGCAGGCAGTTTATGGGGCCAGGCTGGCCTACCACGTTACGCCGGGCCTGTTCGTGGAGGGCACGTACGGACATACCGAAGTCGGCGAGACCAGCTACGAAAAGCTGAGTGGCGGCGCCCGGCTTTTGACCGACAGCGAGCGCAAGTTGGGGTATTACGACGTCTCGCTCGGCTATAACCTGTTGCCCGGCGAGACTTACCTCGGCGAGGGCCTGGGATTTACATCCGACTTCTACGTCGTGGCCGGCGTGGGCAGTACGGATTTTGCCGGCAACCAACGATTCACCGTCAACCTTGGGACGGGGTACCGACTGTTGGCCAACGATTGGCTCGCCGTGCATCTGGACATGCGCGACCACCTGTTCAATATGGACCTGTTGGGCGAGAACAAGACCACGCACAATATCGAAATCAGCGGCGGCCTGAGCATTTTCTTTTAAGTCATTATTTTTGTTTTATTATTTCTTGAATGGTGAGACGAATTATGGTTTGCGACTATTTGACACGAACGATTCGGATGGGACTACTGGTCGTGTTCGGACTGGTGACGGGCAGCGTCCACGCGGAACAGATTTCCGGAGCGGCTCCCGACTTCACGCTCAAAAGCCGAAGCGGCAAGAACCTGAAGCTTAGCGAATATCGCGGGCAGGTCGTCATGCTCAATTTCTGGGCCTCCTGGTGCGGCCCCTGCCGACAGGAAATGCCGTTGTTGGAGCAGCTTTACCAGCGCTATCAGGCGATGGGGTTCACCATCCTGGCCGTGAACGTCGAGGATACGTCCGGAGACGCGTTGAAGATGCTGAAAGATGTCCCGGTGAATTTCCCGGTATTGTTCGACAGCGATAACCGGATCTCCGATACCTACGGCATCGAGGCGATGCCGAGCACGATACTTGTCGATCGGGACGGCAATATGCGGTTCGAGCATCTCGGCTACATGCCGGGCTATGAAAACGACTACGACCGCGAGATCAAGACCCTGGTGGGGGAGTAATCCGGTGCGGGACCGCATCATGCGAAGCGTCTGTTTTCTCCTATTGGCCGTATCGGCGTGCGGTTGCGACGTCAAACCGTGGGTGAAACCTTACGAGCGCAGCCATCTCGCGGATCCGATCATGCAGTTCAGCAGAGACCCGGTCTCCACGGCATACATCAATCACGTCTATGAGGCCCGGGAAGGCGCGCGCGGCGCCGAAGGCAGCCAAGGGGGAGGGTGTGGCTGCAATTAAATGGGGCGCCAAACGGCGTTTGTCGATCGCGCTGCTCGCGCTGCAGGTTCTGTTGACACCGTTCCTGGTCGCCGCAGTGCTGCCGGAGGACCGACTGGACGCGCTGTATCACTCCTATACGGGCGGTGGCGTGGAGGTCAACGGTCCGTCGATCCTGTGGCGAAAGATGTTCGGCGGCAAGAGTTCCCTGACGGCCAATTACTATGTGGATGCGATCAGCAGCGCCTCGATCGACGCGGTGAGCTCGGCCAGTCCCTATAAGGAAAAGAGGATCGAAAAGAGCGTCGGCGGGGACTTCCTGCTGAACAAGACCATCATGAGCTTGAACTACACGACCAGCGACGAAAACGATTTCAACGCCAAGACCGCCTCCTTCAATCTAAGCCAGGACATGTTCGGCGATTTGACCACCGTCAGCATGGGCTACGTGCGGGGATGGGACCAGATCGGCAAGAACGGCGACCCGATCTTCGCCGAAACGGCCAACCGGCAGAGCTACCGTATCGGCATCAGTCAGATTCTGACGCGAGACCTCGTCATGGCGCTCAATTTCGAGACCGTTACCGACGAGGGATTCCTCAACAACCCGTACCGCTCCGTTCGCTACCTGGACGCGACCAGCGCCACGGGATACAGCTTCGAATCCGAAGTTTACCCACGCACGCATACGAGCAATGCCGTGGCGCTGCATACGCGCTACCATCTGCCCTACCGGGCATCGGTACTCGGCGAATACCGATATTTCACCGATAGCTGGGGCGTTCGCTCAAACAACGTAGCCTTGGGGTACACGCATCCTTACCGCGACAATTGGATGTTCGACGTCCGGTATCGCTACTATAAGCAGGGCGATGCCGATTTCTACAGCGACCTTTTTCCGTACCGCCAGTCTCAGAACTTCTTGGCTCGGGACAAGGAGCTGAGCCGGTTCAACAACCAGACCGTCGGGTTATCGATCAGTTATGAAATCAAGCCCAAGGACTGGGCATTCGTGGATCGCGGCAGCCTCAATCTCTCCTATGATCATATTCGCTTCCGTTACGACAATTTCCGCGACATCACCCAAAGCGGCGCGTCGGCGGGGCTGGAGCCGCTGTATCACTTCAGCGCGGACGTATTCCAGCTCTACCTTTCACTTTGGTACTGAGCGAACGGGCCCTAGGTATCCAGTTCGAAAGAGATTCTGGCGGGTACGATCCTGAGCCCTTCCCGGAGACGCTCGGGCAGTTCTTCGGCAACACGTTCCGCGGCATGCGCCTCCCATTCCGTTGTCTTGAAACAATGAACGATCGGTTTTCCCTCGTCGCCGTCGGTATCGGATATCACCGATATAATCGCGTATCCGTTTTCCTCGTATCTCATAGACCGTCCCTTCCTTTCTGTCATGAACGTCCCAAGGCCGATGCCAAGCCAAAGTAAATCAGAGAAATCGGATCATCATTTAAGGGGACCTCTAAAAACGCGGCATTCCGCCGCCGGTCCATTATTTTCTGAATCACATCGTACCAATTGTGCCTGTGCTTTTAGAATGTTTGATCTCTTTTATCAGAATTCGACTGACTCTGAACAGACCTATCC
>WGNS01000082.1 GCA_016124415.1 Gammaproteobacteria bacterium | reverse complement strand
TTACTCTCGGATGAGGCATGGATCTACCTTGAGGACGCGGCCGACCATGAGCCGCCCCAACTACCGGAAAACTGGTCCTACTACAGAGAGAAAAAGGCCGGCCAAGTGTGTTACAGGCTGGCCCGGAGACAAGCAAAGACATGACGCAGATTACGGCCATCTACCCGGGGACGTTCGACCCGATCACGCTGGGCCATGCCGACATCGTCGGCAGGGCCGCGCGCCTGTTCGATCACGTCATCGTCGGCGTAGCCGCCAGTCCCTCCAAGACACCCGTGTTTTCCTGGGAGGAACGGATCGAACTGGCGCGGACCGCCCTGGCATCCTTTTCCGGCGTCGAAGTGGCCGGTTTCGATAACCTGCTGGTGGACTACGCGAAGCAGCGCGGCGCTCAGGTCATCATCCGCGGCCTCAGGGCCGTATCCGATTTCGAATACGAATTCCAACTGTCGCGAATGAACCGTAGACTGGCGCGCGACATCGAGACCCTTTATCTTACGCCTTCGGAGCAATTCGAATATATCTCCTCGAGCCTGGTCCGGGAGATCGCTTCGCTCGGCGGGGATATCGGCGAATTCGTCCATCATGACGTTCAGACGGCGCTCGTTGCGCGTCTGGCCGGTCGGGACGATTAAGCAGCACCCTGAAAACCAACCTAAGAGTACGGAAAGAAACGTCTATGGCACTAATCATTACCGATGAATGCATCAACTGCGATGTCTGTGAACCCGAATGCCCCAACGGTGCAATCTATCAGGGCGAGGAGATCTATGAGATCAACCCCGATCTTTGCACCGAGTGCGTAGGTCATTTCGATGTCCCGCAGTGTGTAGAAGTCTGTCCCGTCGACTGCATCCCCAAGGACCCGGATCACGAGGAAAGCGAAGACGAGCTCATGGAAAAGTATCATCGCCTCATGGGCAATTGATGCGTGACGTCTAGAAATCCACGAACGATACGACAGGGATGATTCATAACGGGCAAAGGACGCCGTATCGGATTTCCTGGCTCCTGATCCTGCTGTTGCAGGTGCCGGCGGTCAAGGCCCACGAGGCCGCGATCGCCAGCGCCCATCCGCTCGCCACGGCCGCCGGACACGAGGTCCTTGCCGCCGGCGGCAATGCCTTCGACGCAGCCGTGGCCGTCAGCGCCGCGTTAGCCGTGGTCGAGCCCGCGAGTTCGGGGCTCGGCGGCGGCGGCTTTTGGCTGATTCACCGCCAGGACGGCATCGAACTCATGGTCGACGGCCGAGAGAAGGCCCCGCAAGCCGCCTCCCGCGACATGTATCTCGACAAGGACGGCCAAGTGGTTCCCAATGCTTCGGTCGATGGCGCGTTGGCGGCGGGTGTTCCCGGCACCGTGGCCGCCCTCGATTTCATCGCCAAACACTACGGCAAATTGTCCTTGGCCCAAGACCTCGCGCCGGCCATCAAACTGGCCCGTGAAGGGTTTCGGGTGGGCGACCACTACCTGCGCCTGGCCCGATTTCGCCTGCCGGTTCTAAAACGCTTCGAGTCTTCCGGTCATCTGCTCGACCGTGGCGAGGCGCCTGGTGAGGGCTTTGTGCTCAAACAGCCGGATCTCGCGAATACGCTCGAGGCCGTCGCCAAGAACGGCGCCGACGGATTCTACTCGGGCGATGTCGCCAAACGGCTTGTCGACGCGGTCAGGGCAAACGGCGGCCTCTGGACCCTGGACGACCTCAAGGATTACTCCGTCAGCGTGCGGCCGCCGCTCTGGGGTGAATTCCAGGGAATGAAGATCACGACGGCCTCGCCCCCGTCTTCCGGCGGCGTCGGACTGCTGACCATGCTCAATATTCTGTCCGGTTACGATCTCGAAAAGCTGTCGGCAGGCGACCGGGATCATCTGATCGTCGAGGCCATGCGCCGCGCCTATCGCGACCGGGCCGAATACCTCGGCGACCCGGATTTTGTCGCGGATATGCCGATCTCGCTGCTGATCAATCCCTACTATGGACGGGGATTGGCCCAATCGATCCGTATGGACCGTGCGACAGCAAGCGCAAGTCTTCCCGGCTACAATCTGGGCGAACAGCCGGAAGCGCACAACACGACCCATTTCTCGATCATCGACGGAGACGGCAACCGGGTCGCGGCCACCATGTCGATCAACTACCCGTTCGGTTCGTGTCTCGTAGCCGAAGGTACCGGCGTCATCCTGAACGACGAAATGGATGATTTCTCGGCCAAGCCCGGCGTACCCAACGTCTATGGCCTGATCGGCTCCGAGGCCAACGCGATCGCTGCGGGGAAACGGCCGCTGTCCAGCATGACGCCCACCTTCCTCGAGGATGACCGCGGCATCGTCGTACTCGGCACCCCCGGCGGCAGCCATATCATCACGATGGTCCTGCTCGCGACGCTGGACTACGCGGCAGGCGGTACGCCGAACTCGATGGTCGCCGTCCCCCGCTTCCACCACCAGTTCGTGCCCGATCAGGTCGGCTACGAACCCGGCGCCTTGAGTACCGAAGTCGTTGAGGACTTGAAAAAACGTGGTCACGTACTCAAGGCCATGAGTCGCACTTACGGCAACATGCAGGTCGTCATGTGGGACAAGGAGCGAAAACGCCTGCTCGCCGCCAGCGATCCTCGCGGCGAGGGGGCGGCCGAGGTCAAATAGAACGCTCTTTAGGGATTGGTCCGGATAGACCTGTCGTAGTCGATGATCAACGGTGCATGATCGGAAAAACGTTCGTCTCGATAGATCGAGGCGCCCATGACGTCGCTTCGCAAGTCCGGCGTCACGACCTGATAATCGATGCGCCAGCCGACGTTCTTGGTCCAGGCTTGGCCGCGGTTCGACCACCAGGTGTATTCGTCCGCGTTCTGATTGACGACCCGAAAGGCGTCCACCATGCCGATGTTGTCGAAGAGGTCGTCCATCCAGGCGCGTTCCTCCGGCAGAAAGCCCGAGTTCTTCTGATTGCCCCGCCAGTTCTTGATGTCTATTTTTTTGTGGGCGATATTCCAGTCACCGCATATGACATAGGACCGACCTGACCCCGCCATATCCGCAAGCACCGGGCGAAACCGGTCCATGAGATCGTATTTGACGGCCTGGCGGTCTTCACTGCTGGAACCGGAGGGCATGTACAGGGAGGCGACCGAAAGTTCGCCGAAATCGAGCTGCAGATAGCGGCCTTCCGCATCGAAATCCGGCCAGCCGAAACCGTAGACAACCCGATCGGGCACGTGCCGGCTATAGACAGCTACACCGCTGTAACCGGGCTTTTCGGCCTCATGGTAGAAGCAGTGGTAGCCTTTGGGGGAAAATAACTCGTCGGTAATCTGGTGCTGCTTGGCCTTGATCTCCTGGATACAGACGACGTCGGCGTCCTGGGCCTTGATCCAGTCGAAGAAGCCTTTGCGGGCGGCGGAACGAATGCCGTTGACGTTGACCGATACGATTCTCACGCGAGCTCTATTCCGTACCGTGCCGTGTCGCCGCCGTGATCTCAGGATAAAGAGCGCGCCGCTCACGCAGTTGTTCGCACGAAGCCAGATTACTCATACATCGAATGCCTACGGCCGGTGCCGAGGCATTCGGCATCGCCCGCGCACCGACGACGAGAAAAAGGGCGAGCCAAAAGAGAAAAGCCGTCTTTCTGGTAATCACGGAACGATCTCCTGAGATGCTATATGAAAAGCCCGGTGTAGCGCGCCGGGATTAGGAAAAATTATAGCACAAAGAGGAACGGGGCCGACGCCCTTAAGCGCGCCTACCTCCGGTCCGCCGCCTTATCCCGGCAATCGGCGCAGATCCCATAAATATACAGCGCGTGATCGGTGATCTCGTACCCCATGCGTTCGGCAACCTCGCGCTGGTGCTTTTCGATATGCTGGTCGACGAACTCGTCGACCCTGCCGCAGGAGACACAGAGGATGTGATCGTGATGCTCGCCGTGGTCGAGTTCGTAACATGAAGCCCCATCGCCGAAATTGTGGCGAACGATCAGTC
Source organism: Gammaproteobacteria bacterium (assembly GCA_016124415.1). Taxonomy (GTDB): domain Bacteria; phylum Pseudomonadota; class Gammaproteobacteria; order SZUA-140; family SZUA-140; genus RI-283. The sequence continues at coordinate 6,204 of WGNS01000082.1, read as the reverse complement.
CCGCCGCCTCGAATTGCGTCAGGACCCGATAGACGGTAGCGATAGGAATCCCGGCGTCGTCGCCATCCTCGACCAGCATGCGGTAGACGTCCTCGGCGGAGAGATGATGGTTTTCGGCCTCCTCGAGCAAACGGAGGATGCGTAACCGCGGGTGCGTGACCTTGAGTCCGACGCGTTTCAGGTCGACGTCCGGATCGGATTTGTCCGTAGTCGGTGATGGCATGTTTGTAGTAGTCTTAGGCATCTTCTAACGGTTACCGAATTCCTGATGAGAATACTCAATTATAGCGCATCGATCCTTTTCTGCATTTTTCTGTTCCCCGCCTTGACCGCCTGCACGATTCACCGCATCGACATCCAGCAGGGAACCGTCATGGAGCAGGAAAACCTCGACCGCCTGAAAACCGGCATGACCAAGGAACAGGTCATCTTTCTGCTCGGGGACGCCCCGATCCAGGATCCATTCCACCCTGATCGCTGGGATTATATCTACAGCCTCAAATCCAGCACTGAGGGTACGACCAGCAAGCATATCATCCTGCTGTTCGACGGCGACAAGCTGAGCGCTATCCGGAAGGATGACACGCGGGGCGCCGAAGGCGAAACCCGATAACGGCGCCGTTTACCACCCTATTCCTCCGCAGCCTCGACGTCTCCGCCGCCCTTCTTCATGCGCTTGCCCTCGGCGGCGCGTTGCTTGCGCACTTCCTTGGGGTCGGCAATGAGCTGGCGGTAGATCTCAACCCGGTCTCCGGCCTGTAGCACCCGGTCGGCCTTGCAGATTTTACCGAACACACCGATCTTGAGATCGTCCACGTCGACGATCTCGGGGAAATGCTCGTTGATCCCCGAATGCTTGATCGCATCCATGACCGTCGCGCCCTCGGCGACGCTGACGGGCAAGATGAGCTGTTTGTCGGGCGTCGCGTACGCGACTTCCACCTCAATTCGATCACCGCTAACCATACACCTGCCTCGCTCTGCGACAAAAGGCATCGACCAATGAGCCGGCCAGCGGCTCGAACAGTTTCCCCGCCGTAGCCTTGAGCAGACGGCTGGTAAATTCATAATCGAGTTCGAACGTCACGACACAACCGCCCTCGCCCCCTTTCTCGCCTATAGGCTCAAACGACCATACGCCATCCAGACGCTTGAACGGCCCGTCCTCGAGCTTCATGTCGATGCGCTTGTCGGGGCTCAAGCGATTCCGCGTCGTGAAACTCATCTTGAGCGGCCCCTTTTGCAACGTCAGACTGGCCTTGATCTCGTCCTCGCTCTGACTCCAGATCTTGGCGTCATGGCAAGCCGGAAGAAACCGGGGATAGGTATCAATCGCGTTGACGAGGCGATACATCTTGGCCGGGCTAAAAGGCACCACGGCGGATCTGGACACCCTGGTCATCAGCCCCCCAAAACGCCGATAGCGTTCAGGAACACGATGGTCACGGCGGCCGGGGCGACGTATCGGATACAGGCACGCCATAGGCCGAACAACACCGGACGCTCCATCGCGAGTTCGTCGCGACTGACCTCGCGTGTCATGACCCAGGCAGCGTAGATCGCGATTAACAGCCCGCCGAGCGGCAGCATGATATTCGCAGTCAGGAAATCGAGCAAATCGAAAAAGTGTTTGCCGAACAGCGTGACGTCGCTCCACTCGTTGAACGAAAACACCGTACCGAGACCGACCAACCAAGCGGCGGCGCCGGCCCATACCGATGCCGAAACGCGCGACATGCCGTGGTTCTCGACGAGCCACGCCACGGCCGGTTCGATCAGCGAGATCGACGAGGTCCAGGCGGCAAAGACCAGCAGGATGAAGAACAGCGTACCGAAGAAGCTGCCGCCCGGCATCTGGCCGAAGGCGACGGGCAACGTCTGGAAGATCAATCCGGGCCCGGAACTGGGCTCAAGGCCGTTGGCGAATACGACGGGAAAGATCGCCATACCGGCCAAGAGGGCGACCAGCGTATCCGCACCGACGATAATCAACGAGGTCGAGGCGATCGAAGCGTTCTGCGGCATGTACGATCCGTAGACCATGATCGCGCCCATGCCCAGGCTCAACGTAAAAAAGGCGTGCCCCATGGCGATCAAAATGCCCGCGCCCGTGATCTTGCTGAAATCGGGATCGAACAGGAAGTGCAGCCCGCGCATGAAGCTGTCGGTCGTCATAGCGTAACCGACAAGCAGAATGAGGATCACGAAAAGCGCCGGCATCAGGAACCGTACAGCCTGTTCGAGGCCGCTCTTGACGCCGCGGGCGACGACGATCATGGTCATGACCATGAACAAGGTGTGCCACGCCAGCAGCCTTTCGGAACTGTCGGTCAGGGTGGAGAAGATGGTCCCGACCTGCTCCGCCGACGCCCCGGTGAACATACCGCCGGCGGCGCGGAAGACATAGGCCAGCGCCCAGCCGGCGATGACGCTGTAATAGGACAAAATCAGAAAACCGGCGATGACGCCCATCCAGCCGATGTATTTCCAGTGCGGACTGGCGCCTTCCTTCTGCGACAGGATGCGCATGGTGTTGATCGGGCTGTGGCGACCGCGGCGGCCGATCATGATCTCGGCCATCATGATCGGCAAACCGATCAAGGCGATGCAGACGAGATAGACGAGGACGAAGGCGCCGCCGCCGTTCTCGCCCGTGATGTACGGAAACTTCCAGATATTACCGAGACCGACGGCCGATCCCGCCGCGGCCAGGACGAAGGTCCAGCGCGATGACCACTGGCCATGGATCGTCAGGTCGCGATGTTCAGACATGGAGTTCCCCTTGTAATTCGCAATTCACGCTATATCCCTTGTCTTCCCCGGCATCACGGGCCAATGGCCTGGGCCAGCAGCCTGAACTGGAGGTGATAAAACATCTCCAGGTAACGGCGCGTCTCGGCGCGCTCCAGATTCGTCACATATTTCCAAAACCCATAAACGCGCGACAACATCATCATGCGCCGCGCATAGAGCCGCCAGGTATAACGGCTTTCGATACGAGCCAGGGACGCTTCGGAAATCTTTCCCCAATATTCCGGATCCTGGCCCGCCTGAGCGAAGAACGCAGCCAGTTTGGCGGCCGCCTCGTCACCATGGTTCGGATCGATGTGAAACCCCGACAACCCGTCCTCAATGATCTCCAGAGGGCCGCCGTAACGCGTTGCGAAGGTCGGCAACCCGGTGGCCATGGCCTCCACGACCGTAAGACCGAAGGCCTCGAACAAGGCCGGCTGCACAAACACCCCCTTGCGGTCGGCAATGAAGCGATAAAGCTCGCCCGCCATGGCCTTTTCCAAATGAATGCCGAGCCAGCGCACCTGGCCATCGAGTTCGTACTCGCTCATGAGCGAGTGCATTCTGGCGATCTGGGCCTGCTCCTCGCGGTCGCTCGAACGCTCCTCGGCCACGTGGCCGGCGATGAGCAACAGGTTGGCCGCCGAGCGCAACTCGGGCGAACGGCCGTACCACTCCATGAGACCCGTTATGTTTTTTATGCGATCCAAACGGGCCATGCTGAAGATAATGGGCTTATCCCGATCCGTCAAACATCCGCGCGCATCGTCCCTGCCCGCGCCGCCGAATACGAGTTCGGAGATCTCGTCATGAAGGGCCGACAGGCGTCGATCATGTGCGTGATAGGGAAAATAGATGCGCTCGTCGGCGCCCGGAGACACGATATTGAACTTCGGGTCGTACATGTCGATGCCGTCGACGACGCGATAGAGTCCGGGCAGGGTGAAATTGCTGTAGCTCTCGTACTGACCGAGGCTGTGCGCGTTGCCGGCGATCTCCTGATATGTGCTCGTAATGATGAAATCGGATGCGTTCATGGCGATCAGGTCAGCCGTGAACTGACAGGCGAAATGGTATTGAGCGTCGTTGTCCTGCCAGTAGAGGTCCGACATCAGGTACTTGGATTTTTCGAGCGCATGGGCGATCGTACACTGAGTGACCTGGAGCTCCTGCGCCAGCAGCGTCGCTACGAGATTGCCGTCCGAATAATTGCCGATGATAAGATCCGGGCGACCGGCAAGTTCGGCCACGACCTCCTTTTGCACCTCGGCAGCGAATCCTTCCAGATAGGGCCAGACCTCGAAACGCGACACCCAATGCGGCAGCACCTCGCCGTTCGGACGCCTGAACGGCACGCGCAGTATGCGCGCGTTTCCGGTACCCGTAATCGCCTCGATACGCTGATTGCAGGTGGTATCGCCGGCTTCCGGAATCAACCGCGTCACGACCAGGATCTGAGGCTCGATATCGAGCCCCTGCTCGGCGATCGACAAGCGCATTTCCTGTTCCAGCGCGCGTACTTGATCGAGAATGTAGACGACCTGTCCGCCCGTGTCCGGCATACCCAGAACACCGTCCTGAGCGAAATAACCGTGCGGCGAAACGATGACGAGACTGAAAATCATCGGCACCCGGCTCAGAAAACGCTCGATCTCGGCGGGATCCGGCGCCTCGAGGATATCGACGAGCAGGGAAAAGGTCTCCCGCATGCGGGCGACCGTCTGTCCCCAACCGGGCTCGAAACCGTAGTTCGTCAAGGATTGGCCCACGACGTCCCAAGTCGCGTCCTGAGGCTGCCCGTCGAGGAACTGTTCGGCCTTGCGCAGGCCCTGCCTCAGGGCACTGATCGAATCGATCCGGGCGTTGACCATGAGCTGCCGGCCTCGGCAGTGGTGGACACGCAGGAAGTCAACCAGGGATTGGACACCCTTTCCCTTGTCCAAAAAGAGTTCGCTCGACAAGCGCCTGTTAAGGAATTCGACTCCGCGCCCGATCGAACGCGCCTCCTTGAGCTTCGGAAACTCGCGATTGAACGGACCGATGTCGAATTCGAGCACGCGCCCGTTGTCACTCTGACCGGTCACGAGACGTTCCTTGCACGCCAGATACTGACTGGGTGTCAGGTACTCGACATCGAGCGACTCGACATGAATGCGGTACAACTTCATGCGCGCGATGCGCGGCCGTGCCGCGAGGTAGAACCAGGGCCCATCTACGGCAGCCTCCTGGGCGGCGCCGATGATTTCCGCGAGAACGCTGTCGCGGACGATGGCCCCACCCTCCTCCATGCAGAACCCGCTGAAGATATCCTGAATATCGGAGCGCAACAGGAATGGACGTTTCAGTCCGGTATAGCGCCGCAGCAGCGTGTAGCAGGCATCCCGATGGTCTTCGATAAAGTCTTTCAAGGCATCCGGCATGATCACGCCTCCGCATCTGGATCTCTGGGCGACCCCAGAAAATCGTAGTAATCCATGGCCTCGAGAATACCGGCGGCGTATTCGCCCTCGGCGAAATAGATCCGTTCACGCCCTCGCAGAACCTCGAGTTCGGCACTGTGGTTGCCGACCACGACTCCGAGCGTCTCGCCGGCCAACATGTCCTCATCGTTCCCCGAGTCTCCGGCGGCCAGGATGTGCTCCACCGGAATACCCCACTTGTCGGCGACGAAACGCAGCGCCGCGCCCTTGGAGGCCCGAACCGGCAGGATATCGAGATAGTAGCCGTGTGAAATCACGACCTCGACATGCACGTCCTGCTTTCTGAGCATCCGCTTGATCCTGGCCTCAGAAGGTGGTTCAGACCCCTCCAGGAAGTAGCTGATTTTAAAGGGTGACTGATCTTTGGCCTGTTGCACTTTGAGCCCCGGAATTCCGTCCAGGGCGGCATGGATGCGATCCGGCTCCCAAAGAGAGTCGATGGTTCGCCTCCAGACATCGTCGGACAAATACATCGGCGCGTAGTAAATCTCGGTCCCCGTGGCGCAGATGTAAAAATCGGGTTCCGGAACCCTGTTGCGGCGCAGAACGGAACGGGTGCTGTCCAATTGGCGTCCGCTCACGACACCGAACGCCAGGCGGTTACCCGCCTTTCTGATACGCTTCACGAAGGCCAGCAGGGCTTCATCGTCGCCGATCAGGGTATGATCGACATCGCAGACAAGGATCCTGTCCGCGGTGGCCAAACGCCCCTTTACCCGCGTTCGGAGTCCACTTTCGGCCGCCTTGCCCTTCCTTCGCCGGGGCAGCAGCTTCAGGATTTCACGGACGTAGGTATGCGCGTGACCATCCCAGGTGAAATGACGGCGAACCCCCTGAATTCCCGATTTAGACCAGCGCCGCCAGCGGGCCAGGTTGCTCAAGGCGTCGAGAATGACCTCACCCATACGCTTCGCATCGAGCGGATCGATCA
>WGNS01000088.1 GCA_016124415.1 Gammaproteobacteria bacterium | reverse complement strand
GCTTACGCCCCGCATAGACCGTGCCCTCGAGTGGATGGCTCACGAAATACTGGCGAATGCCCTTCAATATGGACATGGCGAGCCGCTCCTGGAAAGCGGAACTGTTGAGCTGTTTCTCGTCACCCGGATTGGTGATGAAGGCCGTCTCGATCAGCATGGAAGGGATATCGGGAGACTTCAACACGACGAACCCGGCCTGCTGCACGAGACGCTTGTGCATGTGTCCCACCCCGCCTACGGACTGCAATACGTCGTTTGCCGCCGCGAAACTCGATACGTTGGTAGCCGATTGAGACATGTCGAGCAGGACCGAGGCCAACAGATCGTCCTTGTCGTCGAGGCTCACGCCGCCGACGAGATCCGCCTCGTTTTCCTTCTGGGCCAGCCAACGCGATGCTTCGTCGCTGGCGCCGTGTTCGGAAAGGACGTAGATCGAGGTGCCGCGGGCACGCGTGTTGTGGAAGGAATCCGCATGCAACGAGATGAACAAATCAGCCTTGGCCGCGCGCGCGATCGCGGTGCGCTTGCGTAGCGTGATGAAATAGTCGCCGTCGCGGGTCAGGACGGGTCTCATACCCGGCTCTTTGGCAATGAGGCTTGCGAGACGCCGGGCCACGGCGAGCACGACGTCCTTTTCATAGGTGCCGTTGTATCCCTTGGCACCGGGGTCGACGCCGCCGTGCCCGGCATCGATCGCAATCACGACGTCACGATGTCCTTGGGGAGTCACGTCTTTGGCGGTCAGCGCCGTTCGTTTTTCGCTGAGATCGACAACCAAACGATGGCGATCACGATCATCGTTGGCGGTGAGTACGCTGTCGTGAATGTTGATCGGCGCCTTGAGGTCTAAGACTACCCTGAGATCATGGGCATTGCGCCGAGAATTCCGAACACGCTCGACGAAACGGTCGTCCGCCACGGGCAACGCGATCGCCGTCTTGAGTTCGGTGTCCTTCAGGTCGATAACGAGCCGCTCGGGCTTGTGCAACCTGAAGATCCTATAATCGGGAATCGTGGTCAGCTCAAAGACAATACGGGTCTCTGTCGGCCCCGCCCAGCCGCGCACCTCCTCCAGCTCTCCCGACACCGCAGGAAGAACATGAGAAAGGATAGCCAACCCTATGAGGTAGCAAAATTTTCTTGTCATTACCCTCATAGTTGGCCTATTTATACCATTTGCTCAACATTTGCAAGAAAAAATATTCAACGGCGCTAATATGATTCCTCCGCGGGCGCTCAGCCCCACGCCCTATTCATCGACTGTCTCATCGCCATATTGAGAACCGTCACCCTTGCATGCCATGCAGGCCAGTATTACCCTTGGCATCGGTATCGTCTACATCGAGGCAACTTATGACCCAGCCCAAGACCGTCACCGTCATCGACAACGCCACCGGCAAACAGATCGAATTGCCGATATACCAGGGCACTCACGGCCCGGACGTCGTCGATATCGGTAAATTTTACAAGGAGTTAGGGTATTTCACCTACGATCCGGGCTACGTCTCGACGGCTAGTTGCCGCAGCAATATAACCTTTATTGACGGCGACAACGGCACCTTGCTCTACCGCGGTTACCCAATCGATCAGCTGGCGGAAAAGAGCACCTTTGTCGAAGTCGCCTACCTGCAGCTCTACGGCGAACTGCCGACGCGCAAACAGTTCAAGGATTTCGAGTACATCATGCGCCATCACAGCATGATCAACGAAAGCCTCAAGGGATTCTTCGACGGTTTTTACCACGACGCCCATCCCATGGCGATCCTGGTCGGCGTGGTAGGCTCGCTGTCGGCTTTCTACCACGATTCCACCGATATCCACAATCCGGAGCATCGCGAGATCGCGGCCCACCGCATGATAGCAAAGATGCCGACCATCGCCGCGGCGAGTTACAAACATTCGGTCGGCGAACCCTTCGTCTATCCGCGCAACGATCTGAGCTACTGCGGCAATCTCCTGAACATGATGTTCTCGGTGCCGTCCGAACCTTATGAGATCGACCCGATCGCGGAACGCGCCCTGGACATGATCTTCATCCTGCACGTCGACCACGAACAGAACGCCAGCACGTCCACCGTCAGGCTTTCCGGCAGTTCCGGTGCCAACCCCTTTGCCTGCGTGTCCTCCGGCATCACGGCGCTATGGGGTCCGGCCCACGGCGGCGCCAACGAGGCCGTGCTGAACATGCTCAATCAGATCGGCGACGTCTCGAATATCCCGAAATACCTGGAAAAGGCCCGCGACAAGAACGATCCTTTCCGCCTCATGGGTTTCGGTCACCGGGTTTACAAGAACTACGACCCGCGGGCGCGTATCATCCGCGACATGTGCCACGAGGTGCTCGCAAAATTCGGGGACGCCAACGACCCCTTCTTCGAGCTCGCGCTCAGGCTCGAGGAAATCGCGCTCAAGGAAGACTACTTTATCGAACGCAAGCTCTACCCCAACGTCGACTTCTATTCCGGCATTATTTACCGCGCGCTGAAGATTCCCACCAATATGTTCACGGTCATGTTCGCGATCGCCCGCACCGTGGGCTGGGTTGCGCAATGGATGGAGATGATCTCCGATCCCGAACAACGCATCGGTCGTCCCCGCCAGCTCTACACCGGCGCCGCTCAGCGGGACTACGTGGACATCAAGAAACGCAAATAGGCGACGGGGGCCGGGGCTCCCCGCACCTCAAGGGGTGGGCTGTGGCCAAAACCGCCTGACGTCCTCGGCCGTCAGCAGAAAAACCCCGCTACCGCCGTAACTGAACTCCAGCCAGGTAAACGGCACTTCGGGATAGGCCTCCACCAGGGCCTCCTCGGACAAACCGACCTCGACAACGAGGACACCGTCGTCGGTCAGATGCGCCGCGGCGCCCTGCAGGATGCGCTCAACGATCGCGAGGCCGCGATTTTCCGCGACCAGCCCCAGGACCGGCTCGCGATGATACTCTTCCGGCAACGCCTGAACATCCTCGTGGCTGACATAGGGCGGATTGCTGACGATCAAATCATAGCGCCCCTCGATCCCCTGCCAGACATCGGCGTGAACGGGCGTTACCCGATCCTGCACGCCGTGGTCTTCAATGTTGCGCCTGGTCACGGCAAGGGCATCCTCCGAGATATCGGAGGCATCCACAAAGGCCTCGGGGAAGGCATAGGCACAGGCGATCGCAATGCAGCCGCTGCCGGTGCACATATCGAGCACGCGAGACACCTCCCGATCGAACCCGATCCACGGCGAAAAGCGATATTCGATCAGCTCGGCGATCGGCGAACGCGGGACCAAGACACGTTCATCGACGTAAAACGGCAAACCGCAGAACCACGCCTCATGGGTCAAATAGGCCGCCGGCACGCGCTCCTCGATACGCCGCCGCATGAGCGTCTCGATGCGCTCGAACTGCTCCGGATCGGGTACGGCGGCGAAGGACTCCTCCGGCGAATCGGCCGGCAGCCCCATCGCCCACAGCAGCAGGTAAGCGGCCTCATCCCAGGCGTTATCGGTCCCGTGCCCCATGAAGACCCCGGAGGTCTCAAGGCGCTCCGCGTAATGCGGCAGCAGCTCCGCCAGGGAAGGTGTCTCGCTCATTCAATCGCTCCAGTGTAGTTTTTCATGTCGAACGCCAGCATCAGCGCATCCTCGCGCCGCCCACCGACGTCCGGGTAATAGTCCCGCCGTCGTCCCACCTGTTTGAAACCCATGGAATGGTAAAGCGAGATTGCCACGTAATTGCTGACCCTGACCTCGAGAAAGACGCGATAGACGTCCTGGCGACTGATGACGTCCAGGCAGTGAGCGAGCAAGCTTCGGCCATAACCCCTACCGGAATAGGGGGCGTCGATGCAGAGATTCAGAACATGGGCCTCGCCCGCGCCGGAGCTCAACACGCTGTAACCGACAACCCTGCCCTCGAACTCGACGACGTAGCCCTGGCAGCCGACGGCCAGACAATCGCGGAAGATGCCTTCGGTCCAGGGGAAGGGGTACATGAGGTGTTCGATCGCAACCACCGACGGGACGTCGTCGACGTCCATCTCACGGATGTTGAGCACCGAATTCATACCGGATGGGATACCTTTACGACGCTATGCTTCCGCGGACACCCCGGCGACCTGCTTCCGGTAGGCGTCGCGGGCCAGACAGAGGTCATGCCACGCCTTGGCCTTATCCCCCGGTTTGCGCAAAAGATAGGACGGATGATAGGTCACGACCAACGATGCGCCTGTACGGGCATAGGGCCAAACCTGCCCTCTCAAGGCACCGATCGAACGATCCGTGCCGAGCAGGTGCTGGGCTGCGAAACGTCCCACGGCGAGAATGATACGGGGCCGGATGATATCGATCTGGCGATCCAGATAACCGCTACAGGTCGCAACTTCGTCGGGCTCCGGGTCGCGGTTACCGGGCGGACGACACTTCAGGACGTTGGCGATATAGACGTGCTCCCTGTCGAGGCCGATCGAATGCAGCATGGCATCGAGAAGCTGTCCTGCGGGACCGACGAAGGGTTCGCCGCGACGATCCTCTTCCGCGCCGGGCGCCTCGCCGACGATCAGCCAGTCACTGCTCGGTGAACCGACGCCGAACACGACCTGCTTACGCTGCGTATGCAGGGCGCAACGGCGGCAGGCGAGCGCCTCGTCCCGTAGCGTCTCCCAAGCCGCAGCATCTCGAGGAAGCACGGTCTCGACGACATCGTTATGAGTGGGGGAATCGTTCCGAAAAACCAGATCCTTAGAAGCGTCTTCCGCAGGAATGTCGTCGACAATTTGTCCCTCGCGTGGGACCCAAACGCGCACGCCCATGGCCGACAGGTACGCCCGTCGAGATGCGTCGTTCCGCGGAGCTTGCATCGCCATTCCCGATACCCGGTTCCAAACGGCCCCCTGTCGGACCCCGCGTTCGCGACGCGTTCGACAAGACGCCTAAATATATTGATATGGCTCGAAGCGAGCCGCCCGTCCCGAACGAACGGCCGGGCCGGCCCTAGGGAAACCGGGGTCAGTCGTTGTAGCGGGTATCGTAGAATACCATACGATTGCGGCCGGAGAGCTTTGCGGCGTATACGGCCTTGTCGGCGGCACGCAGGAGTTCTTCGGCGGAATTGAATTCCATGGACTCGCTGTAGGAAGAGATGCCGATCGAGGCAGTTACGAAGAAGTTCTCTTCGCCGATCGGCGGGTGATAATGCATGTCCCTGAAGGCGTTGAGAATGCGCTCGCAGACGACGCGCATACCGTCCTCGGCCGTGCCCGGCATGACGATCACGAACTCCTCGCCGCCATAACGAGCCACCACGTCGCTGCCACGGGTGGCCTGAATCAGCAGCTTGGCGGAAGTCTGCAGCACCTGATCACCCATCTGGTGACCGTGCTCATCATTGACGCTCTTGAAGTGATCCAGATCGATAAAGGCGATCGACAGCGGCCAGTTGTTCTCGCGAGCGCTCTCGAACTCCTCTTGAATGATCTTGTCCAGATACGCGCGATTATAAAGACAGGTCAACGCGTCGCGGCGGTTTTCCTCCTCGAGGGTCTGCGCCTTGCGTTGCAGGTGCACGTTGACCTGTTTGAGCATTGTCGCTTCCTGAATGGATTGCATATTGCGCAACATCAGGACTTCTTTGGCGGACTCCGCCACGGCGCGCGGCAGGAAGTTATTGCTGAGATCGATCTCGAAGAGTTCGGCAAGCGGTACGACCTCATCGGCGACGCTGCCCAGTATCCCGGAGAGAGAAGTTCCATCAAGCGCCAGGGCATCCCAGACCAGGCTGGAGAGCGCCTCGAGATCGGATTCGTCCTGACCACGGCAGAACACCTCCGCGATCTCGCTCGCGACCGCGATTACCTTCGCAACCGTGATGAACTCCTGGTTGACGACGCCGTCCAGCGGGTGATGACTGCCGGCGATCGCGTTGACCAGGACCTCAGGGAACTGCCAGTTGTTCAGGATATGCGCACCGACCTCGGCGTGATCCATGCCCAAACGCTCGCTTTCGTACTTCTGAATCTCGAAGTGCGACTGCTGTAGCGACCGGGTACCTTCGTAAAAATCCTCGGACCAGCAATCGATCGCGAGCATGCCGATATCCTGTAGCAGGCCCGCCAGGAAGAGTTCTTCACGGCGGCCGACTGCGAGCATCTGACCGATGACTTGGCAGGCGGTCGCAGCGGCGACGGAACGCTGCCAGTAACGGGCATAGTCCAAGCCATCCTCGGAGGTCTTCTGTCCGCCTTTCAGCTCGCCGACGACGGAAAAGGTCAACGCCATGGATAGGGCGCCGTTGAGACCGAACAAATTGATGGCCTGGCGAAGATTCTCGACCTTACGGGGGCGCGAGTAGAGCGCGGAATTGGCGATACGGATCAGTTTGGCGCTGACGGCGGGATCCAGCCCGATAATCTTGGCGACATCGTTCACGCTGATTGCCGGATCCTGGGCCATGTCGATGATCTTGCTGGCCAAGACGGGGGGACTCGGCAAGGCGCGGCAACGGGATATCTCGTTCAAAAAACGATCCCGTTCGTATGAAACCTGTTGACCCTGGGTCATATTGTCTCCGCCTGCCCCGCTCGATTGATGTCCAAATTTGTTTTTGTTGTCACCTACGCCGTCAATCTTCACGATCCGCTCTGCCATCCCAACCGGTTTCCTTAATGTTTGATTATTGAACCCTTGACCTGTTTCGGGACGCATTAACCGGTGACAAGGATCCAAAAACATCCAAAACCACGAATTGAGTCCACGACGACAAATAATGCGCGCGGACAATACTCGATCTGCGTTATCTGATTTCACCGTCTAGTCGGCCGATTGGGAAGGCAGCTTTAACCGTTTGGGCGAATCAGTGATACGCTTCTCCATATAGAATATCCGCCGGAAGTGGCGTTTTCTTAAATGTGGCGCAACGGAAGGCCCGGGATCGAGGTCTAATTGTTCTGACTCGAGGCAAACTTCCCCTGGACTGGCTCAGGCGCTGTCCCGGCCTGGGCGAGATCGACGACCCCGCCTGGAGGCAAGCGGCGGAGGCCGCTCACGTGCGCCAATTCGCGGCCGGCCAACCACTCTATTATGAAGGAGACCCTTGCACCTCCTTTGTGATCGTCCTGGAGGGGCGGGTGAGAATCGAGCACATCTCGGACGAGGGACACGAAATTACCCTCTATCATGTAATGGCGGGCGGGACCTGCCGGTTGAATACCTCCTGCGTGCTCGGAGGACATGCGCATCCGGCGGGTGCCATCGCCGAAACGGCCACGGTCGCCGCTTTCATCCCCTCGGAGCTGTTGCACAACGCCATCGCGGAGTCCGATGCGCTCAGACGATACATCTTCCGTTCCCTCGATTCGGGACTCAACGAACTTGTCTCCCTCGTCGACGAGATCGCCTTCGGCGACATGGATCGGCGACTCGCGAAGCATCTGCTTGCGCAATCCCTGGACGGCGACGCCGTCCTGACGACCCATCAGGCCCTGGCCAATGAACTCGGCACCGCCCGCGAGGTGGTCAGCCGGCTGCTGAAAGACTTCGAGACGAGAGGATGGATCGTGCGCGAGCGCGGCCGGATCAGGATTACCGACCTGGCCGCCTTGAAAGACTTGAACGATTAGGGCCCGGCGTTATTCCGAACACTTCAACATGGCGACCGCGTAGGCCGAGATACCCTCACCCCGCCCCGTGAAACCCATGCCCTCGGTCGTGGTCGCCTTGACGTTGACGCGATCCGCCGAGACCTTGAGATCGGCGGCCAGACGCGCTTTCATGATCGATATGTGGGGCGCAAGCTTGGGTCTCTGGGCAACGATCGTCAAGTCGACGTTGACGACCGTCATGCCGAGGCCATGCAGGCGATCGACCACGTCTCTCAGGAGTATCCGGCTGTCGACGCGATGAAATTCAGGATCCGTATCCGGAAAATGGCGTCCGATATCGCCTTGCCCCGCCGCGCCGAGCAGCGCATCGCACAGCGCATGAATGGCGACGTCACCGTCGGAATGCGCCAGCATTCCCTCACTGTACGGGATCTCGACCCCGCCCAGAACCAGAGGTCTTCCCTCTGCAAACCGATGGGCGTCGTACCCGATTCCCGATCTGTACATATTCAGCGACTCCTTATCGATTCACGGCCCGTCTGACTCATGCCCGAACGCGCTGCGTGAGGTAGGTACGCGCGAGTTCGAGGTCCTGCGGGGAGGTAATCTTGATGTTTTCGGCATGCCCTTCCACGACGATCGGCGTCCAGCCTGCCCGCTCCATGGCGCTGGCCTCATCGGTCAACCCGAAACCGGCACCCAAACCGGTAGCCAATGCGTCCCGCAGCATAGCGAGATGGAACATCTGCGGGGTCTGAGCATACCAAAGGCCGTTACGGTTCACGGTCTCAAGGATATCGCCCGTGGCAGAGACACGTTTCACCGTATCGGCGACGGGTTGGGCCAGGATCCCCCCGACCGGATGACGGCAAGCCACATCGATCAGGCGTTCGAGATCCTCATGACGCAAACAGGGACGCGCGGCATCATGGACCAACACCCAATCGAGTGGGTCTGCGGGCCCCATGAGCAGGACCTCAAGCGCATTCAAAACGGAATTGGCCCGCTCGGCGCCGCCCGCGGCGAGCGTGACGCGCCAGCGGTCGGGAATGGCAAGGGTCGGCCAATAGGGGTCACCATCGGCGATCGCGACGCAAATTCCGGAGACGCGGCTGCACGCCGCCAAGGTTGCGAGGGTGTGTTCGAGGATGCAGCGATCCCCGATACGCAGATACTGCTTGGGCATCTCGCCACCCATGCGCCGGCCCACGCCGGCCGCCGGCACAATGGCCCAGAAACGCGCTTCCGTCACTGACGGCGCTCGATGGCCAGATAGAACTGCTCGCCCTCTCCGATCATGCCGAGTTCGCTGCGCGCGCGCTCCTCGATGGCGTCCTTGCCGCGCCTGAGGTCTTCGACCTCAGCCATCAAGAGTCGATTGCGCTCCGCCATCTTTTGATTGTCGAGCCTCTGACGGTCGACCAAACGCTCGAGTTGATTTACGGAGCCCAAACCGCCGTCCGTACCCCACAGCCGCACCTGCAGCGCCACGGTCAGGAGCAGAAATGCCGCGATGACGAGTTTCAGTCCGATTCCCATGGCTCTAGATCATACCCCAGGCCGCCATGGAATTTCAGCACCTGCACCCCCTCGACCGTCCGTCCTTAATCCGCCAAGCGGAAGGCCGCTCTGCCGGGGAATCGCGCCGTCGAGCCGAGGGCTTCCTCGATCCGGATGAGCTGGTTGTACTTGGCCACGCGATCCGACCGCGACATCGAGCCGGTCTTGATCTGACCGCAACCGGTCGCAACCGCGAGATCGGCGATAAAGGCATCCTCGGTCTCGCCGGAACGATGGGAGACCACGGCCGTATACCCGGACTTATGCGCCATCTCGATCGCCGCCAGCGACTCCGTCAGGGTACCGATCTGATTGGCCTCGACCAGGCTCGAATTGGCAATACCCTTCTCGATACCCTCGCCAAGGATGGCCGTGTTAGTCACGAAAAGATCGTCGCCGACGAGCTGAATGCGCTCGCCCAGACGCTCCGTCAGTAGCGCCCAGCCGGCCCAATCGTCCTCGGCCATGCCGTCTTCGATGGAGACGATCGGATAGCGGTTCACCCAATCCTCGAGGTACGCGGTAAACTCCTCCGAACTCAGGCTCTTGTTCTCGGACTTGAGTTCGTAACGGCCGTCGACATAGAACTCGCTGCTGGCGGGATCGAGTGCGATGGCGATGTCCACGCCCGGACGGTAGCCGGCCTCGCCGATCGCGGTCATGATGACCTGCAACGCGGCTTCATTGCTCGGCAGATCGGGCGCAAAACCGCCCTCGTCGCCGACCGCGGTGTTGTAACCCTGACTATGCAGGACCTTCTTCAAGGCATGGAAGGTCTCGGCCCCCATGCGCACGGCCTCGGACAACGAAGATGCGCCGACCGGCATGATCATGAACTCCTGCATGTCGACGTTGTTCGCCGCGTGAACGCCGCCGTTGATGACGTTCATCATCGGTACCGGCATCAGGTAGCCGTCGTCCTTACCCAAATAGCGGAACAGCGGCAGGCCCTGCGCCTGGGCGGCGGCGCGGGCCACAGCCAGGGACACGGCGAGAATGGCGTTGGCGCCGAGACGGCCCTTGTTGGACGTGCCGTCGAGCGCGATCAGACGCTGATCGACACCGGCCTGGTCCAACACGTCGGCGCCGAGCAGATGTTCACGGATCTCGCCGTTGACATGGCCGACCGCCTTCAACACGCCCTTACCCAAAAAACGTCCCTTGTCGCCATCACGCAGTTCGACGGCCTCACGCGTTCCGGTGGAGGCCCCGGAAGGCACGGCCGCACGGCCGCGACAACCGTTGTCGAGGACGACATCCGCCTCGACGGTGGGATTGCCTCGCGAGTCGAGGATCTCCCGTCCGATTACATCGACGATCTTGGTCATAATGAACTCACAACTGTTGTGTGTACGCGAACGTACACGTTTCACAAACACATGCGCACCGGCTCAAGGCCAGGGGGATCCACAAACGGCCGAAACCGCGCAGGAGCGCGGTTTTTCAACGTCGGTGCGGACCAAAAGACCGGCATTTTACAACAACTGGGCCGGTCGCATGTTACCGATTTATTATGGTGACCCTTACGAAGTCCGACCGTTTCCGCATAACGGACGATCAGGCAAGTTCGCTCTCCAGGAACCCGCCGGTCTTTACCACCCGATCGATCTCCTTCAGGGTCTCCAAAAGCCGTTGCATCAAATGCAGCGGCCAGGCATTCGGCCCGTCACTCAGGGCCCTTTCGGGGTCGGGATGGGTCTCCATGAACAATCCCGACACGCCCGCGGCGCAGGCCGCCCTGGCCAGCACCGGTACAAATTCACGTTGGCCACCGGAACTCGTTCCCTGCCCGCCGGGCTGTTGGACGGAATGGGTGGCGTCAAACACCACGGGGCAATCGCATTCGCGCATGACCGCGAGGCCCCGCATATCCGAAATCAGCGTATTGTATCCGAAAGAAACACCGCGCTCGCAAACCATGATCTTGTCGTTGCCGGCCTCCCGGGCCTTGTCGACGACGTTCTTCATATCCCAGGGCGCAAGGAATTGGCCCTTCTTGATATTGACGGGCAGACCCTGCCGGGCGACGTTCTGAATAAAATTCGTCTGACGGCACAGGAAGGCCGGCGTCTGGAGGACATCGACGACCTCGGCCACTTCGGGAAGCGGCGTATCCTCGTGGACATCGGTCACCACCGGCACCCCGATCTGGTCGCGAACCTTCTGAAGGATGCGCAGTCCCGCCTCGATCCCGGGCCCGCGATAGCTCTTGCCGGAGGAACGGTTGGCCTTGTCGAACGACGACTTATAGATAAACGGGATCCCAAGCTTGTCCGTCATTTCCTTGAGGGCGCCGGCCGTGTCGAGGGCAAGCTGCTCGCTTTCGATGACACAGGGTCCCGCGATCAGGAAGATGGGCCGGTCGATACCGACGTCGAAGCCGCAGAGTTTCATGACGCGGCCTCCGGCTTGGGATAGCCGTGACGCAGACGCGCGGCGTCGACGAAGCCCAGGAACAGAGGCTGCGGATCCCGCGGGCTCGAGGTGAACTCGGGATGGAACTGCGACGCCACGAACCAGGGATGGCTCGGAATCTCAATCATCTCAACGAGTTCGTTGTCCAGCGAACGGCCCGATATCTTCAGACCGGCGCGTTCGAGGTCGGGCACGTAGCGGTTATTGACCTCGTAGCGGTGACGATGGCGTTCTTCGATGATCTCGCGGCCGTAAAGAGCGCGGGCGTGCGTGTCGGGCGCCAGGCGGCAAGGCTGGGCGCCGAGACGCATCGTGCCGCCGAGATCGGATTCGAGACTGCGATGTTCGACGCGGCCGTCGGCCGTCGTCCATTCCGTGACCAGGCCGACGACCGGGTCCGGCGTATCGCGCTTGAATTCGGAGCTGTGGGCCTCGGGATATCCGGCCACGTTGCGGGCGAATTCGATGACCGCCAGCTGCATGCCGAGGCAGATCCCGAGATAGGGAACGCCGCTCTCGCGGGCATAACGGATCGCGGCGATCTTGCCCTCGACACCGCGCGCTCCAAACCCGCCCGGGACCAGGATCGCATCGGCGGTGGCGAGACAGCCGGCGCCGTTGCGCTCGATCTCCTCGGCGTCGATGTAGATCATGCGAACACGCGTTTTGCGACGCAGCCCGGCATGGGTCAGGGCTTCGGTGATCGACTTGTAGGCGTCGGTCAATTCGATGTATTTGCCGACGATCGCGATCCGTACCTCGTCGGAGGACTCCTCCTGGGCCGATACGATCGCGCGCCAATCGTCGAGCGCGGCGGGCGGCGCATCGATCCCGAGTCCTTCGAGGACGATATCGTCCAACCCTTGGGCCTGGAGCAACAACGGGATGCGATAGATGCAATCGGTATCCTCGGCCGAGATCACGGCCCGTTCGCGGACGTTCGTGAACAGCGCGATCTTGCGCCGCTCGTCGGCCGGCAACGGCCGCTCGGAACGGCAGAGCAGGATATCGGGCTGGATACCGATCGAGAGCAACTCCTTGACGGAATGCTGTGTCGGCTTGGTCTTGATCTCGCCGGCCGAGGCGATATAGGGCACCAACGTGAGGTGGATATAGAGCACCTCGTGGTCGCCAAGTTCGATGCCCATCTGACGGATCGCTTCAAGGAACGGCAAGGACTCGATATCGCCGACCGTGCCGCCGATCTCGACCAGGGCCACGTCGGCGTCATCCGCACCGGCCTTGACGCTGCGCTTGATTTCGTCGGTGATATGCGGAATGACCTGCACGGTCGCGCCGAGGTAATCGCCGCGACGTTCCTTGGAAATGACCTGTTCGTAAATCTTGCCGGTCGTGTAGTTGTTGCGCCGGCCCATGGTCGTGCGTATGAAACGTTCGTAGTGGCCGAGGTCGAGGTCGGTCTCCGCACCGTCCGCCGTCACGAATACCTCGCCGTGCTGAAACGGGCTCATGGTTCCCGGATCCACATTGATATAGGGATCGAGTTTGATCATTGTCACTTTGAGGCCGCGAGCCTCGAGCAAGGCACCCAAAGAGGCGGCGGCAATGCCCTTCCCCAACGAGGAGACCACACCACCCGTAACAAATACAAACTTCGTCATGAATACACGCCAGATGAAATGTCAGCAGATATCAGTGGATACCGATGGGACAACGCCCATGCCGGCGATCGAACCCCACCCGGAAGTCCGCACCACAGGATGAGGCGAACAGTAACAGAATGACCCAATAAGCTCAATGGTGAGACGGAGGCTCGCGGCCCAGTCGGCCTATTCAGACAATAGGGACTGGACCGCGGAAGCCGCCTGCCGGTCGGCGCCACGCCTGATTCCGCCGCTCAGCACCGCAAACTCGGACTTGAGTTCCCGTACGGCCTCGGGCGATTCGAGATAGGCGAGCAGAGCGCCGCCCAGGCGTTCAGGCGTCACTTCGTCCTGGATGATTTCCGGGATCAACGACCGGCCGGCCAACAGATTCGGCAGCGTGTAACGCTCGATGCGCAGCAGCGCCTTTGCGAACCAGTAGCTGAACCGCGACATGCGATAGGCGGCGACCATGGGTTTGCCGAGCAACATGGCCTCGAGCGTCGCCGTGCCGCTGGCGAGCAGGACGAGATCGGAGGCCGCCATCGCTTCCTGGGAACGGCCGTCGATCAGCGTCACGGGAAGGGATGCATCTCCGCCGAGTTCCGTCTCGATCAACACCCGCAACGCGGGCGTTGCGGCCGGCACGACGAAATGCAATTCGGGATGTCTTTCAACGCACCAGCGCACCGTCTCGATAAAGGGCCGAGCGAGCTGACGAACCTCGGAACCGCGGCTGCCCGGCAAAAGGGCCACCAGTGTCCCCTCCGCGCGGATGCCGAGCGACGATCTGAGCGCGATCATCTCTTCCGCCGTGGGCGGGTGCAGACGATCGGCCAACGGGTGTCCGACGAAGCGCACGGGGACATGATGGCGCTCGTAGTACTCCGCCTCGAAGGGCAGAAACGTCAGCATGAGATCAACCGCACGAGCGATCTTGCGCATACGGTATTCGCGCCATGCCCAGACCGACGGACTGACGTAGTGCACGGTCCGGATGCCCCGCTCGCGCAGACAGACTTCGAGGTCGAGATTGAAATCAGGCGCATCGATACCGATGAAGACATCGGGCGGATCGTCGATGAAACGGCGCTTGACGGATTCGCGGATACCGCGCAGTTCGGGATAGCGTTTGAGAATTTCGACGAGCCCCATGACGGCCAGACGCTCGGAAGGATAAACGGCCTTGCATCCCGCGGCGACCATACGCGGGCCCGCAATGCCCTCGACGGTCAGATCGGGATAACGCTCCCGCAGCGCTGCGATGAGTCCCGCGCCGAGGATGTCGCCCGACGCCTCCCCCGCAACGATACCGATCCTCATGGGTCGTCGTGTCCGCCGAACGCCGCGCTCAGCGGACGATACCGCGCTTGCTTTCCTTCAGGAAATTGAGCAGGAGTTCGATCTCGGATACCTCGCGAGCCATGTCTTCCAAACGCTCGATCGCCACCGGCAAAGTCAAACCCGACTTGTAGATGACCTTGTAGGCACGCATGATCGCCTGCCGGGTCTCGCTGTCGAAACCGCGGCGGCGCAAGCCCTCGCTGTTCAAACCGTAAGGCTGCGCCATGTGCCCGGAGACCATGACGTAGGGCGGCACGTCCTTGGGGATCACGCTGCCCATCGCCGTGAAGCAGTGCGCGCCGAGGATGCAGAACTGGTGCACGAGCGAATATCCGCCCAGGATGACGAAGTCGTCGACGCGGACGTGTCCCGCCAAGGCGGCGTTATTGGCGAAGATCGTGTTGTTTCCGACGATGCAGTCGTGTGCGATATGGACCCCGACCATAATCCAGTTGTCGCTGCCGATACGGGTCACGCCGCCGCCCTGCTCGGTGCCGCGGTTGATCGTGCAGTGTTCGCGAAACAGATTGCGATCGCCGATTTCGAGCAGCGTGCGTTCGCCCGCGTACTTCTTGTCCTGAGGATCGTCACCGATCGAAGAAAACTGATAGATGCGGTTTTCGCGCCCGATGACCGTAGGACCGCGAATCACGACATGCGGACCGATCCGGCAATCGGGACCGATCTTGACGTCCGGACCGATAACGGAAAACGGTCCGATCTCTACCCCCGCCGCGATATCGGCGTTGGGATCAACGACCGCTCGCGGATCTATGACGGCATTGGGATCGATCAATCGTCGACTCCTTTGGACGCACACATGATTTCGGCGCTGGCGACCATGTGGCCGTCCACTTCCGCCTGCGTATGGAATTGCCAGACGTTGCGCATGTTCCTCTTGACCTCGACGTTGAGGATCAACTGATCGCCGGGCTCGACCGGACGCTTGAAACGGGCGTTATCGATGCCGACGAAATAATACAGGGTTCCGTCGCTGGGCAACGTCTCGGTGCTGCGAAAGGCCAGGATGCCCGTGGCCTGAGCCAAGGCCTCGAGGATCAGAACGCCGGGCATGACCGGACGAACCGGGAAATGCCCGGTAAAGAAATGTTCGTTGTAGGTCACGTTCTTGAGTGCCTTCAGGGTCTTCCCCGGCACATATTCCAGCACGCGGTCGATCAGCAAAAACGGATAGCGATGCGGCAGATGCTTGAGCACCTCGTGAATATCCATGGATTGCGTGTCCATACCGCCCCGCCCGTCGTTGTGGTTACTGTCCGTCATCAATTCTTCTCGTCTTGTTTCTTTTCAAGGGCTCGCAATCGTTTTGCCATGTCGTCCAATTGTTTAATCCGCATGTAGTTCCGCCGCCAGGCCGGATAAGGCTCGATCGGAACGCCGGAGGAATAGGTTCCCGGCGTATCGATGGACTGCGTCACGTAGGTCATGCCGGTCAGCTGGACATCATCGCATATCTCGATGTGGCCGACGATACCGACGCCGCCCCCGATCGCGCAACGGCGACCGATGATAGCGCTGCCGGCGATCCCCGTACATCCCGCGATCGCGGTATGGGCACCGATACGGCAGTTATGGGCCACCTGGATCTGGTTGTCGAGCTTGACGCCGTCCTCGATGACCGTATCGTCGAGCGCACCGCGGTCTATGGTCGTATTGCAGCCGACCTCGACGTCGTCGCCGATCAGGACGCCGCCGACCTGTGGAATCTTGACCCACTTGCCCTTGTCGTTCGCGAATCCGAAACCGTCCTCGCCGATCACGGCGCCCGGCTGAATGATGGCCCGCTCACCGATGCGGGTATTGGGACCGAGCGTGACGCGGGAGACCAGACGGCTATCCCGTCCGATCCGACAGTCGGCCGCGATGATCGAACCGGGTCCGACCAACACGCCGGCCGCGATATGTGTGTCGGAACCGATATAGCAGTGCGCTGCAACGCAGGCCGAGTCGTCGATGTCCGCGCCGTCTTCGATCACGGCCGTCGGATGAATCCCCGGCGTGAACGTCGGCAACGGATGGATCTTCTGCGCGGCGTAAGCATAGGCGGCGTACGGATTTTCAACGAGCAGACAATGGAGTCCCAAGTCGTCGCGGTAGTGGTCGGGCGCCATGATCACGGCCGAGGCACCGGTCGTGGCCAAGGCGTCAAGATGCCTGGGGCCGGCCAGGAAGCTTAGATCGCCGGCCTGCGCGCGCTGCAGCGAAGCGACGCCATCGATCCGACAGTCGGGGTCGCCCTTGAGCGTGGCCCCGATATGCCGTGCAATGACTGACAGTTTCAAATAAGGCTCCGGCTACTTGTCTTTCTTGGCGCTTGTCATCGCCTGCAGGCGATCGAGGACCTTGTCCGTGATATCGAGGTCCGGGTTGGCATAGGAGATGCCGTCAAAGAAGATCATATCGAAATGGGACTTCTTACCGACCTCCTCGATGGCCTTTTTGATCGTCTCCTGAACCCTGCCGAGGGCGTCGTTGCGACGGATGTTGACGTCTTCCTGGAAGGCGTCCTGGGTCCGTTGCAGTTCTCGCTTGCGCGCCAGAATATCGAGGCCGAGTTTCTTGCGCTCGCTCTCGCTCATGATCGCGGCGTCACGGGTCAGACGGTCCTGCATCTTTTTGAGGGTGTCCTGCAGTTCCATCATGGAATCGTTCCTGGGCGCGAATTCATCCTTGAGCTTCTTGGTGGCATCTTTGGCCTGAGGGGCCTCCTCAAGCAAACGAGCGGCATTGACGTAGCCGATCTTCAGATCCGCGCTGGCCGAGGCCGCGTAGCCGAAACAGACGATCAACATGACGAACAGACTGGACAAAATCCTCTTCACAACAAACTCCTCAATTGACACATCCTGAAAATCGAAGGGCCGATTCAAGCCCGACCAAACCCAACGCCCCGACCGACGAATAAGTCGATCACAAGCCGCTCACGCCCAAGGTAAACTGGAATCGTTGTATCTCGTCGTCCGCACGCTTGTTGATCGGCCACCCGTAACTGAAGGTCAGAGGCGCCATGGGCGTCAACCAGACGATCGAGACACCCGCTGAGGCGCGGAGGCCCGTATGGCCCAAGTCACCGATCTTACTAAACACGTTGCCTGCGTCAAGAAATAAG
Organism: Gammaproteobacteria bacterium; assembly: GCA_016124415.1. Lineage (GTDB taxonomy): Bacteria > Pseudomonadota > Gammaproteobacteria > SZUA-140 > SZUA-140 > RI-283. The sequence continues at coordinate 14,728 of WGNS01000088.1, read as the reverse complement.
CTCATGCGCACCGAATCGCTGTCTTCGGCCAAAGGCATCGGGAACAGAATCTCGCCGCCCATGTCGATCTCGACATCGCCGCCCACGGGATCGCCGTAGATGTCCTTCTCACCGAGGGAGTTGGACTTGAATCCCCTGACCGACTGGCTGCCGCCGGTAAAGTAGCGTTCGAAGAACGGCAACTCCGACGTGCTGCTATAAGCCCCGCCGATGCCGGTCTGCCAATGCAGCTTGCCGGTGAAACTCGAGCTCAACGACCAGTACTGCGCGGCGGAATACCCCAATTTGTAGAACTGTAGATCGCCACCGGGCAGCGCAAGTTCCATCGACAGATTATGAATACCGCCGTCGGTCGGGAAAACGGCCTGGTTACGGGAGTCGTACGACCAGCCGACCGCACCCTTGATGATATCGAAGGTGTCGGAATTCGCGGTGATGAAATCGAGCACCCGTTGCGGCGCCAGAGTCGACACCGTCAGGGCGTCGTTCTCGTAGTTGAGCGACAGGTTCAAACGCGTCAGTTCGGTCATCGGTACGCCGAAGGTCACGCCGCCGCCGTAGACGTCGTTGCTGTAGCTACCGATATTGGCCTGCGACGCGTCGGTCGTGCGCTTGAAGACATTGAACCCGCGGCTGACGCCGTCGATCGTGTAATAGGGATCGGTAAACGAAAAATTGTAGATCGTGTTGACGGAACTGTTGTTGACCGCGATCGAGACACGCTTACCGGTACCGAACACGTTGTTCTGACTGACGTTGGCGTTGACGAGCAGTCCCTGGCTCTGGGAGTAGCCCACGCCGGCGGTCAACGATCCCGAGGGCCGTTCGCTGACCGACACATCGACGTCGACCTGATCGTCGTAACCCGGCACGGGCGGCGTTTCGATGTTGACCTCATCGAAGAAACCGAGCAGCTTCAAACGGGTCCGCGAGCGCTTGATCTTGGCCGTGGAGACCCAGCCGCCTTCCATCTGCCGCATCTCTCGGCGAACGACCTCGTCACTGGTTTTGCTGTTGCCCGTGATGTTGATGCGATGGACGTAGACGCGCTTGCCCGGATCGACGACGAAATTCAGCGCCACCAAATGACTGTCCTTGTCCAACGTCGGCACGGCATGCACGTTCGCGAAGGCGAAGCCCTCGTCGCCGAGACGCTCGAGCAAGGCGTTGTTGGACGTCGTCAAGGCCTTACGGGAAAACACGTCGCCGTCATGAATCGTGATGAGCTTTGCCAGCTCTTCTCTGGGCACCACCAGGTCGCCCGTCAGCTCGGTCTTGCTGACATTGAACTTGTCGCCCTCGAAGATATTGACCGTGACGTAGACGGACCGCCGGTCCGGATTGATGGAAACCTGGGACGAGGTGATATGGAAGTTGATGTAACCGTTGTCCAGGTAGAAGGAACGCAACGTCTCGAGATCGGCGGAGAGTTTCTGCCGCGCGTACTGATCGTTGGATGAAAACAGCGTCCACATCGACGGCGGCCTAAGCTGGAAAAGCTCCAGCAAACGCTCTTTCTTGAAGGCATGATTGCCCACGATATTGATACGGCCGATCTTGGCGACCTCGCCTTCGACGATCTTGATCGCGATATCGACGCGATTGTCCTTGCGGAAATCCAGCGAGGAGCTGACCTTGACGCCGTACTTGCCCTGCGCGAAATACTGGCCCTCGAGTTCGCGGACCATGCGTTCCAGCGAGGAGCGGTCGAAGATCTTGCCCTCGGCGAGCCCGATATCCGCCAACACCTTGTTGAGCTGCTTGGTTTCGATGTCCTCGTTGCCGGTGATCTTGACGCTTGCGATCGACGGCCGTTCAGTGACCGTGATGACGAGCGTATCGCCCTGACGGGCGAGTTCGATGCCGTCGAAGAATCCCGTCTTATACAGCGTATGGATGATCTGCGCCGATGCCGTCTCGTCGAGACGATCGCCCTCGTGGACCGGCAGATAGTTAAGGACGGTACCGAGCTCGATACGATCGAGCCCCTTGACCTCGATGGCGCCGATCGTCATCGGCGTAAAAGATTCCGCCAGAACCGCGGGCGCGAGCAGGGCCCAACATAGCGACAGGCAGATGAGACGCATTGTCAGCGAGCGCAAGAAGGACATCAGTTCAGCAACCTGGCGATATCGTTATAGAAGGCAAAGACCATGAGCGTCAGGATCGCCGCAATCCCGATCCGTTGACCCAGCAACTCGGCCTCGGGCGATACCGGACGACCTTTCACGGCTTCGATCAGATAGAAAAAAAGATGTCCCCCGTCCAGCACCGGGATCGGCAACAGATTGAGCACGCCGAGGCTGATGCTGATCAGGGCGATGAAATCGAGAAATGCGGTAAGACCGATACCCGCGCTCTCACCCGCGTAAGCCGCGATGCTGATCGGCCCGCTCAGGTTGTCCACCGATACGTCGCCGAAGATCATACTATAGAGCATTCCGAGCGTCAGCCAGGTCATGTGTCCGGTCTTGGAGAGCCCCTCCCCGAGCGCCTGCAGAGGCCAGTAGCGCACGGTCGTCTGCAAGGCCTCGAATGCCTTGGTCGGAAAATCGACCGCCGCGCCGATACGGCCGTAGGTCTTGCCGTCCTTGCCGATCTTGGACTCGGGCACGAGGTTCAATGTCAGCTTCTCTCCGCCCCGCTCGACACCGACCGTCATGGTCTCGCCCGGCCGTTTGCGCACCGCCTCGACCCAAGCGGACCATTCGCTCAAGGCCTGATCGTCCACCGATGTAATCCGGTCCCCGGCCTTGAGTCCCGCGCGGGCCGCCGGTCCGTCCGCTTCGACCTGCCCGATAACCGAGGGAACCGGCACTTCGTAGGGCTGCATGCCGATGAACTTCATGAGGTTCTCGCGATCGATATCGCCTTCCACACGCGAAAAATCGAGATGCCTGAGGCGCGCGTTATGGGCGCTGTCCTGAACCTCGACCTCGGCATCGGCGCGATCGATGCTGACGGCCATGATGGCCAGAAAGGCGTCGTCCCAGGTCTTGGCTTCGCTGCCGTCCACCCGCTTGATCAGGTCTCCGGTCTGAAACCCTCCCCGCTCCGCCAATCCGCCGGCGGCGAGTTTGCCGACGACCGGCTTGGTGCCGGTCACACCGATCATGAAGACCAGGGTATAGACCAGGATCGCCAACAAAAAGTTGCTGAGGGGACCCGCGAAAACGATCGCAAAGCGGCGCCACAGCGCCTGGCGATTGAAGGCGCGATGCAACTCGCGATCCTCCACCGGACCTTCGCGCTCGTCCAGCATGCGCACATAGCCGCCGAGCGGGAGAGAAGCAATGCAGTATTCGGTCGCGTCGGCGTCGCGGCCGCGCCAGACCTTGATCGGCTTGCCGAAGCCGATGGAAAAACGCAGCACCTTGACGCCGAGCCGTTTCGCGACCCAGAAATGACCGAACTCGTGTGCGGACACGAGCACGGCGATCACAAAGACAAAGGCGAGCAGAGAGTAGATAACGTCAGTCATTCGCGATCGGACTCAGCGCCTCACCATGTCAGCGGCGACGGTCCTGGCGTCACGATCCGCGGCTAGGACGGTACCGAGATCCGCCGCCGGTACGCTACGGACCTCACCCATGACGTCATGAATGATCCGTGGGATCCCGGTAAAGGGCAGGCGGCCGTCGAGGAACGCCTCCACGGCGACCTCGTTGGCCGCATTGAGCACGGCGGGCGCGGTGCCGCCGGCCTCGACGGCGTCATAAGCGTATTGGATGCACGGAAAACGCTCGCGGTCGGGCGGCTCGAAATTCAAGGTTGCAACGGAGAACAAGTCCAGCCGTTGGGCCCCCGAAACCACGCGCTCGGGCCATGCCAGGGCATGCGCGATCGGGACCCGCATGTCGGGGCTGGCCATCTGGGCCAGGACCGATCCGTCGACGTATTCGACCATGGAATGGATGATGCTCTGAGGATGCACGACGATCTGGATATCGTCATGAGCAAGATCAAAGAGATGACAGGCCTCGATGACCTCGAGCCCCTTGTTCATCATCGTCGCCGAATCGACCGAAATCTTGCGCCCCATGACCCAGTTCGGGTGGGCACAGGCCTGATCGGGCGTGACGTCGGCCAGTTCCGACAATGCGAAACGCCTGAACGGTCCGCCCGACGAGGTCAGCAGGATGCGCCGCACCCCATGATCCGAAAGATCTTCGCGACAACCGTTGGGCAGGCATTGGAAGACGGCGTTGTGCTCGCTGTCGATCGGCAGCAGCTCGGCGTCGTGGCGCTTGACCTCTTCCATGAACAGGTCCCCGGACATGACCAGGGCCTCCTTGTTGGCGAGCAGGATGCGCTTGCCGGTCTTGGCGGCAGCGAGCGTAGGCAGCAGACCGGCCGCTCCGACGATGGCGGCCATGACGCAGTCGACGCCGTCGAGCGAGGAAACCCGCTCCAAACCCTCGACACCGCTCAGGACGCGCACGGGTATTTCCGCCTGACGCAGCCGACGATCCAATTGCTCGGCGGCGTCCGGATCGGCCATGACGGCATATTCCGGTCGCCAGATACCGCAGAGCTCGAACATGCGGCCGTGATCGCGGTTGGCCGTCAGCGCGACGACGCGATAACGCTCCTTGTGCCGGGCGATCACGTCCAGCGTGTTGATGCCGATCGTACCCGTGGCGCCGAGGATGGTGATGCCGATCATTCGATGAAGCCCTGCAACATCATGCCGAGGCAGAACACGGGCGCCGCCGCGGTCAGGCTGTCGATCCGGTCCAGAATGCCGCCGTGACCGGGCAGAATACTGCCGCTGTCCTTGAGGTCGCGCCGACGCTTCAGGAGGCTCTCCCACAGGTCGCCGACGATCGAGAACATGACGGTCGCGACGCTCAGCAGAACGAATCCGACGATCATGGTCCCCTTCAAGCCGAACCACCAGACGCCGGCCGCCGAGAACAGCAGCGTCGCGAAGATGGCGCCGTAGGCGCCCTCCCAGGTCTTGCCGGGGCTGATCTTGGGGGCCAAGCGATTCTTGCCCCAAAGCCGTCCGAACATGTAGGCGCCGCTGTCGGCACCCGAGACGATGATCAGGAGATAGAGCAGCAGTTGCGCCCCAAGGACGCCGTTGGCATGCACCGTCACCAGAGCGATCCACATCGGCTGGAGCACCACGATGCCGACGAGCCCCTGTAATATGACTTCGCCCGTCCCCGCTGCGACGGCCTCACCGTCGGAAGTCCCGAGCCAGACCATGGCGCCGAACCACCAAATCAGCGCACCACCCAGCACGACGAACGGCATTGCTTCGAAAAACTGCATGGCGAACGGCAACAAGGTCCCTTGTACGAGCACGTAGGCCATGCGGCTGAAAGTATCCTTGAGCCCCATCAGCGCGGACCACTCCCAAGCGGCGACGGCCAAGATCGCGGTCAGTGCGAGCGACATATAGTGCGTAGACAGTCCGAGGATACCCCAGATAACGAGGGGTATCAGGATGAAGGCCGTCAACAACCGCTGCTTAAGCATTGCGCAGCGTCTCCACCTGATCGCCGGTCATTCCGAAACGGCGCTGCCTGCCCGCGAAGTCGTCGAGGGCCGTCCGGAAGGCCTTTTGATCAAAATCCGGCCATAGGGTATCCGTGAAATACAGTTCGCTGTAGGCGAGCTGCCAAAGCAGGAAATTACTGATGCGGCGTTCGCCCCCGGTGCGGATGAAAAGATCGGGATCGGGCAGATCATGCAGCGAGAGACGCGATTCGATCTCCGCGACATCGACCTGCTCCGGGTCCAACTCGCCCGTCGACACGGCGCAGGCCAAGGAGCGCACGGACTGCAGGATATCCCAGCGACCGCCGTAATTGACCGCCACGACGAGGGTCAGCCCCGTATTCTCGGCAGTCAGCGCTTCGGCGGCATCGATGTGATCGGTGATACGGCTCGCGAAGGCGTGGCGGTCGCCGATAAAACGGACCCGGATATTGTTTTTGTGCAGCTTGCGAATCTCTTTTTTCAGAGAGGTCCAAAGCAGGTCCATGAGGAGGGACACTTCCTGAACCGGACGACGCCAGTTCTCGCTGCTGAAGGCAAACAGGGTCAGGACTTCGATCCCGGATTCGGCACAGGTCTCGACCAGTTCCCGAACCTTCGCGACACCGGCGCGGTGGCCGGCAAAACGGGGCAGGTGCCTGCGCTGGGCCCAACGACCGTTGCCGTCCATGATGATTGCCACATGGCGGGGCAGCCGGTACTCCGTCGAAGACTTGATTGGATCCTGAATGACTGGTTTCATGAAAGGTTTTTATTATGGTGATGACCGACCCGGCCATCGCGGCGCGGCACTCCGATCGCTGCCATCATATCGGACACCGGTGGTTAGGAAAATCCCCGCGCCTAAGTGAAACCCGACACAAACACCGTCTATGCACGCCGAACGGTCATCCCGCACCACGCCCGGCCGGTCCGGATCCCATCACTCCGGCTATCCAACGCTACCGCCGGAGGTTTCCGGCACGCCGTCGAATAGAAAGACCATTTAGATGGCCATGAGTTCTGTTTCCTTGTCCGCCAGCATCTGATCCGCCTCGCCCGTGTACTTGTCGGTCAGCTTCTGCATGGCATCCTCGGCGCGACGCTCGTCGTCCTCGGTGATCTCCTTTTCCTTGAGCAAAGACTTGAAGTCGCCGTTGGCGTCGCGGCGGATGTTGCGGATCGCAACGCGGGCCGCTTCGGCCTCCGCACGCACGACCTTGACGAGGTCGCGACGCCGCTCCTCGGTCAACGGCGGCAGCACGATCCGGATGACGCCGCCGTTGGTGGAAGGGTTGATACCCAGGTCGGAGGCGGCAAGGGCCTTCTCGACGACCGGGACCATGTTCTTTTCCCACGGCGTGACGGCCAGCATGCGGGCCTCGGCGATGGACACGCTGGCCACCTGGCTCAACGGCACGTCGTCGCCGTAATACGGCACGCGGATATGATCCAGCAAACTCGTGTGCGCACGTCCGGTACGGATCTTGGAAAACTCCTGGCGCAACGCGTCCAGGCTCTTCTTCATTCGGGTCTCGGCGTCTTTCTGGATGTCGTTGATCATGCTTTCGTCCCCTTGGATTCGACCAGGGTCCCCTCTTCCTCACCCATCACCACGCGCTTCAGGGCGCCGTGCTTGGTCAGGTTGAAGACCTTGAGCGGCATATCGTTGTCCCGGCACAGCACGATGGCTGTCGCGTCCATGACGGCCAGACGATCGTCCAACACCTCGTCGAAGCTCAGGTGCTTGTAGAACCGGGCGTCCGAGTGGATCTTGGGATCGGCGGAGTAGACGCCGTCGACCTTGGTGGCCTTGAGCATCAAATCGGCGCCGATCTCGATGGCGCGCAGACTGGCCGCCGTATCGGTCGTGAAAAATGGATTGCCTGTTCCGGCGGCGAACACGAGCACGCGCCCCTTTTCGAGATGACGGATCGCGCGACGGCGGATGTAGTCCTCGCAAATCTGGTTGATCTTGATCGCGGACATGACCCGTGCATAGAGGCCCTTTTGTTCGAGCGCGTCCTGAATGGCCATCGCATTGATGACCGTCGCCAGCATGCCCATCTGGTCGGCGCTGACGCGGTCGACCCCGGAATCGGCAAGCTGGCTGCCGCGGAAGAAGTTGCCGCCACCAACGACGATGGCCACTTGAACGCCGATCTCGACGAGTTCCTTGACCTCGAGCGCGATGCGCTCGACGATCCCGAGGTCAAGGCCGAAGCCCCCATCGCCCATGAGGGCCTCGCCACTCAGTTTGAGGAGGATGCGTTGGTATGCGGCTTGTTCCGACATCGACGATCAGGCTCCGCCGCGAACCTGGGCCATAACCTCTTCGGCGAAGTTCTCTTCCTTCTTCTCGATACCCTCGCCGACCTCGAAACGCGTGAAGCGCACGACGCTGGCGCCGGCCTTGTCGAGCAGCTTGCCGACGGTCGTGTCCGGGTCCTTGACGAAGGGTTGACCGACGAGCGTGATCTCGGCCAGATACTTGCGCATGCGGCCGTCGACCATCTTCTCGATGATCTCCTGGGGCTTGCCGCTGGTGGCCGACTGAGCCATGACGATCTCGCGCTCCTTGGCCACGGCATCGGCGGGGACATCGGCCTCGCTGACGGCCACCGGCGAACTCGCGGCGACGTGCATGGCGACGTCCTTGAGCAGGACATCGTCACCGCCGTTCATCTCGACGATCACGCCGATGCGGACACCGTGCAGGTAGCCGCCGACCTGTCCGGCCTCGGTCTTGATAATGTTGAAACGACGGACGTTGATGTTCTCGCCGATCTTGGCGATCAGTTCCTGACGCGCCGTATCGAGGGTCTCGGCGGAGCCGGCTGCGGCAGGCAGTGCCAGCAGCTCCTCGACGGAGGCCGGCTTGTCGCTCAGGATGCGCGCCATGACCTTGGCGGCGAAGCCCTGGAAGTCGTCGCCCTTGGCCACGAAGTCGGTTTCGCAGTTGATTTCGAGGATCGCGACGGCCTTGCCGCCGTCGGTCGTTTCGATGAAGATGGCGCCGTCGGCGGCCACGCGGCCCGCCTTCTTGCCGGCCTTGATCAGACCGGACTTGCGCATGGCCTCGATGGCGGCTTCGATGTCGCCGTCGGTCTCGACCAGGGCCTTCTTGCATTCCATGAGCCCGGAGCCGGTACGCTCGCGCAACTCCTTAACCTGTGCTGCTGTCACTGCCATGATGGTTTCCTCGCAATTCCTGATAGGTTCGGCGGAACGCGCGGGCGCGCCCCGACATACAAACGGTTCGCGCCGCCGCCACCGGCATCGTTCCGGCGACGGCGGCTATCGATGAGCCTTAGGCTCAGGCCTCCTGGGCCTGCTCGGCGGTCGCGGCGGCGGCAGCGACCTCGACGAAATCGTCGGCGGCGCCTTCGACCTGAACCGCCGACATACGGCCCTCGCCGATCGCGGTTGCTGCGGCCTGGGCATAGAGCTTGATCGCACCGGTGGCGTCGTCATTGCCCGGGATCGGGTAATCGACGTGCTCGGGGCTGTTGTTGGTATCGACCACGGCGATGACGGGGATACCCAGCTTCTTGGCCTCGCTGACGGCGATCTTCTCGTGGCCGACGTCGATCACGAACAGCGCGTCCGGTACACCGGCCATGTCCTTGATGCCGCCCAGGTTGCGCTCGAGTTTCTCGAGTTCGCGGCGCAGCTTGAGCGCCTCTTTCTTGCCGACGCGCTCCTGCATGCCCTGCTCGAACATATCCTCAAGCTCCTTCAGGCGCTTGATGGACTGTTTGACGGTCTTGTAGTTGGTCAGCATGCCGCCCATCCAGCGCTGATCGACGAAGGGCATGCCGCACTGTGTGGCGGCCTCGCGGACCACGGAACGCGCGGCGCGCTTGGTGCCGACGAACAGGATGGTCTTCTTCTTCGCGGACAGATGCCCAAGGAAATTGATGGCATCGTTGAACAGCGGGAGGGTCTTTTCCAGATTGATGATATGGATCTTGCTGCGCTCCCCGAAGATATAGGGAGCCATCTTGGGATTCCAAAAACGGGTGCGGTGGCCGAAATGCACACCGGCTTCAAGCATTTGCCGCATCGTGACGGTCGTCATTACATATTCCTCAATTGTATCGGGTTGATCCTCCACATGCCCCGCGCGCCTACCCTTGCGGGCACCCAGACGCGTGTGACGACATGTGTGCGGTGTATTGACCAGGTCTTCCTGGCCGGACCGCTTTATATCATAAAGAGAGGGGGTTTAACAAACCTGTCGCTCGTTTACGGGACAAGGGTACGGCGCGCCGTACCTTAGTTCGGGATTCAAATCGGGGATCCGGAGGGCACGGCCCACCGTGTCCCAACGATCAGGACCCGCCCCTGAAGGTCCGCTGCCGTACCGCCTCATACAACAGCACGCCGGTCGCCACCGAAACGTTGAGGCTGCTGACCGAACCCGCCATCGGTATCTCGACGAGGAAATCGCACAGGCCGCGGGTCTTCTGCCGGAGGCCCCGGCCCTCGGCGCCCATGACCAGGGCGATAGGACCGGAAAGATCGGTGTCGTAGATCGAGGCGGACTCCGGAGATGCGTCAGCGCCGACCAGCCAAACCCCCATGTCCTGGAGGGCGCGCAACGTCCTCGCCAGGTTCGTGACCTGAACCAGCGGAACGGTCTCGGCGGCGCCGCTCGCGACCTTGCGCACGACCGGCGTGATGCCGACCGCGTTGTCCTTGGGCGTGATGACGAGATGGACGCCCGCTCCGTCGGCCGTGCGCAGGCAAGCACCCAGATTGTGCGGGTCCTGAATGCCGTCCAGCACGAGCAGGAGCGGAGGCACCGCCAGGCCTTCGATGAAGTCCGGCAGATCGGCCTCGGCGACCTTCGGCGCCGAACGCTGTTCGATCAAGGCGAGCACGCCCTGATGCCTGGCATCGCCCACGATCTGATCGAGCGCCGTTCGCGCCTTGAAGCACACCGGAACGCCGGCGGCCTCGATCTCGGCCTGGAGATCCCCGAGCCGACCCCGGCCCGCTCCGTCCTGCATCCACACCTCGCTGATCGAACCCGAATTCCGCTGCAAGGCCGAGCGCACCGCGTGAATGCCATAGACCATGGCATCCGTAGTCGTCTTGCTCATACCGGCTAACCCTTGCCGCGTCCGCGTCCGCGGGAACGGGACTTGCGCTTACCCTTGCGCTTCGGCTTTTCGTCCTCACCCCCGGACCTCGCCTTGGCCTTCTTGGTCTTGGCAACCGGCTTCTTAGGCCGGGTGCCTGGCTTTGAGATCGATGCCTCGGCGGGCACAAAGTCGATCTTGCGCTCATCGAGATCGACGCGCGCAACCTTGATGGCGATTGCATCGGCAAGCCGGTACTCGACCCCGCTACGTTCGCCGCGCAGACTGTGGGTCACCGCATCGAAACGGTAGTAATCGTTTTCGAGCGCGGTCACGTGGATCAGGCCTTCGACGAACAGGTCATCGAGTTCGACGAACAGCCCGAAACTCGTGACACCGGTAATCCGCCCGGTGAAACTCTCACCGACACGGTCCATCATATATTCACATTTGAGCCATTCGACGGCGTCGCGGGTTGCGTCGTCGGCACGGCGCTCCGTCATCGTACAATGCGTACCGGCACCCTCCATGTCCGCCACGCCGTAAGCGAAGGTCTTGCGGTTGCCGCCGTCGAGCAGGTGATGGATCGCGCGATGCACGAGCAGGTCCGGATAACGGCGGATCGGCGACGTGAAATGGGCGTACCCCTCAAGCGCAAGCCCGAAATGGCCGCCGTTCTCGGGCGCGTAGACCGCCTGCGCCAGACTGCGCAACAGGACGGTCTCGATCAGGAAATAATCGGGCCGCGCCCGAACCGAATGCAGCAATTTGGAGTAATTCCGCGCCGAAGGCTTGTTCCCGCCGTCGAGCTTCAAGCCCATCTGGCGCAGGAAGGTCTTGAGGTCGTTGATCTTGTCGACCATGGGCGGCGCATGCACCCGGAACAGCGTGGGCATCTCGGCGTTGAGCAGGAAATCGGCGGCCGCCTGATTGGCGAGGATCATGCATTCCTCGATCAGGCGATGGGCATCGTTGCGCTCGGTCGGCTCGATCCGGCTGATTTTGCGCGCCTCATCGAAAACGATGCGCGTCTCCGGCCGGTCGAAATCGATGGCGCCGCGTTTCCCGCGCGCCTCGCGAAGGACCCCGTAGAGCGCGTGCAATGCCTGCAAATGCGGCTCCAGCGCCGGGGCGATCGAGCCGCGCTCGCCTTTTTCGACCAACGCGGCCACCTGATCGTAGGTCAGGCGGGCATGGGAACGCATGACACCGCGGAAAAAGCGGTACTCGCGGATACGCCCGGCCGGCGTGACCGACATCTCGCAGACCAGGCAGAGGCGATCCTCGGCGGGGCGGATCGAGCAAAGATCGTTGGAAAGCGCCTCGGGCAGCATCGGCACGACCTGCTGCGGGAAATAGACCGAGTTGCCGCGCTGCTTCGCTTCCCCGTCCAGCGCGGTATGGGGTTTTACGTAATGCGCAACGTCGGCGATCGCAACCAGAAGGCGCCAATTGCGGCCCTGTGGTTCGCAGAACACCGCATCGTCGAAATCCTTCGAATCGACGCCGTCGATCGTGACCAGAGGCGTGCCGCGCAGATCCTCGCGCCCCGCGAATGTCGACTCCGGCACCGAGGCGGGCAGACATTCGACTTCCTGCTCGACGGTCTCGGGCCAAACATAAGGGATGTCGTGACTGCGCAGGGCGATCTCGATTTCCATACCCGGCGCCATATGATCGCCGAGCACCTCGACGATCCTGCCGATCGGCTGCGAGCGCTTGGTCGGTTGCTCGACGATGGTCACGACGACCATCTGACCCGGTTGCGCGCCACCCTGTTGATCCGGCGGCACGAGGATATCCTGGCTGATGCGGGTATTGCTGGGGTGCACGTGACCGATGCCGCCGCCGACCTCGAAGCGGCCGACGAGCGAATGGCAGGCGCGTTCGAGCACGTCCACGATGGCCCCTTCGCGGCGGTTGCGCCGATCGACGCCGGTGATCCGAACCAGGACCCGGTCGCCGTGCAGGACCGCCTTCATCTCGCGGGCGCCCAAAAACACGTCGTCGTCGCCTTCATCCGGCACCAGGAAACCGAAGCCATCCGGATGACCGGACACCCAGCCCCGCACGAGATCCATCTTTACGGCCAAACCGTAATGGCCTCGCCGGTTGCGCACCAGCTCGCCGTCGCGCACCATGGCGCGCAGGCGGGCGCCGAGCGCATCGAACGACTCCTCATCTTCGTGCCCCAGCGCCTCGGCAAGGGCCTTATGGCTCATCAGCCTCCCCTCGGCGTCCAGGACGGCCATGATGTATTCCCGACTCTTGATCGGGGTTCCGTATTTCGCCGCTTCTCTCTCGGCGTAGGGATCTTCGTTCCCGGGCTTGATCGCCATTAAGCGCCACGCCTCGCGGGCTGAAATACGTATCGCATGATTGACATCTTTTATAACTCCCGTTAGAGTTCGCAGCTCACAGAGACAAGTGCGCGATCTTAGGCGCGAATCGCTTGTCTCACAAGGCACTTGCCGAGGTGGCGAAATTGGTAGACGCGCTAGCTTCAGGTGCTAGTGGGGGCAACCCCGTGGAGGTTCAAGTCCTCTCCTCGGCACCATCGCGGTCAACCATACCAGACGCCGCAACACCGTCAACTGATTTCCGTCAGCCGGCGGCCTTCCGAACCTTCGTACGAACCCTCTTCCAACCCGGCTCCGGCCTACCTTTTGAACAACCAGAACAGCAAGGTCAGGATCAAGCTGACGATGACGGATGTCGTCAACGGAAAATAGAAACGGAAGTTTTCCTTCTCCACCACGATATCGCCGGGTAAACGGCCCAGCCCGGATTTCTGCAGGAAAGGCCAAAGCAAGCCTACGAGCACCAGGACGATGCCGATCGTGATCAGGAATTGGGAAATGGGCGATTTCATGATCTTTAAGAAACGCTGCGCGCTATCGGAGTTCCCTTTCAGCATACCCGCTTTGCGCTAGAATGACTGCTTTCCCAGTCGGCTACCGCTGAACCATGAGCAAAGACCTGACCCAGCCGCTGAAGGGCCGCGGCGCCCTCGGCAACCCCGACAACCGCTTCGAGGCCACGAGCCGCGAGACGGTCGATGACGGCTGGGACAATCTCGAACAAACACCTGAACCGATCCGAACGACGCTGACCGTCGACACGGCCAGGACGATCATCAACTACAACCAGTCGCCCGACGTCCCGTTCGACCGTTCAATCAACCACTATCGCGGCTGCGAACACGGTTGCATCTATTGTTTCGCCAGACCGACGCATGCCTACCTCGGGCTGTCGCCCGGCCTCGATTTCGAGAGCCGTCTGTTCTACAAACCCGACGCGGTCAAGCTATTGCGAAAGGAAATCAACAATAAAAACTACCGGTGCCAACCGATCGCAGTAGGCATCAATACCGATGCCTACCAGCCCGTCGAGCGCAAACTCGGCATCACGCGTCAAATCCTCAAAGTGCTCGCCGAACACCGTCACCCGCTCAGCATCGTCACGAAGTCGGCGCTGATCGAACGCGATATCGACATCCTGTCCGAAATGGCCCGCGACCGACTCGTGCACATCGCGGTTTCGATCACGACCTTGGACAACGACCTCGCCCGCACCTTGGAGCCTCGCGCCGGCGCGCCGCAACGCCGGCTCGAGACGGTCAAACGGCTCGCCGACGCGGGCATCCCGGTCATGGTCTTCGTTGCGCCCTTGATCCCGGTCCTGACGGATAGCGAACTCGAAAACATCATGAGCGCCGCTCGAGAAGCCGGCGCCTGCTCCGCAGGCTACATTCTGCTGCGCCTGCCCCACGAAGTGACGGACCTTTTCACGACCTGGCTCGAAACCCATTTCCCGCTAAAAGCCGAACACGTCATGAACCGCGTCCGCGATTGCCGAGACGGCAAAGACTACGACGCGACATTCGGCAAACGCATGACGGGCGAAGGTCTATTCGCCGAGTTGATCAAAAAACGTTATCGGGTGGCCATGAAGAAACTCGATTTCTTAGGCGCAGGCGATCTCGATACGTCCCTCTTCCGGAAGACTGGGGAAGTCCAAATGGAACTGTTTTAACTTAGGGATGGTCTGAATAATTACCGTTTTCTCTGCCTCATTCGCCATCGCGAGCTAAATGAGTTCAGCAGTGAATCGTTTTTCTCTGTAAATAGCCTTTCGATTGGCTATTTCCAGAG
>WGNS01000030.1 GCA_016124415.1 Gammaproteobacteria bacterium | reverse complement strand
CGGCTGGCGCTTTCAGCTCGACAACGTTACTCTCGTTCATAGCGGTGTACATCTCCTGTTGGTTGTTGATCCGTCAAGATCAATCAACAGGGTACACCGCTTAATTAGTCAGCCTATACACCAGAAATCAGCATAGCTCGGGTCGGTTGGCGACGCTGCATAAGCACGGAACGCCACGATGTTTGAAGGGCCTTAGATGCACGAAATCATCACCGTCGCCACCCATCAACGCGAAACCCTGGTCGACATCACCGAGCAGGTTAAGGCGGCCGTGCGGGCCAGCGGGGTGACCGACGGCCTGCTATCGGTCTACGTGCAGGGTGCGACGGCAGCCGTGATGATTCAGGAGAACTGGGATGAGAGCGTGCAGACGGACGTGGTGAATTTTCTGCGCAAGCTCATCCCCAAAGGCGTGTGGCTGCACGATGCCCAGGACGGTAATGGCGATGCGCATCTGAAAGCGGGCCTGGTCGGGCCGTCAGAGACGGTTCCGATTATCGATGGCAAGCTCGGCCTCTCCACCTGGCAGAATATCTTTCTGTGCGAATTTGACGGCCCGCGCGCCGAGCGGCACGTCGTTTGTACGGTTGTCGCAGCATGAGGATAAGGCGCCTTATCCCCGTTATTTTCCTGTTTTTTGCCCCGCTGAACGCGGATGCCTATATTCCGGATAAGCCGATACCCTATAGCAGCCGGCGACTGGCGGTGGGTGAGATCCTGGTTGCCAGCGAAAATATCAAGGACGGCACATTCCGTGAATCCGTCATCTTGCTGACCACCCATGGCCCCAGCGGCGACGTGGGTTTGATCATCAACCGGCCTTCCAAATATCGGGTGAAGGACGTGTACCCCGGCTTCGAGTTGGCGGATAAGGCCGGGCGTTTGTTTATCGGAGGACCTGTCAGGAATGCCGTTTTATCGGTGCTCGTAAAGTCGAAGAGCGAGTTGGCGGGGATGAACGAAGTCCTGCTGAATATCCATCACGGCATCGTCAAAGACAACTTCGGTGCGGGCCGGTATTTTTCTTCAAACGTGGAGGCCGCGCGATTTTATTCGGGCTATGCCGGTTGGGGTCAGGGACAACTGGAAGGCGAGATCAGCCGGGGGGATTGGTATATCTTGGATGCCGACCCCGACATCGTGTTTGACGAAGACACGGCCACGATGTGGCAGGCGCTGTTGAGGAAGATGCGTGGCGTTCGCTAGAGTGCGGAGGGCGGGGTAACCATCGGTCATCGAGGATAACCGGAAGTTACCGGGCCGACCATCGTGTTCTATGGGCGGCCCGGTACGAATCGCTAGTGTTTGTTGCCGCCGTGGCCTCTGCCGTGCGCGGAATGCGCCACCACATGTCGATGGAACTCGAGTTCGTCCGCGTCGGCGAGGTCCTGACCGCTCTTGAGCGCATGGAATTCGGCGGACCCGGGCTTGATGCCCAGGCGCCTCGCCATGGAACCCCAGCCCCTGCCGTGATCGGTCTTATAGACCTTGAGCACGTCTTCTACAGGGCGGTGGGACAGCTCGCTTAACCGCAAGACCATATAGGAGTCTTCGGGGCTTTCCATGTTGCTGACCAGCAGGTCGACCTTGGTATCGCCGATCCTGAAGCGGGTGCCGAGTGCGATCTTGAGTTCGTTAAGATCGGCCTTTCCCGTCAAACCGAGGGCTCCCTGCCAATTGAATTCGTCCGCGCTCGCCGCAAGCGGAACGGCGATGCAGGCGGACAACAACAGATTCAGAAGAATGGATCGTTTCATGGCTAGGCGCTCACTCGTAGCTTTGAGGAATTGGGGGCCTTGCCCAATATAACGGCCGGGATGCGGCATTTGTTTCGCGCCCATACTTAAGGCGTGATGAAATTCTCAGGTTGAGCGCACGGATCTCGGGGCGCCGGCTCGATGGGTGACGCCCTGGTTGGCTAGGCGTTCGGTGTGCGGCGGCAGTAACGTGCGACAAACCGCCTGAGCATCTCCTGGGCATATGGCGTGGGGCGCAGGCTGACGTTCCGTTTCAGCGTGTCCGCTTCCTTGGGGTCGAAGTAGCCGTAGTCCCGGTAGATGTCGATTCGCAGGCAGAACTCCTCGGCGTCGCCCTCCGGATGGAATTGGGTCGCGTACACGTTTTCGCCGACGCGGAACATCTGCACGGGGCAGTCGTGGCCCTTCAGCAGCAGGGTCGCGCCGTCGGGTAGGGCGTCCAGGGCCTCTTTGTGGCCGAGCAGCACGTCGATTTGGTCCGGAAACCCGGCGAGCAGCGGGTCTGATTTGCCGGCTGCGGTCACGTCCAGCGTCACGCAGCTGACGGGTTCGCGATGATTGCCGGACAGCGGCGCGCCAAGGTAGCTGCCCAGCAGCCCGTTGCCGGAGCAGGCGCCGAGAAAGGGGATGTCTCGCGTGACGACGTGTTCCAAGAGCCGGTGGAAGCCGACCTCGATCCGTTTCTGGATGTCGGGCTTATCCTCATCGGGGAGGCTGAGGTCGAACGGGCTGCCGCCGACGATGATGGCCGAATAGGCGTCCGGATCCAGGTCGTCGGGGATGCCGGTTTGCTCGATACGGAGCCTGCGGGTGTCCTCCGCCTTCAAGCCGCCGTACTTTAGGAAGCACGCGTATTCGCTGTCGGCGGTGACGTCTTCGGGGCGCAGCTGCAGGATCAGTACGGGTTTGGCTGATGTCATTTTGGGTGATTGTCGCCGGATGCCGGTGTCGACCATCTTAAGGGGCGAACGGTCACAGCTCAATGCCGGTGTCCATCCGCGCCACTTGAGTGGATAATGGGCGCGTGGCCAATCGATCTCCCCTTGGAGGTGTATTATGCCGGCACCCGTCATATTCGCGCTTGCGACACTCTGCATTCTGGTGTTCTGCGGCGCGACGGCGTCGACCGAAGGGATTCAATACCGGGCGCAACGCTTAACGGTCGACAACACGACCTACACCGTCTCCGTTCCTTCCGGCTACCGCCTCGAACTGCTCGACGCCGACCTCGACGGTCCTCGTATCCCCACGTTCAACGCCAGCGGCGAGCTGTTCATCGGTTCCCGCTCCGGCCATGTCTATCGCCTGTTGCCGCCGTACAAGCACGCCGAGTCGCTCGTATTCCTGCGCGGTTACCCGCACAGCGTCGCCTTCCGTCGGGGCGAGATCCTGATCGCGATGACCGACGGTCTGTACCGTGCGCCGTACCGGGCCGGGCAGAAAGCGATTCCCGAGGATTCGATTGCGTTGCTGGCCCGTCTGCCCGGGGGCGGCGGCCACAACAGCCGCACCGTCGCGGTGGGTCCGGACGGCCGTGTCTATCTGAGCCTGGGGCTTAGCGGCAATTGCAGCGATCAGTATCTGGGCGCGGGGTATGCGTTCGACGACCAGCGCGGCGGGGTGCTCGTGCTGAGGGAGGAAGGGGATAAGGCGGTGTGGATGCCCTACGCCTCGGGTCTGCGCAATCCCGTCGGGATTGCCTGGCATCCGGCAACCCAGGTGCTTTATGCGAGTAACAACGGGCCGGACCATTGGGGCTTCGATGCGCCGCCCGAGTATTTCAGCCGCCTGTTACCTGGGTCCTTTCACGGGATGCCGTGGTTCCAATATGTTGGTGGGGCCCTGAAGCGGGATGACTGTGTCGACAGCGATCCGCCGCGTCCCATGGCGGACGTGAGCCTGCCGGTGGCCGCATTCCCCGCGCGTAACGCGCCGCTGGGCATTACGTTCGTGCCCGATGGCGCGATGGATGCGCGCTTCGCCGGCGATGCCGTCGTCGCGCTGCACGGTTCGTGGGGCACGAAACCTTCGGGTGGCTTCTTTGGCGACCCGGCCAGCCGGCGTGAGCCGAAGCTCGTCGTTGTGCGGTTCGATCGCGGCGAGGCCAAGCGGGTCGACGATCTCGTGACGGGTTTCCAGTTGAAGGGTGGAGACCGCTGGGCGCGGCCCGCCGGTGTCGCGGTCGGGCAGGACGGGGCGCTCTACTTTACAAGCGACAGCGGCGCCGAGGGTTTGTTTCGGCTCGTGCGCGGCGAGTGATGTTTTGATTTTCGAGAGAATTCCGTCAAGATAAACGATGTCCAATCAAGCGTAATCAGGAACCTATGAAGCGTCCTATGAACTGGCTGGCCACCGTTCCTGTCATTCTGGTGTTGTTGATCGCCGTTACCGCGCTCGCGCCCAAGGGTTCGGCGCACGTCGGTTTGCAGGATGGCCGTTTGAGGCCCTGTCCCGATTCCCCGAATTGCGTGTGCAGCGAGGCGGGCGAAAAGCAGGTCGGCAAGATCGCGCCCCTGAGTTTTGTCGGGTCGCCGGATGCCGCGTGGGAAAAGGCAAAGACCGTGATCGCCTCGGCGGGCGGCGAGATTCACGACGATGAAAACGGTTATCTCTGGGCCACCTTCACGACGCGCTGGATTCGGTTTGTCGACGATATCGAATTGCGGATGGATGCGGGGCGGCGGGTCATTCACGTGCGTTCGGCGTCGCGTGTCGGATATTCGGATCTGGGTATGAATCGCCAGCGCGTGGAGCGTTTGCGGCGGATGTTCAAAGGGTGAGGGGGCGGAGCAGCTCGAAGCCGCTACCCGCAGGTGTTACGATGACCTTTCAGTTGTCCGCTTGAGGCGCGGGTTATCGATGTGTTTTTCCTCGACAGCCAGTTTTACCGCCGCGGCCGTTTTGTTGCCGGCAGGCACCTATTGTCTGAAGGTTTCGTACTCGATCGAAAGGCCTTACTGGGCCTTGGCCACGGTGCCGTTCATCTTCGCCATCCAGCAATTGCTTGAGGGCGGCGTTTGGCTCGCGCTGGAGCAGGGCGACGCGCTGACCGCCCGCGATTTGGCGCTCGGTTTTCTGTTTTTCTCGCACGTCTTCTGGTTGGGCTGGGTGGGCTATTCGGCTTCCCTCGTCGAGACCTCGCCGTTCCGTAAACGGTTCTTTTCATACATCTCGTTTTTTGGGGTCGTGTTGGGCGCGATCATGTACGTGCCGCTGCTCTTGGATCAGGCGCGAATGACGCCTGAGATCATCCGCCATTCGATCCATTACGAACTGACACTGCTGACCGATTTGTATGTCTCCCAGGAATTGGTGACCACCTGTTATGCCGGTATCATCCTGTTGCCGTTGTTGCTGTCTTCGGATCGCTATCACCGCGTGCTCGGCGGGCTCGCGCTGGTTACCGGTTTGGTGGCGCTGGCCTTGTACGATTGGGCCTTTATCTCTGTGTGGTGTTATTTTGCCGCCGTGATCTCCTTGTACATCTTTGTGATCATGGCGCGCCGCCTGCGTCAGCGCGCCGAGAAGATGGAACCGGTCCGCTGGGACCGATAACGCATTTCTTCAATTTTCCATTCGCATGCGCTTTTTCAAACGCAAAACCTCCCGCGCGACCGAGCCCGGAATTTCCCGCCTGGCGCTCGACGGTCTGGATATCGAACTCACGCGGAAGGATATCAAGCGCCTCTATCTGCGCGTTTCCGCAGACGGACGCGTGAGGGTCTCGGCGCCGAAGTCGGTGCCGATGGATACCGTGCGTGGCTTCGTCGTTTCCAAGCGGGATTGGATCCGCGAACAGCAGGACCGTTTTCATGTCCATGCCCGGTTGCCTCAACCGGAGTATGTCGATGGCGAGACGCACTTCTTCGGCGGGCGGCGGTATCCGCTTCGCGTGCGTGAGCACGATGGTCCGCCCCGAGTGACGTTGAGTCCCGATGCGATCGATCTTGCCGTCCGGCCGGGCACCGCCAAGGACAAGCGTCGCGCCCTTATCGAGGACTGGCAGCGCCGTCATTTGAAGGCCGAGATCCCGAGAATCGTCGCCCGCTACGAGGGGCCGATGGGGGTTCAGGTTCGCGAGTTCGGCGTCAAGCGCATGCGCACGCGTTGGGGAACTTGCAACATCCGGGCGCGGCGCATCTGGCTAAGTCTGGAACTCGCCAAACGGCCGTTCGAATGTCTCGAATATGTCGTCGTGCACGAGATGGCGCATTTGATCGAGGCGGGGCACAACGCGCGTTTCTACGCGGTCATGGATGAGTTTCTGCCGGGTTGGCGAACGCATCGGGAAGCGTTAAAACGACTCCCATCGGATTGCGATCCCGTATCGTAGGGGCACGGCGCGCCGTGCCCTTATGGTTATTCCGTAATCGGTCCGCGATCGGGGTATAGCGGATAAAGCGCCTCGTAGATTTCCCGGTGGACGTCTTTGGCCTCATAGACGATGGGGAATGTTTTCGCCAGCCTGGTTTCGCAGAAATCGTCGAGACCTTCTCGATTATTGAAAAAATAAATGGCGCACATCTGGCCGTTCGATTCGTCCCGTCCATAGATCTTTTGCGCGAGCCCCGGCACCTTGTACAGGTGCGCGCGGCGCTCGCTGAGCCGGCGCTCCATTTCTTCGGGCTCGAGATCCGTTTTGAATTTAACGCACAATATCGTCGCCATATCGTTACCTCCGTGTCGTGACCTGCTCTTGATCGCAAATGTGAACCGGTTTCCCCTTCGGGGCGGACTTACAGCCGCTTGCTGACCCACATGACGGCGGCGTCGTCCTCGCTTTGTCTGACCGTGAAATCGAGGCGGTTCATGAGCCGGAGCATGTGGTGGTTGCTGGCGAGCACCTCCGCCTCGATGGTCTTGAGGCCCTTGGTGCGGGCGATTTCCATGAGGGTCGTCATGAGTTTCTGGCCGAGGCCCTTGCCGCGAATGTTGTCGGCGATGACCAAGGCGAATTCGCAGGAGTCGGCGTCGGGATTGATGGTGTAGCGGGCGACGCCGAGTTCGGTCTCTTGGCCATCGACCTCGGTGACGGCGATCAGCGCCATCTCGCGGTCGTAGTCGATCTGCGTGAAGCGCACGACCATGGTCTCGGTGAGTTCGTGCAGGCTGCGCATGAAGCGAAAGTATTTCGATTCCTCCGACAGGTCATGCACGAAGCGTTGCACGATCTCGGCGTCCTCGGGCCGGATCGGGCGGATCGTGACCTCGGTACCGTCGGCAAGGTCCCAACGGCTGACGAGCTGGGTCGGATAGGGGTAGATGGCCATGTGGGCGTAACGGTCGGCGCTGGGACGCCGGTATTCCACGACCATGCGGGCGTCGGCGGCGAGCGCGCCTTGCTCGTCGAGGATCAGCGGATTGATGTCCATTTCCTTGAGCAGGGGCAGCTCGCAGACCATTTCCGAAACGCGCAGCAGGACGTCTTCCAGGGCAATCATATTGGCCGGCGGCATGTTGCGGAAGGCGTCGAGCATTCTGGCGATGCGGGTGCCGTGAATCAGATCCTTGACGAGGAAGCGGTTCAGCGGCGGCAGGGAGACGGCCCGGTCGCCCATGACCTCGACGGCCGTGCCGCCGGCGCCGAAGGTGATGACCGGTCCGAAGACCGGGTCGCTGATCATGCCGATCATGAGTTCGCGGCCGTTGGCCTTCTTGATCATGGGTTCGATCGAGATGCCCTCGATGCGCGCCTTGGGGTTGCTGCGGCGCACGTTGTCCTGAATGTGTTGGTAGGCCGCGCGCACCTCATGGACGTTGTTGAGATTCAGGATCACGCCGCCGGAATCGCTCTTGTGCGAGATATCGGGCGAGTTGATCTTCATGGCCACCGGAAAGCCGAGTTGCTGGGCGATCAGCAGCGCCTCGCTCGGCGTGTGGGCGACCATGGTTTGCGCGACCGGGATGTGGAAGGCCGACAACACCGCTTTGGACTCCATCTCGGTCAGCACCTTGCGGTGTTCCTGCATGGCGCCCTCGATGA
This sequence comes from Gammaproteobacteria bacterium, assembly GCA_016124415.1. Lineage (GTDB taxonomy): Bacteria > Pseudomonadota > Gammaproteobacteria > SZUA-140 > SZUA-140 > RI-283. The sequence continues at coordinate 20,647 of WGNS01000030.1, read as the reverse complement.
TGAGCCGTGCGCTCTCGATGTCGGGCTCGACATGGTGGGCCGACGGCCCGGGCATCTGCATGAGCAGGCGCTGGTTGCGGTAGTAGGCGGTCAGATGCGAGAAGACCTCGACGGCGGGTTCCGGGGTCCTGAAATGCGGCTTGTGCGTTTGCGCGAAGGTGGCTCGCGCCGGACCGACCTGGATCTCGCCCATCCAGCAGGCCAGCAGGGGTTTGCTGTATTGATCGGCCAGTTCGATCAGGGTTTGGGCGGATTCGAGCGGCTTTGTCATGGCCTGCGGCGTCAGGATCGTCAGCACGCCGTCGATATTGTCGTCCTCGAGGCAGGCCTTGACGGCGTGGTAATAGCGCTCTGGCTGGGCGTCGCCGATGATGTCGACCGGGTTGCCTCGCGACCAGTTGGGCGGCAGGTGCTCATCGAGATAGGCGATCGTGGCGTCCGATAGGGTCGCGATCGAGAGCCCCAGGTCGACGGCGCGATCGGTCGCCATGACGCCGGGACCGCCGCCGTTGGTCACGATGGCGAGGCGGTCGCCGATCGGCTTGAAGCCGCAGGACAGGGCGCGGGCCGCACTGAACAACTGGGTGATGGTCTGCACACGCACGGCGCCGGCCCGGCTGACCGCCGCGTCGAAGACGTCGTCGGCGCCGACCAGCGAGGCCGTGTGGGACATCGCTGCCTTCGAACCGGCGGCATGACGGCCGACCTTGACCAGCAACACCGGCTTGATGCGCGCGGCGGCGCGCAGGGCGCTCATGAAGCCGCGGGCGTCGCGGATGCCCTCGATGTACATCAGGATGCTGTGGGTGTTGATGTCGGAGACCAGGTAGTCGAGGATCTCGCCGAAGTCGACGTCGGTCGAAGAGCCCATGGAGACCACGCTTGAAAAACCGACGCTGTTGTTCTGCGCCCAATCGAGGATGGCCGTGCAGAGCGCGCCGGATTGCGACACCAGGGCGATCGTGCCGGGATCGGCGCTGCCCTTGTTGAAGGTCGCGTTGAGTCCGATCGACGGCCGCATGATGCCAAGGCAGTTGGGTCCGATCAGGCGAATGCCGTAACGGCGCGCGGTTTCGAGCAGGGCGCGTTCGAGCGCCTTGCCTTCCTCGCCGGCCTCGCCGAAACCGGCCGTGATGATGACGGCCGCCTTGACGCCGTGGACGCCGCAGGACTCGATGATCCCCGGCACGGTCTGTGGCGGGGTTGCGATCACGACCAGTTCGACCGGTTTATCGACGTCGGCTATCGTGGCATAGGCCTGTCTGCCTTGAACTTGCTCGTGCTTGGCGTTGATCGGGTAGAGTTCGCCCTTGTAGCCGCCTTCCAGCATGTTCTGGAACACGATCTGGCCGACCGAATCGGGACGATCGCTGGCGCCGAAGACCGCGACCGATTTGGGCGCGAACAACGTATTGAGATAATGCTTACCCATGATGCCTTTCACTGCCATGTGAGACTCGATGGAGTATCATAACGCGCGGCGGCCGTTCAATTCCATGCGTGGTGGCCTATGGATGGGGCGGATCATATCGCCGGTTTCGGTCCGTCGTTAAGCGTTCGGTTTATCGCTTCCGCCAACCAATCGATCATCGCGCGCACTCGCGGCGACAGCAGGCGGGTATGCGGATAAACGAGGCTTAAGGGCGTCGGGGGAGGTTCGAATTCCCGCAGCACCCTCACCAGTCGGCCGGCGCCCACCAAGGGCATCACCTGATAATCGATAAAACGACCGAATCCCACGCCGGCCGCACATGCATTCACGGACGCCCCGACCTGGTTGCAGGCAAAGGCGTCCTTGATGGGCACCAGCAACCTGTCGGTGCCGTCCGCGAACTCCCATTCGGAACCGGGCGAGATGCCGGTGAAGCGCACGCAGGGGAGATCGGACAGGGCCTGGGGATGCGTCGGCGCGCCGAAACGTTGCAACAGTTCCGGGGTCGCGCACACCACCTGACGGACCGAGCCTACGGGTTTTGCGATCAATGACGAGTCGGCGAGGTGCGCGATTCGCACCGCGATGTCGACGCCTTCTTCCAGCAGATCGACGACGCGGTCGAGTAGCAACAGGTTGACTCGGGTTTTGGGATATCGTTCCAGAAACCGTGCGACGGCCGGTTCGATATGCATCTCGCCGAAACGCACCGGGGCCGTCACGGTGATCATCCCCCGCGGTTCGGACTGGCGCTGACTGAGTGCGTGTTCGGCCTCCTGGACGTCCGCCAGGATCTTGCGGCAATGCTCGAGGTAGAGTCTGCCTTCCTCCGTGAGGGCGATGCGACGCGTGGTGCGGTTGAACAGCCGGACCTGCAGCGCGTCTTCCAGCCCTGCGAGGATTCGAACCACCGACGGGAGCGACTTGCCGAGGACGTCCGCGGCACCTGTCAGACTCCCCTGTTCGGCGATCCGCACGAAGACTTCCATGGACTGCAGTTTATTCATGGACCCCCGCCGTTTGCAGGACTTTACAAGGGTGACCGTAGGCCGACGGCCTCGGCGCGATTGGCGAATTTGCCCATACCGCGATATTACTCCGATTATCGAATCAATCAACTTTGTTTTTGTGCATTTATTCTGAATTCCTGATCTATGAGAATTCAACTCGTAGCGGCGCTGCCGTGTTCGTCAACCCAAGCAAGAGGAACGTGAGTATGAGCAATAACAAAGTAGCCATTCTGATCCATTCGGACCCCAAGGCCGGAGAGGAGGCCCTTGGCCGGGCCTTCAACGGACTTGCCGTTGCCTACGATTTCAAGGGAAAGGGCGATGAAGTGCGCATCCTGTTCCTTGGCGCCGGCACGCGCTGGATCGCTGAACTCGCCAATCCGGAGAACCCGCTGTACGGACTGTTCGAACTGGTCAAGGACAAGGTCGAGGGTGTTTCCTGCGGCTGTGCCGACGTGTTCGGCGCCACCGAAGACGTGGAGGCATCGGAGTTCGAACTGCTCAAGGACAACCCGATTCCCGGTACCGGCGGTCTGCCCAGCCTGTCCCGTCTGATCGGCGACGGTTTCAGCGTGTTGACCTACTGACCCGCAGACTGATTCATTCACCGCATCGGGTCGGGAATCGCCCCGGCCCGATGCCCTTGAGCGAGACTTCGTCATGTCCATCGACAGTTCCTATCATGAAGGCGAGATCGCGGTGCAGACGCGGGCCGGAGAGACGCGATCGGCAGAAGTGAATTCAGGCGTGTTCAGTCCTCGCATTCCGGTTGGCGCCATGCCCTTCGTCGGTCAGCAGGCGATGGCCGTGTTCGGTAGCATCGACGGCGACGGCGATGTCTGGGCCTCCGTATTGTTCGGCAAACCGGGGTTTATAAAGGCTGTGGATCAGCGGACGGTTCACCTGCAACGTCAGGCTTGTCACAATGCCGCGGGCGACCCGCTGTGGGACAATCTCGACGGCGATCCGCGCCTAGGCATGCTGTTGATCGAACTGCTTACGCGACGCCGCCTGCGCGTCAACGGCACCGCCCGTCGCAACGATGACGGCGATTACGTCGTCGAGGTGGCCCGGTCCTACGCAAACTGTCCCCAATTCATTCAGCGCCGGCGCCTGGACCTTCCCGAAAGCGGGGACGTCGAGGCCAAGGACTCCTTTCGGGCTGGCGAGCAGCTGAGCCCCGATCAACAGGCATGGATCGCCCAGGCAGACACCTTTTTCGTGGCGAGCGCCCATCCCGAGCAAGGGCTGGACGCCTCGCATCGCGGCGGCCGCCCAGGTTTCGTCAAGGTATTGAACCCCCGCCGCTTGCGCATACCGGACTTTTTCGGCAACAGCATGTTCAACACGCTGGGAAACTTCACCAGCTATCCCCGTGCCGGCTTGGTTTTCATCGACTTCGAAGGCGCGCGGGTTCTGCAGCTGAGCGGGCGTCCGACGCTGCTGTGGGACGAGCCGGATGCGCTCGGCGAGACTGGGGGTACGTCTCGCTTCTGGGAATTCGAGGTAAAGACCTGGCGCGAGAGCGAGCTGTCGTTGCACCTCAGTTGGCGGTTCTTCGATTACTCGCCGTTTATCCCCGTGCCGCTGACGCCTGCCGACCGAACCGACGAACAGACCTTGAATCTCGCGGTCAGCAAGGTTTGGGATGAGACGGAACGGGTCAAGGGTTTTCTGCTGGTCGCCGCCGACGGCGGCGATTTGCCGCCTTTCGATGCGGGTGCCCACCTGCCGGTGACGGTTCGGGATAAAAACGGAGATTGGGTGGAGCGCAATTATTCGCTGTTATCCGACCCTTCGGACCTATCTCACTATCGAATCGCGGTATTGGCCGAGCCAGAGGGGCGCGGCGGTTCGATGTATATGCATGAGTCTTTACGGACGGGCGATCTCCTGATCGCGAGGCCGCCGAGAAACGGCTTTCCGTTGGACATCGATGCCGCGCACACGATATTGATCGCGGGCGGCATCGGCATCACGCCGCTACTGTCGATGGCGCGGGTGCTGCGATCGTCAGGCAGTTCGTTCGAACTGCACTATAGTGCAAGACGGGAAAGCGACTTGGCCTTCCGGTTTGAAATCGAACGGCTTGCCGGAGCGGGGGCGCACTTTTATGCCTCCGAAACGCGTGGAGGACAACGACTCGATCTTCAGCGGATTCTCGCCGAGCCGGTTTCGGGTACGCATGTTTACGTGTGCGGCCCGTTCCCGATGATCGGCGCGGTACGGGAGCTTGCGGAAGCCAAGGGTTGGGCGGCGGAGCAGATTCACTTCGAGAGTTTCGGGGCTACCGCATCCGCGCACGATCGGCCGCTGTCGGTGACGCTCGCGAAAAGCGGCAAAACGGTCCAGGTTCCGGTCACGAGCAGCATTCTCGACGTTTTGCTGGATGAAGGTGTCGCGGTTCCTCATCGCTGCAAGCGCGGCGAGTGCTCGCTATGCGTCACTCGGGTGCTGGAAGGCGAGCCGGATCATCGCGACCTGTGCCTGAGCGCCGAGGAGAAAAAAGACTCGATGTGCGTCTGCGTGTCGCGTGCCAAGGGCGAAAGTCTCACGCTCGATCTCTAAGGGAGATGACCATGCATAAACCGTTCGAGAAGAAGCCATTCAAGCCTTTGGGGGTCGCGTTATTGACCGTGTCGGATACGCGTGACGAAAGCACCGATCGATCCGGACGGGTCCTCGCCGTAGGCGTGAAGGAATCGGGTCACGAACTGATCGAAAGGTTGATCCTGCCCGATGACGTCTATCTGATCCGAAGGGAGTTGTCGCGCTGGATCGCTGATGAGGGCATTCAGGCCATCGTCACCAGCGGCGGCACGGGGCTCACCTTCCGGGACAGTACGCCGGAGGCAGCAATGCCTCTTTTTGATCGTACGATCGATGGTTTCGGCGAATTGTTTCGCTGGTTGTCCCACCAGGAAATCGGTACGTCGGCCATCGCTTCGCGCGCCGTGGCCGGCATCGCCAACGCCACCTTCATATTCTGCTTGCCGGGATCGGTCAATGCGTGCGAGACCGGATGGTACAAGATCATCCGTCCGCAGCTCGATTCCCGTAGTCTTCCCTGCAACTTCAGCGAACTGTTGCCCAGGTTGCGGACCTCTCGCGATTCCGATCGCACTCAATAGTCTTCGTTCATGCGGGAAGCGGGGTCCGGCGTTGCCGCGCCCATTTCCCGCCTCGGATCTTCGGTCATAAATCCCGGCTTGCCGGTCATGGAGGGGCGTCGCTGTGCGGCAGACAATGATTTCGCAAAGTCAATGTTTGCCCACTATTGTATGTATACAGGAGATTCAAATGAGCACGTTTACGATCTTTTCAAGCGACAACGCCCCCGTGCAATCCCAGCCCCTATTGAGATCCGTGCAAAACAAGTACGGTTTCGTTCCTAACCTGTTCGGCTCGCTGGCCATTTCACCGGCAGCTCTGGAGGCCTACATCAACCTCGGAGAAATGTTGGAGACGTCGTCTCTAGACGCCGTCGAGCAGCAAATCGTGCTGATCGCGACCAGCGTCGAGAACGGTTGCGAATACTGTGTCGCCGCGCACTCGCTGGTGGCGAAGCAAATGGTCAAGGTGAGTCCGGTGGTGGTCGACGCGCTTCGCGGCAGGACGCTGATTCCTGATGCCAAGCTGCAGGCGCTGGCGGCGTTCACCCGCGCCGTCGTCGCCAATCGCGGCGAGGTGGACAAGGCATCATTGGAGGCCTTTTTCGCGGCGGGATACGGCAATCAGCAAGTGTTGGAGGTCATTCTCGGCGTCACGATGAAGACGCTTAGCAACTATGCCAACAATCTGATGAATACGCTTCTGGACGATCCCTTCAAACCGGAAACCTGGGAAGGGTGAGGTATTGCGCGAAGGCGCCGACCGTGATCGACCCCCTGATCAATTATGGGTTGGATCGCGATGTCGACGCGGGTCTTTGCGTTCATCATATAACGGAAAACGGGTGGCGGTTTCAAGCCGCCACCCATCTACCCGATTTTTTTGGGTTCCTATATCTTCGTCCCTTAGTTGCGTCCGGCGATCACGCCCCCATCGACGTCCCAGATCGCTCCGGTGACCCACGCCGCTTCGTCTCCGAGCAGGAAGGCAATCACCTTTGCGACATCATCAGGCGTTCCGATCCGTCCGATGGGATGGAAGCCGTCGAAGCCGGCCAAGACTTCGTCCACCTTGTCACGGTCGATAAAGGCCTCGTATATCGGTGTCTTGACGACGGCGGGCGAGACCGCATTGACGCGAATGTTGACGTCCGCGAGTTCCATGGCCATATGTTGCGTAAGCGCGTGAAGCCCGGCCTTTGCCATGGAATACGCCGAAGACGGCGTCGCCTTGATCGCCTGTTTGGCCCACATCGACCCGATGTTCACGATGGAGCCCCCACCGTTTTTCGCCATGTTTTTCGCCACGGCCTGGGAAATGAAAAAGGTCGCGCGGTTCAAATCCATATACGTGTCGTAGTCCTTTTCGACATGTTCGAGGAACGGCGTGGGGTTGAAGTAACCGGCGGCGTTTACCAGATACCCGATGGGGAGGTCTTGGTTTTCGACGAACGTGATGATGCGTTGCACGTCCTCCTCGTCATACAAATTTGCCTGCAGGGCATCAACGCTTCCGACTTTGGAAAGCTCGCGTTCCGCCGCTTCCAATTTGCCGGAGGCGTTGCCTATAATCACCGTCGGTACGCTGCGTTCCAACAGCAGTCTCGCCGTTGCGAGGCCCATGCCGCTGGTGCCGCCGACGATCAGGGCGATGGCTTGATTTACGTTTTTCATTGGATCACCTTTCCTGTTCAATTTGAGGAGATTCAAAGGTATCCAGGCGACAATTCCTTGAAAAGCAGGCACAAATCGGTGTGTCAGGTACTTAGTGGTGCAAGATAATGAGCGGGCAGGAAAAAATATTTTCGAAAAAATCGGCGCCCGAGCAGGCGGCGCGCATGGTCGAGACCATCTATGGATGCAAATGGTCGCTGACGGTCTACCAATTGTTGGCCAACGGCATCAATCGTCCCGGCGAAATGGTGCGTAGCGTCGAGGGGTTGACCACCAAGGTACTCAATGAGTGTCTGCGCAAGAACATGGACTTCGGCATTCTCGAAAGAATCGCCTATGACGAATCGCCGCCGCGCGTCGAGTATCAGGTGACCCCGCTGGGCGAGAAGTTTTGTCGCATCCTGGACGAATTGGAGAAGCTTCAGGAAGAGATTGGGGACGGGGAGGCGCGATAGTTTTCGCGATTTCTACGCTTCCGGAAGCGCAGTGTTTTTCGTCTTGGCGGCGGGCTGCGGTCCGCCGCCAAGTATCGAAATGGTGACGGGCGTTTCGCCTAGAGTCCGAGTTCGGTCAGACCCGGGTGGTCGGCGGGGCGCGGTCCGAGCGGCCAATGGAATTTGCGATCCCTCTCCGCGATCGGTACGTCGTTGATGCTCGAATGGCGCGCCACCATCAAGCCTTTTTCGTTGAATTCCCAGTTCTCGTTGCCGTGAGAACGAAACCAGTTTTCGTTGTCGTCGTGCCATTCGTATACGTAGCGTACGGCGATGCGAGTCTCATCGTGCGTCCAGAGCTCCTTGATCAAGCGGTAGTCCTGTTCCTTGTCCCATTTCGCCGTAAGGAAGCCAATGATTTCGTCGCGCCCATTGACGAACAGATCCCGGTTTCTCCAACGGCTGTCCAGCGTGTAGCCGGTCGCCACCTTTTCCGGGGCGCGGTTGTTCCAGGCGTCCTCCGCCAAACGGATTTTCCTGATCGCATCCTCCCTCGAAAATGGCGGTAGAGGATGGCGTGTATCTTCCGTATTCAAATCGAAGTTCATGGTGTTCTCCTATTTCAGTCGAGCATCGTGTGAGGTGCGGGTTCCTCCCGTTCGGCATGGGGCGCACCTTCCGACAACAGTTTGGCTGAAAACGAAAATAAGAATAATATTCGTGATAGCTAATTAACTATTGCGTGAAAAGGAATAATCGAGACGGGACGCATTTATGGACCAATTTCACTTGATGAATGTTTATGTCGCGGTTGCGGAGGAGCAGGGGTTCGCCGCGGCCGGCCGCCGGCTCAAGCTCTCTCCTCCCGCCGTTACCCGGGCGGTCGCCGAGCTCGAAGAGAAGCTCGGGGTCAAGCTGCTGCACCGCACCACGCGCTACGTGAGAATGACGGATGCCGGCGCGCGTTATCTGGAGGATGTCCGACGGATCCTGCACGACATTGAGATGGCCAACGAAGCTGCGATCGGAATCAATGCGGAACCCAGGGGGCTGCTGACCATTACAGCGCCTGTGCTTTTCGGGCAGAAATATGTCATTCCCGGCATCGTCGCGTATTTAAAGGCTTACCCCCGCGCGGAGGTGAAGGTCGTCTTGTTGGATCGGCTCGTCAACCTGTTGGAGGAGGGTTTCGATCTGGCGATTCGGATAGGCGATTTGCCGGATTCGAGCATGAGGGCAAAATGGGTCGGCAACGTGCGACTCATTCTTGTCGCCTCGCCTGAATATCTGAATGAGCAAGGCGTTCCGCGCAAACCCGACGACTTGGGCCGGCATACCTTGATCTCATCGAGCTCCAATAGCCTGGCCCAGGATTGGCAATACGTCGACGGGGAAAAGAAGCGCGCGCTGCGCATAAGGCCGAGGCTCACCGTTACCACTAATCAGGCCGCTATCAATGCTGCCAAGGAGGGGTTCGGCATCACGCGCGTCATTTCCTATCAGGTGGCTGACGAAATCGCCAGTGGGGAACTGAAAACCGTGCTTGATGCCTACGCCTTGCCTTCCATGCCGATTCACGTCGTCCATCACGAAGGGCTCGTGTCCTCGGGCAAGGTCAGGCGTTTCATCGACTTGCTGGCCGAACGCCTGAAGAACGATCCAGCGCTGCGCTAGGCGCCGTCAATCGAAACGAGCGATCAGCGCGACAGTCTTTTCTCCCGGCGCGCCCGCCCGGGTCCGTAGCCGAATTGTTTCTTGAACGCCTTGGCGAACGCGACTTCCGATTGATAGCCGCAACGCTCCGCCACTTGGGCCACCGATTTTTCGGTGGTCAAAAAAAGTTCGTTGGCTTGCGTCATGCGCCAGCGGGTCAGGTATTGCATCGGCGACATACCGGCTAGCCGGCTGAAGCGTTCGGCGAAGACCGAGCGCGACATGCCCGCCGCCTTGGCGAGGCTTTCCACGGTCCAGGCATGACTCGGCGCCTCATGCATTTTGCTAAGTGCCTTGCCGATTTGTGCATCCGCAAGGGCGCCGATGAATCCGTTGTCGTTGCCGTCCTTGATGTGACTGCGAACCACCAGGACAAACAGGATCTCCGAGAGCTTATCGATCAACAGGCTGCCACCGATGTGCTCGGAGTCGACTTCGTAATATAGAAACCTTCCCAAGGTGTCCATCAAGGGAACGGCGGCGGATGCCTCATTACGAATTACGATCACGTCGGGCAGCGACTCCAGGAGGGGATTCCAGCTGTGTCGCTCGAATTCGAAATAGCCACAGATCAGGTTTACTGCCGGACCCGCCACATCCGGGGCCGGCAATTGATTGCGCGGAAAATCCGCGGCGGGCGCGTATTCGCTGTTGCTGAGGGTGTGCATCGCGTCGTGCGGAAAAACCACCAAGTCTCCACCCGCCAGCGCGACGGGTTCCCTGCCGTCGGGCATGTGCAGCCAGCAACCGCCACGCGCCACCATGTGAAAAGTGGCCCGGCGTTCTCCGGAGGTATCCACGGCCCAGTCTCCTCTAAAGCAGGCATGCAGAAACACCTCGGCCCTGAGGTGTAGGGTTCTCAAAATGTCGCTCAGCACATCCATATGGCCTCCATCGGGACGATAAGTTGTATTTTATGGAGATTCAAGCATAGATCATCTGTAACTACAAGACCATACTGATCCTGCGTTTTGACTGCAAAGGAGTACCAAGATGAAGAAGGTCGAAGTTTATTCCCACCCGGGATGCAATTTTTGTCAGCAGGCCAAAGCCCTGTTACGGGCGCGCGGCATCGAGTTTAGGGAGTTGGATATCGCCCAAGACCGGCAATTGATGAGCGAAATGGTGTCGCGTACCGGAGGGCGAACCTTGCCGCAAATCGTGATCAATGACCGCGCCATCGGCGGTTTTGATGCCCTGATCGAGCTCGATCGTAACAACGATCTGATCTCGTTGCTGAACCAACAATAGAAGGAGAACATTATGAAGACACGCACACTAATATCCATGCTCGCCGGCGCCATGTTGATCGGCGGCCTCGCCCAGACCGTTCAGGCGGAATTGCCTGTGCCCGGTTTCAACATCGATCCCGAACGCACCGCCCTGGTCGTTACCGATCCCCAAAACGATTTTCTGAGCCCGAAGGGCGTGACCTGGGGTGTGGTCGGGCAAAGCGTCACCGAGAACAAAACGGTCGAGCACATCGAGGCGCTTTTCAAGGCGGCCAAGGCAAGCGATATGCCGGTATTCATCTCGCCCCACTATTACTATCCCCACGATCACAGTTGGAAGTTCGAGGGCGCGTTGGAAAAGTTGATGCACAAGATCGGCATGTTCGACCGCAAGGGCCCGCTGAATATGAAGGGTTTCGAAGGCTCGGGCGCCGATTGGCTGGCGCGTTACAAGCCCTATATCGAGGACGGCAAGACCATCGTGACTTCGCCGCACAAGGTCTACGGACCGGAGACCAATGACCTGATCTTGCAGCTGCGCAAGCGCGGCATCGACAAGGTGATTCTCGCCGGCATGTCCGCCAACCTGTGCACGGAATCGCATATGAGGGAATTGCTTGAGCAAGGCTTCGAGGTCGCTGTGGTGTCGGATGCCACCGCCGCCGCGCGCTTGCCGGAGGGCGACGGCTATGAGGCGGCCATGACCAATATTCGATACATGGCCAATGCCGTTTGGGATACGTCGAAGACGGTAAAGGCGATTAAGCTCAGCAAGCGGGATTAATTGCGATCGCTATCGCCCATATGCTGCGCGCCATCCGGTCGTCCTGCCGGGTGGCGCGCGGTTTCGGCGGCATTGGGTTGGTCGCCTTGTTTTGCCCAGACGAACATTAGGTTGTCGGCAGTAAGCTGGATGTAACGTCTTTCCAGGAGGATTTGTCTGATCGTTGCGGAGTCAAGTATCCTGGACTAACCGTGCCGGCCGATCGTGGTTTGGCTACCCATGCAGCCGATAGAGGTTTCGTGCCAACCGCATATATCAGCCACCCCGATTGCCTTCGTCACGAGATGGGCGCCTACCATCCGGAATGCCCCGCGCGCATGTCCGCGATAGAGGACCAGCTCATTGCGGCCGGAGTGTTGCCCTTTCTGGCCGGGTATGACGCGCCTTGTGTAGAGCGTGAGGCCCTAGAGCGGGTGCATAGCGAGGAATATATCCAGCGGATCGTGGCCATGGCGCCTGAGGAGGGGCTGATCCATCTCGACGAGGACACGGCCATGAATCCGCACAGCATCGACGCCGCGTTCAGGGCCGCCGGGGCGGGTGTCTTGGCCGTCGATCTCGTCATGTCCGGCGAGGTGGAGAACGCCTTCTGCAACGTCCGCCCGCCCGGTCACCATGCCGGACGCGATACCGCGGGCGGGTTTTGCATCTTCAACAACGTCGCCGTGGCGGCCGAGCATGCGCTAAGGCATCACGGTCTCAAGCGGGTCGCGATCGCGGACTTCGATGTCCATCGCGGCAACGGCACCGAGCAGATCTTTCGTGACCGCGACGCGGTCATGATCTGTTCCGTCTTTCGCTATCCCGATTTCCCCTACACCAAATTCCTCCACGACAACCCCCGCATCCTGAACGTGCCCCTTGAAACGGGGACCTCGGGCACTGAGTTCAGGGCTGCCATCGAGAGGCATTGGTTGCCCGCGCTGAAACGTTTCAAGCCGCAGATGATCCTGATCTCGGCCGGTTTCGACGCCCATCGCGAGGACATCGGCGGCGGCCTGGGTCTCGTCGAGGACGACTACGTTTGGGTCACGGAACGGCTCATGCAGGCGGCCGAACGTCACGCGAAACACCGTGTCGTCTCTATGCTGGAAGGCGGCTACGCCCTGAACGCCCTGGGGCGCAGCGCCGTGGCGCATATCAGGATGCTTAGCGGACTCTGACGCGCTCAAAAATCGCTTGTCAGCCGCCATGCGCGAGGCATATATTCGCGCATCTTCCTTTCATGCATTCTTGTATGGATCTCATTTCCTTCGACGCGATCAGGACGCTGGGACTTCCGGGCGTTCAACCTCTAAAATCTGAAAACATGTTTGACCAGCTGGATCGAATTCAGGTGGCGGACGGCGTTTTGTTCCCCGAGTATTGGCAGGTCAACAGCCTGACGTTTGCGATGGGGAAGCGGATCTTTCCGAGTATTGCCACTTATCTGATCGGGCACGACAAGGTTGAGATGACGCGCTGTTTTCAGGTCGTGGCGCCAAGGCATGTGCCGTATACGCTGATCGCCGCGAATACGGACGAGGACGCGGAACGGTTGTGGGATGAGATGTGCCTGCCTTTTGTCGCCAAGATTCCGCGCGCGAGTATGGGGCAGGGCGTTTTCCTGATCGAAAATCGTGGACAGTGGCGCGACTACTTGACCGTGACGCCGACACTCTACGTTCAGGAATATCTGCCGATCGATCGCGATCTGCGTGTCGTCTGGGTGGGCGGCAAGATCATCGGCGGGTATTGGCGGCTGCAGGCCGAAAAGGGGTTCTACAACAATATCGCACAGGGCGGAGAGATCATGCAGGGGCAGATACCGGTCGCTGCTGCCGAGTTGGTCCATTGCCTGGCGACGTCGCTCGGGATCGATCACGGCGGATTCGATATCGCCATGATCGGCAGTCATCCCTACGTCTTCGAGTTCAACCGGCTCTTCGGGACGCAGGGGCTCGCCGGAAAGGCCCGCGAGATCGACGCCGCGATCATGGCCTATCTGGCGGCGGAGTGGGGCGATCACCATCCCTTGATGCCGTCGCCTCCGGTAAGGCCTCGGGCGGCTTAAAGGCGGTTCAGTGGGCGGATGCTTCTCCGCCGTTTTCGCGCCCCATTTCCCGTAGTCTGGTTTGCAGGGACATGCGGTCGACTTTATCGATGGGCAGGCTCAGGAACAGCCGGATACGGTTCGAGATCTGCGTCGCGACGCTTTGAAATACCCGCTTCTGGCGCTCTAGGTCGGCGTGCGGCCCTGCCGGGTCCTCGAAGCCCCAAGGGGCCGTGATGGGCTGGCCCGGCCAGGCCGGACAAGCTTCGCCGGCCGCCTGGTCGCAGACGGTGAAGATGAAATCCATCTTCGGTGCGTCGGGCGCGGCAAACTCCGTCCAGCTTTTGCTGCGTAGCCCCGCAACGTCGCAGCCCTGTCGCGACAGGATTTCGAGCGTCAACGGATGGACTTCGCCGCGCGGATGGCTGCCCGCGCTATAGGCCTTGAAGCGGCCGCGGCCAAGATGATTCATTAGCGTTTCGGCGATGATGCTGCGCGCCGAGTTGCCGGTGCAGATGAACAGCACGTTGTAGACCTTTTCCGTCACGTCCGGTCTCCGGGTTCTATTGGGTCAACGCCTTGAGGCGATCGGCGCCGACGGGTTCATGTTCTTGGAGGGGCACCAGCGCGTAACGCTTGGCGTGTCTTTCAGCGACCTTGGCGATTTCCGTCAGTTCGTTGTGGGCACGTTGTCGCAACAGGGGCGCGCTCGGCCGGGCGGCCGCCACGCTGTTGTTGATGACCCACGCCCACGGCTCGATGCCGGCCCGGCGCAGGTCGTCCTGGAGATGGGCCGCTTCGAGCACGGGCGTGGTTTCGGCCAAGGTGACGAGCAATACCTTGGTTCGCTTCGGGTCCTGCAACTGCATCATCGGGGTCGTGTAGTGTCGGCTGTCGCCCATCTGGCGCGTCACCTCGCGGTGGTAGGCGCCGGTCGCATCCAACAGCAAGAGGGTGTGTCCGGTCGGGGCGGTATCCATGACCACGAACTTGCTGCCGGCCTCGCGGATGATGCGGGAGAACGCCTGAAACACGGCGATCTCTTCCGTGCACGGGGAGCGCAAATCCTCCTCGAGCAGGGCGCGTCCTTTCGCGTCCAGTCTGGCGCCTTTCGTTTCCAATACATGTTGCCGGTAGCGTTCCGTCTCCGCTTGCGGATCGATGCGGCTTACGGTCAGGTTCGGGAGTTCCCCGTCCAGGGTTTCGGTCAGATGAGCGGCCGGATCCGAGGTCGTCAGGTGTACGGGCAATCCGCGGCGCGCGAGTTCGAGCGCGATCGCCGCCGCCAATGTGGTCTTGCCGACGCCGCCCTTGCCCATGAGCATGATGAGTCCGTGGTCGTCGGTCGTGATGTCGTCGATAAGCGTCGACAACGCCGGCGCTTTCTGCAAAACGGGGGATTCTATCGTGTCGTCGGCGGGCGCGGTGCCGCCGTTCCCGGCCAATAGATGGCGCAAGGCGTCGAGCCCCATGACGTTGAACGGCCGAAGCGCGATCCGGTCCTGGGGGAGTGTCCGAAGGGCCTCGGGCATGTCTTCGAGCGCATCGTTTTCCCGTTTCCGGATCGCTGCGGCCAACGTATCTTGATCGGCCTCAAGGGCGGGCAGCATGCCGTTGACGATGAGGTATTGGCGCGACAGTCCGATGGCCGCGAGTTCGTCATGGGTGCGCGCGACTTCGTTCAACGTGGCGCGCTGCGCGCGGGCCACGAGGATCAGGCGCGTGCGCAAGGGGTCTGCGAGGGCGTCGACAGCGGCCTTGTATTGAGCGCGTTGTTTCTCGAGACCCGCGAGCGGCCCCAGGCAGGAGGCGTCGCCCTTGCCGGCCTCTAGGAAACCGCTCCAGGCGCCGGGCAGTTGCAGCAGACGGATCGTGTGGCCGGTCGGGGCAGTATCGAAAATGATGTGTTCGAAGCCTTCGGTCAGGATCGAGTCGGTCAGGAGTTCGGTGAATTCGTCGAAGGCCGCAATTTCAGTCGTGCAGGCGCCTGAGAGTTGTTCCTCAACGCTTTTGACCACCGAGTCGGGCAGCACGCCGCGAACCGGTCCGACGATGCGGTCCCGGTAGGCCTGGGCCGCCGCTTGAGGGTCGATTTCAAGGGCCGAGAGATTCGTTACGCCAAGGATTGACGTGATTTGGTTGCCGATGGAATGACTGAATACCTGGCCGACGTTCGATGCGGGGTCGGTACTGACCAGCAGGACGTGTTTGCCCTGTCTCGCGAGTTCGACCGCCGTGGCGCAGGCGATCGATGTCTTACCGACACCGCCTTTGCCGGTGAAGAACAGGAAACGCGGCGGTTGTTCGAGAAAACGCATGGCGCACCGTCGGTTCAGCAGCAGCGACTACCGGAACAACATCCCTCCGTTTTGGTTTCTGCGCCGGTTGAAACGTCGATGCCGCTCCAACGCGCGAGTTCGTCGCGCGAGGGATAACGCCCGGCAAGCGCGATTTCACCGTCCACGAGGACCAGCGGCAGCGCATCTTGCCCCGAGCGCTCGAGGAAGCCTTTGACAGTGGTGTTTTCGGAGAATGCCAACGGCTGTTGGGCCAGGTTGAAGCGCTCGATGGCTGCGCCTTTCTGTCGGGCCCAGTCGGCGTTCGCCGAGAAATCGACCAACGCCTGGTCGACGTTGACCCCACATACGCCGGTGCTGCAACACAGTGCCGGATCGAAGACTTGGATGGTTTTCATACGTGAGAACTCCTTTAGAAAAGTCGGTTACGGGTTCGTGTCCGCGGTTTTCCTGGACGCCGAAATATCGAAACAACACTCGGGATTGCCGCCGCAGCACTCCTCTGTCAGGTACGTGATCAGTTTCTGCATCAAAGGCAGGTCGGCCCGGTAGCGTTGGTAACGGCCTTCCTGCGTGACTGTGAGCAGGCCCGCCTGGGTCAGTGCCTTAAGATGGAACGACAGATTGGTCGGCGTTACGTCGAGTGCGGCCGAGATTTCGCCGGCGACCAAACCGTCCGGACCGCTTCTGACCAGCAGACGGAAAACGTCCAAACGTAGTCCGGAAGACAGCGATTCAAAAACGGCCAGGGCAATATGCTTATCCATGTTTCAATAGTACAACAATTATTGAAATATTGAATAGTGGCTTGAGAAAATGAGTTATTCCCTAAGGAAATCCCCTATTGTTGGCAAAGCGGGTAAGGGAGACCTAAAACCCGGACTGTTTTTGTCGACATATTCCTCGGGCGCGTCCGCAAGGTGCAAGTCAGCCGATACCCCGCCGACCCACCGGACGCATGAATAGAGCAGCCACAATATTGCTGCATGGAAGGAGCGGTGTTGTACCGTTTCGCTGGAGGATTTGATGAAGGTTAACCTTCCTGTCACTGACGTCGAACGTGTATTACCCGAAAAACAACAGCTCATTTCCTTAACAGACAAGAAAGGCATCATCACCGAGGCGAACGATGTATTCGTGGCCATAAGTGGTTTCTCCCATGATGAGCTCCTGCATAAGAACCACAACCTCGTCCGTCATCCCGACATGCCGCCCGCGGCGTTCGCCAACCTTTGGGATACGCTAAACGCGGGCAAGCCCTGGATGGGTATCGTCAAGAATCGCTGCAAGAACGGCGATTACTACTGGGTCGATGCCTATGTGGCGCCTGTTTTCGAAAACGAAACCGTCGTAGGTTACCAGTCGGTACGCGTTACGCCCGCCAGGACGTATGTCGAGCGCGCCGCCGATATGTATCGTCGACTCAAAGACGGTAGAACACCTTTCCGGTTGCCGTTTGCGCCCACGATGCGGCAAAAGTCTTTTGCCTCCCTGATGTTCATGATGCTGGGGTCGCTGGCCTGCGCGGTCTACGCGGGCGGTGTAACGGTGCCCGTTGCGAGTGCCTGGTTGGCCACGGGCGCGATGCTGTCCTGGGTTTTGTCCGGAGCGCTCACCGCCCCGATGCGAACGTTGGCCGCGGAATGCAGGGAAGTCTTCGACAATCCGCTGATGGCTTACGTCTATACCGGTTCGCGTGACGAAGTCGGGCAAGTGGGGCTGGCCGTTCATGCCATGAAGGCCAAGCTGCGCACGGTCGTTGGTCGAATCGACGATTCCGTAGAGCAACTCAGCGGTCTTGCCGAGCAGACTTCGGCAAACGTCCGGCAGTCGAGCGCCGGTTTCCAACAGCAGTCATCCGATACAGAGCAACTCGCGACAGCGATGGATCAAATGGCGGCCACGGTTCAGGAGGTCGTACGCAATACCCTCAACGCAACGCAGGCGGCCCGGCAGGCCGACGAGCAGACTGAAGACGGAAAGGGGATCGTCAGCGAGGCGATCGAGACCATTCACGCAGCATCCGCCGAGGTGGATCGGGTGACTCAGGCGATCGCCGATTTGAAATCGGAGAGCGAGCGGGTCGGATTCGTCCTGGACGTTATCGAAGACATCGCGGGACAGACCAATCTGTTGGCATTGAATGCGGCGATCGAGGCCGCCCGCGCCGGCGAGCAGGGCCGGGGATTCGCGGTCGTGGCCGACGAAGTCCGGAGTCTGGCCTCGCGTACCCAAAAGTCGACCCAGGATATCCAGGAGATCATTCGTACGCTGCAGGGCACGGCGACCGAGGCCGTTGGCGAGATGGAGCAGGCGCGTGAACGTGTACGTAGCGGCGCCGAGAAGGCCGGAAAGGCCGGCGAGGCGTTGGAGGCCATCAAGGCCGCGGTTTCCACGATCACCATGATGAACACCCAGATCGCCGGTGCCGCAGAGCAGCAGAGCGCCGTGACTGAAGAAGTGCGTC
This sequence comes from Gammaproteobacteria bacterium, assembly GCA_016124415.1. Lineage (GTDB taxonomy): Bacteria > Pseudomonadota > Gammaproteobacteria > SZUA-140 > SZUA-140 > RI-283. The sequence continues at coordinate 2,462 of WGNS01000030.1, read as the reverse complement.
GCAATATCTGCAGCATCAAGGACGTTGCCCACCAAACCGCCGCAGGCGCTGCATCTACGGCTGCCGGCAGCGAGGAACTGGTCGGGTTGGCGAGGCAGTTTCACTCGTTGGTGCGGCAGAGTAAGTTGTAACGGAGGTATTCCGAAATTTAGGTGCGCGCGTGGGGATATAGGAGTGAGGAGGGGCGCCGCAATGAATCTAATCAGAAGTCTAGGTTAAAACAAAAACCCCCGGTCCTATGGACCGGGGGTTTGCTGTTTGGTGGTGGGGTGGAACCCTGCGCCAAACCTCAGTAACTCAGCGCCTTAGAACCGCTGCGAACTCCTGCGGAAAGGTGCGGAATCCAGCCCTTGATGCCCGCAATCCTACCAGTTCGCATGCTCATTGACATCAACCGCGTGCAGGCAACCGGCGGCCAGTTCGATTCCCGTTCACGGAATTGAACCCGCGTCCGCATCAGCCGCGTCAGTGGGAAGAGTCTGCACGTCGCAGCCATGCACAACACACCCACAACGTTTCCTTGCTTAGATACAAGCAATAGCGCATAATATAATCAATTTGATGATATAAATAGCGCCATGATGAACAGTCATTCCGATTTTTGCAGTCTTTCGGTCGTCATCTCGTGGATGAGGAGTCTTTGACCATGCACCCACAGCGGGTCGAAAGTTTGAGTCATGCCCAGCGCGAGCGCTTGGCCTACATCGACTTCCGCCTGTACTTCATGGGGGAAGTTGGTCGGCCTGATTTGGCAAGCCGCTTTGGAGTGGCACCCGCAGCAGCCACTCGCGACCTGGCTCTGTACCGCGAGGTTGCACCGCAAAACATCGAGTTCGACGGCAGCAACAAGATCTACAGAATTGGCAAAGCGTTCGCGCCTTTGTTCGACCATGCCCCGCAGCGAGTGTTGTCAGCGCTTTCGCTTGGATTTGGTGATGGTGTGAATGGCGAGTCGCTGCCAATGCTTCCCTGTGAGTCACCAGCGGCGCTGAGTAATCCGCGCATGGATGTCCTGGCACCTATCTGTCGCGCGATCCAGGCCAAGCGACCCGTAGCTATTCGCTACCACTCGATGAGCAATGGCGAGTCAGATCGGGTCATTGTTCCCTTCGCACTGGTTGATACGGGGCTCCGCTGGCACGTTCGAGCCTTTGATCGCAAGAGCAGTGAGTTCCGCGACTTCGTTGTTACGCGCATCGAAGCGCCGACCTTGGTTGATGAGGAACCCAAGGTCAATGAGCGCCCAGACAACGACATCCAGTGGACGCGGATCGTCGAGCTGGACTTGGTGCCACACCCGCGCTTCGCGCGTCCCGAGATCATCAGAATGGACTATGGGATGACCGAGGACTCGATACGCATGCGTGCGCGCGCGGCGGTAGCGGGCTACATGCTGCTGCGCTGGAGCGTCGATGCGTCGCCTGATCACAGTCTTAAAGAAGAACAGTACCGCCTCTGGCTCAGCGACCCGCTGGCTTTGTATGGCGTCGAAAACGCCAAACTGGCACCCGGCTACCGCGCGCCCAAGGGAAGGACATAAAGATGAACAACGTATTTGGCTTTCGTGACCAGCTCATCAGTGAGTACAGCTCGTTTTCACGAAGTTTTTCCCGGATTGCCGCACCAGACATCAGAGATGAAGTTGAACGGCAATACGCTGATGGTCGCTATTGGCCAGAAAGCAAAAAACCGCCCGAAGGCGGTTGTGCGTGGTGCTGCCAACTGGTGGCAGGTCAATCGCGGCGGAAGCCATACTTCCCCTTTTCAGGGTTGTCGATGTAGTCCTCCCAGTCGGTGTTGCCACTGAACAGGTTCTGCATGCGCTGACTGCGCGCCGTCTTCTTGTCGGCATAGGCTGCGTCGAGAATTTCAGCGGCTGAGAGAATCCACCTGTCGTTGATGGCCTGCTCGAACATGTAGCGGACTGCCGCAGCCTGACGCTCGCCCTTGATCGTCCAGGGCTTGGTCTTGGTGCGGATGGTCAGCGTGTTGGTGTATTCGTCAAAGTGCACCGGCAACACGGGGCGGATCGCGCCATCGGGCGAAGCGGCCAGGATGCGATGCAGGAGATCCATGTCGATGCACGGCGTGGCGACGTAGTCGACGATTGCAGCTCGTAGCGATGCGAATCGGTAACTGCGAGGTGGGCGCACAAACTGCGGCAATACGCTGCCAGACGACAAGATCAGACCCTGGTCAGGAAGACTTGTCTGGCTGAAGTGGCGGAACACCTCTTCGACGGAATGCGCCAAGCCGCGAACGAGCCAGACGTCTGTCAGCGCGGGTCCGATTCGTGCCTTCCCCAAATGCCAGAGGGCATCGTCCAGCAGCGGCGCATCGATCCCTTTTCGCAGAGCCTGCGCGATACCCAGGAGATCGGCGACGGTGCTCAGGATTGCTGCTGGTCGAACGCTGTAGACGGCGACTTCGGCGTCGGGGACAAACTTCCACCGAAAAGTCTG
>WGNS01000084.1 GCA_016124415.1 Gammaproteobacteria bacterium | reverse complement strand
CCGGTTGCATACCTTCTACCCGTTTATTTATCAATGCGTTATTATCGCAGATTAGCAGGGGTTTTTAGAGATCCCCTCATTTAGTTCCGCGATCAATCTGACGTCGTTGCGCTTGGCGAACCAAGGAACGATCCAGAATCTCACGTTTACGCCCACCGGCGGTAGTGGAAACTCGGCGGTCAACGTCACTACCTCAAGCACCGGCGCCACAGTTTCTCTCAATTGGAGCGGAATCAACAGCTTCACGGTCACCGAAAACGGTGGCGATGGTATTTATACCGATGTCGTGTATGACAATTTGGTATTCGCCGCGGCGAATACCGCTCCGACGTTAGGCGGCACCTTCACCACGTCCGGAACCGTCAATGACAACGCCACTATGTCACCGTTTAGTGGTGTCACGGTCTCCGATGCGGACGCAAACAATGTTAGCGTCGCCATTACCTATACCGCGGCCAACGGTACTCTGAGCGGGACAGGGATAACGGGTAGTGCCGGCAGCTATACGGTTACTTCCGCTGCGCCTGCCACGGCCACGAACAATCTCCAAGGGGTCACCTTCACGCCCACTGCAAATCAGGTTGCTCCGGGGTCGACGGTCGTCACTATGTTCACGTTGACGCCCAATGACGGTACGGTGAACGGCTCTTCAAATTCCACCACCCAAGTAACTGCCACATCGATTAATGATGCCCCGGTCATTACCAGCAACGGCGGCGGCGCGACGGCGTCCACGTCGATGAACGAAAACAGCACGGCCGTGACGACGGTAACGTCGAGCGACGCAGATACGGGTGAGACCTATACGTATTCGATTTCGGGAGGTGTGGATCAGGCCAAGTTCAGCATCAACAGCAGCACGGGTGCGCTCGTCTTTGCCAGTGCGCCGAACTATGAATCTCCGACGGATTCGGGCGCCAACAATGTCTATGACGTCCAGGTGACGGTGACCGACAGCGGTACGGGCAATCTGACCGACGTGCAGGATATTGCCGTGACGGTCAACAACATCAACGAGAACCCGGTCATCACGAGTAACGGCGGCGGGGCGACGGCTTCGATCAACGCGGCCGAGAATCAGACAGCGGTGACGACGGTGACCGCAGTGGATTTCGATACTGCGGATACCTTGACCTTTTCGATCAGCGGCGGCGCCGATCAGGCCTTGTTCTCGATCAACAGTTCGACGGGCGTGCTCGTGTTCGCCAGTGCGCCGAACTACGAAAGCCCGACCGATTCGGGGGCCAACGGCGTTTATGATGTGCAGGTGACGGTAACCGATAACGGTGTCGGAACCCTGACCGACGTGCAAGCCATCGCGGTAACGGTGACCAACGTCAACGAGGCGCCGGTGATTACGTCGAATGGCGGCGGCGCGACGGCATCGACGAGCGTCAACGAAAACAGCACGGCCGTGACGACCGTGACGGCGATCGATGTCGATACCGCGGATACGCTGACCTATTCGATCAGCGGTGGTGCCGACGCCGCCAAGTTCTCGATCAACAGCAGCACGGGCGCGCTCGTCTTTGCCAGTGCGCCCAATTACGAGTCACCAACTGACAGCGGTGGCAATAATGTCTACGACGTCCAAGTGACGGTGACCGACAACGGCACGGGCAATCTGACCGACGTGCAGGACATCGCCGTGACAATCATTAACATCAACGATTCGCCGGTGATCACATCGAACGGTGGCGCGGCGACCGCATCGGTCAACGCGGCAGAGAATCAGACGGCGGTGACGACGGTGACCGCGACCGATGAGGATCCTGCGGACACGCTGACCTATTCGATCACCGGCGGCGCCGATCAGGCGCTGTTCACGATCAATAGCAGTACCGGTGTGCTGACGTTTGCGAGCGCTCCTAACTACGAATCGCCGACCGACTCGGGTAGTGACGGCGTTTACGATGTTCAGGTCACGGTAACGGATAACGGAGCAGGGACACTGACCGATGTTCAGTCGATCGCGGTGACGGTCACGAACGTCAACGACGCTCCGGTGATCACGAATCTCAACGGTGACGGCGTCAATTTCTCGATTGGCGCCAATGCAGTGGTTTTGGACGCCTTGTCCGATGCGACCTTGAGCGATGCGGATAATCCGGTCGATCTGAACGGTGGCAACGTGACGGCAAGTATCGTGACAAACGGTCAGTCTGGAGAAGACTTATTGCAAGTCGGTTCGGTGGGCAACATCTCCACCAGCGGCAGCAACGTCAATCATAGCGACGGTGTCACGATCGGAACGTTTGCGGGCGGTACCGGCGGCGCTTCACTTGTGGTTACCCTGAACGCCAACGCGACGCTTGCCCGGGTACGCGATCTGTTGTCGGCCATCCAGTATCTGGATACGGACGGGGCGACGGTCAATACGGCGACGCGTGTCGTGGGTATCAGCGTGGACGATGGCGACGGAGGAAGCTCCACATCGGCGACGCAAGGCGTTGCCGTCGTTCTGGTGCGGGCGCCGGCGATCGATCTCGACGGTGACGACAGCAGTGGCGCGAGCAACGGCGGTTACAACGGCGCCTTTACCGAAGGCGGCGGCGCGGTTGCCGCGGCCGACACCGATAGCGTGATCACCGACGACGGGACGTTCAAGGCGCTGACGGTGACCCTGACCACTCGTCCTGACGGATCCGCCGAAAGCCTGAGTTCCAGTTACGGCACCGGTGCGCAAACCGTCAACGGCGAGGCGGTTACTATCAGTGCTTATAACACCGGCACGGGCGTGTTGACGATTACGGTTGATGATGGCTCAGCCACCGCTGCGACGATGCAGATGCTGATCGAATCCGTCCGTTACGACAACAGCTCGAATGCGCCGACGACCACGGATCGTAGCATCACCTTCGTGGGCACGGACAATGCCGACAACCAGGGCGCCGCTTCGACGGCGGTGCTTTCGGTTGCCGCCACCAATGATCCGGTCAGCGGCAGCGTCACGATCAGCGGCACCACGATGCAGGGGCAGACGCTGACCGCCGATGCCGGCGGCATGAGCGATCCTGACGGACTGGGTGTCTTCAGCTATCAGTGGAAACGCGACGGCAGCGCGATCAGCGGCGCGACCTCATCGACGTACACCTTGGCGCTGGCTGACGTCGGTGCCGCCATCAGTGCAACGGTGAGCTTCACCGACGGCGGCGGCACACTGGAAAGTGTTACGAGTGCTGCGACCTCGGCGATCGCAGGTGACCTCGACGGCGATACCATCGCCGATTCGGTGGATCCCGACATCGACGGCGACGGCATGTCGAACGCTTATGAAAACGCCAACGGTCTCGATGCCTACAATCCTGCGGACCGCGATACCGATTTGGACGGCGACGGCGTCAGCAACTATGACGAATCGGTTGCCGGCAGCAATGCCAACGCGGATGATTATCCGCCGGCGGTGACGGCACCGGCTGACGTCAGCGTCAACGCCACCGGGCTCTTCACCGAGGTCAGCCTCGGCAGTGCCACGGCAGTGGACGCCAAGGACGGAACCTTGTCGCCGAGCGTGAGCCAGGTCAACGGTGTCACCGTGAGCACAACGCCGACCCACTTCCAGCCCGGTCCCAACACCGTGACCTGGACGGCGACGGACGCGGCGGGCAACAGCGCAACCGCCACGCAGAACGTCAACGTGACGCCGCTGGTCGGCTTCAGCAAGGATCAGGTGAACAAGGAAGGGGATACCGTCACCTTCAAGGCGATCCTGAACGGTAAGGCGGTCACCTATCCCGTCACGGTGCCTTATACCGTGGGCGGCACGGCCTCCACGGATGGTTCGGATCACGATCTGGTCGACGGCAGCGTCACGTTCGCGTCGTCGAATACCGAGGCCTCGATCACCGTGCATCTCGTCAACGACGGGCCGGGTGAAGGCACGGAGTATCTGGTCGTGACCATGGGTACGCCGGGCAACGCCGTGAGGGGCGCCGTCGCCACCCACCGAATCGAAATCGACGAGGTCAACGTGGCGCCACTGGTCAGCCTGATGGCCGATCAGGGCAGCGGGGCGACCCGTATCGTCGACCAGACCGGCGGCAGCGTTACCGTGACCGCCGCAGTCACCGACTCGACCGGTGATACGCACACCTACGACTGGTCTACGACCGACAATGCGTTGGTCGATACCGACTCGGCGGACGGCACCTTCACCTTCGATCCATCCGGTCTCACACCGGGTCTCTATTCCATGGGGGTCGCTGTCAGCGACGGTACCGACACCACGAACGCGAAGTTGCTGTTGAACGTGGTTGCGTCCCCGCCGACGCTGACTACGGCCGACACCGACGGCGACGGTGTCGACGATGTCACAGACGGCTTCGGCGACAGCGACGGCGACGGCGTGCCGAACTATCTCGATAACAGCAACGTCTCGCGAAACGTGATCCAGGAGAAGAGCGGGAATGCCGGCCAGTTCCTCATGGAGTCCGAACCGGGTCTATCGTTGAGCCTGGGCAACGTAGCGTTCCGGGCGAACGGAGACCGCACCGAGGTTAGTACGACCGACGTAACGACTTACGGCAACGAAGGTAGCGGAGCGTCGCAGGATCGCGGCTATGCCTATGACGGAGGCCTGTTCGACTTCAACGTGGATCAGTTGCCCGTCGCCGGGCAGCAGGTGCGGGTGGTGGTCGCGCAGTTCGCCGCTATCCCCGCCGACGCGGTCTATCGCAAGCTCACCTCGACGGGCTGGCAGGATTTTGTGGTGAATGCCAACAACAGTGTCGCTTCGGCGGCGGGCGCCGAGGGTTACTGTCCGCCGCCGGGAGACGCCTCTTACACGAGCGGGCTGACCCAGGGCGATTGGTGCGTACAGTTGACTATTGAGGATGGCGGCCCCAACGATTCCGACGGTGTCGTCAATCAGCAGGTCAGCGATCCGGGCGGTGTGGCCGTGCAGACCGCGCAACCGCTGACCATTGTCGTCAGAAGCGGGAGCGGCGCCTTGTCGCCTTGGTGGTTGATGTTGCTCGCCCTGCTGGTCCTGCGTCGCGCCGGGAACGGCAGGGTCCGACTGCTGCCGGCGCTGCTGCTCGTCTTGTCGGGCGGCGGCGCCGCTTCTGCGGAAGAACTTTCCCTGAAGCCGACCTATGTCGGCGTGAAGTATCTGTGGGCGAAGAGCGACGAACGGAGCGCCGAGTTTCAGTCCGAGTTGGACGCTCTGGGACTCACCGCCACGGTGACTCAGAGCGACCTTTCGCGCAGTGGCTGGTCTCCCTACGTCGGCTATCAGATCAACGAACTGGCGGCTGTCGAGTTGGGGTACGTGGACCTTGGCGATGCCACGACGACCATCGACGGTTTGGCCAGCGACGTGAATGCCTATCTGGCCACTGCGTCGGCAGTCCATCCGACCTCCGCTTCAGGGTGGACGCTTGACGGCGTTCTGCGCAAACACTTGCCCAATAACGTAGATTTGCTGGCGCGTGCCGGCGTGTTGTGGTGGCATGCGGATTACACGCTCTCCAGCGCCACGGCTTCGCGGAGTTTCAGCGATCGCGGGCTGAACGGCAATCTGGGACTGGGTGTGGAAACGGAGTTGAACGTCCGGGTCCCCGTACGACTTGGGTGGACACGGTATTTCTTCAGCGGCACCAACGTGGACGCTTTTGAGCTGGGTCTGGGCTATCGTTTTTGAGTACCTGTAAGCTTTGAAGTCAGACCGGTTTCGGGAGCATCGCCAGTCGTACGAGGCCCCATGATCGTGTCACGATAGCGGAATAAAGTCGCCGATACCCGATCATTCAGGCAGGATTGGGAAAATCCGGTCTCTCGCCTATAATTGCCCATACATTAGATAGAGGTATGGGAATGTTTCAGGTACGAATACATGGCCGCGGCGGGCAAGGCGTCGTGACGGCGGCCGAGATGCTGTCCGTCGCGGCATTTGGAGAAGGGCGTCACGCCCAGGCCTTTCCGAGTTTCGGCTCCGAACGCATGGGGGCCCCCGTGGTCTCCTTTTGCCGTATATCGGATCGTGAGATCCGGCTCCGCGAACCCATCATGGAGCCGGACGCACTAATCATTCAGGACCCCACGCTGCTGCACCAGGCGGACGTGTTCGCGGGTTTCAAGACCGACGGCTACGTCTTGATCAATACCACCAAGACCCTGTCCGATCTGGGTCTCGACGAGTTGCTCGAGAGTTGCGGCCCCGAGCGCATCTGCACCGTGCCGGCCACCGATATCGGGCTCAAACATATCGGACGTCCGATCCCCAACGTGCCGTTGCTGGGCGGTTTCGCCGCCGTAACCGGCGTGATTCAGTTGGAATCGGTCATCAAGGCCATCAACAGCAAGTTTTCCGGCAAGGTCGCGGAGGGCAATATCGCCGCCGCCACCGAGGCCTTTCAGATCGTGCTCGCCGAGAAACAGGCCGCCGGTCACCAGAAAGAAACCACTGGGGGAGCATGACATGTTGAAGCAAATCGAGGGGTCCAAGGCGGTTGCGGAGAGCGTGGCGCTATGCCGCCCGGAGGTGATTTGCGCCTACCCGATCTCGCCGCAGACCCATATCGTCGAGGCGCTCGGCAAGATGGTCAAGGCCGAAGAGCTCACGCCTTGCGAGTTCATCAACGTCGAATCCGAGTTCGCCGCCATGTCGGTCGCCATCGGTTCTTCGGCCGCCGGCGCGCGCAGTTATACGGCTACGGCTTCGCAAGGCCTCCTGTTCATGGCGGAAGCCGTCTACAACGCCTCGGGGCTTGGCCTGCCGATCGTCATGACGGTTGCGAACCGCGCCATCGGCGCCCCGATCAATATCTGGAACGACCATTCCGACGCGCTGTCGCAACGCGACTCCGGTTGGCTTCAGTTGTTCGCAGAGAACAATCAGGAGGCCGTGGATCTGCACATTCAGGCCTTCCGCCTCGGCGAGGAGTTGTCGATGCCGGTTATGGTCTGCATGGACGGTTTCATCCTGACTCACGCCTTCGAACAGGTCGATATTCCGACGCAGGAACAGGTTGACGCCTATCTGCCGACCTTCGACCCGCGGCAGGTGCTGGACCCCGCCGAACCGATTTCGATCGGCGCCATGGTGGGCCCCGAGGCCTTCATGGAGGTGCGCTATCTGGCCCATGCCAAACAACTCCAGGCGCTCGAGATGATCCCGGAACTCGCCAAGGAGTTCAAGGATGTCTTCGGCCGCAACAGTTGCGGTTTGGTGCAGACCTACTGCGCCGATGACGCCGAGACCATGATCGTGGCGATGGGTTCCGTGCTCGGCACGATCAAGGACGTCGTCGACGAGATGCGGGCCGATGGCCACAAGATCGGTGTCCTCGGCATCACGAGTTACCGGCCGTTCCCCTTGCAGCAGGTGCGCGAGGCACTCTCCAACTGCAAGCGTTATCTGGTTTTGGAAAAGAGTCTCGCAGTCGGCCTGGGTGGCATTTTGGCCACCGATGTGCGCATGGCCGTCAGCGGTACGGGCCTCAACGGCTACACGACCGTGGCGGGGCTGGGCGGCCGGCCGATTCACAAGGCTTCCCTGCACAAACTCTTCCGCGAAGTGGAAAATGAATCGCTCGACAAGGTTGGATTCCTCGACCTCGACTGGGACGCGGTCAACAAACAGCTTGAGCGCGAGCGCCGGATACGCCATTCCGGCCCGATCGCCGAGAATATCCTGCACGACAAGGGCATCGCCTCCGCGGCGAAGTTCGGTTGAGGAGGACGTCATGCCATATCAACCCGTCAAGTTTTATCAGACCGGCACCTATACCGTCGGCAACCGCCTGCTGGGTCCCAACGAGCGCAGCGTGCAGTCCAGCGAGCATCGCAGCAATTCGATCAACTCCGGCCATCGCGCGTGCCAGGGCTGTGGCGAGGCCTTGGGCGCGCGTTATGCGATAGACGCCGCCATGCTGGCCAGCGACGGCCAGATCATCTCGGCGAATGCGACCGGTTGCCTCGAGGTCTTCTCGACGCCGTATCCGGAATCGTCCTGGCAGGTGCCCTGGATCCATTCCCTGTTCGGCAACGCCCCGGCCGTCGCCACCGGCATCGCCGCCGCCATGAAGGCGAAGGGCCGGCCGCAGGTGCGGGTGGTCGCGCAGGGCGGTGACGGCGGCACGACCGACATCGGCTTCGGTTGCCTTTCGGGCATGTTCGAGCGCAATGACGACGTGCTCTACATCTGCTATGACAACGAAGCGTATATGAACACCGGCGTGCAGCGCTCCAGCGCGACGCCGCCGACTGCGCGCACGGCAACCACGATGCCGGTCGGTCGAGAGCCGGGCAATCCGTTCGGTCAAGGCAAGAACGTGCCCGAGATTGCGATGGCCCACGGTATCCCCTACGTGGCGACGGCAACGGTGGCCGACCTGCGCGACCTCGAATACAAGGTCAAAAAGGCCATGGGCATGCACGGCGCCCGATATTTACAGATCTTCGTACCGTGTCCGCTCGGCTGGGGCACGGTGGCCCACGACACCATCCGGATCGCGCGCCTGGCCAAGGAAACCGGCCTGTTCCCGGTATTCGAGGCCGAACACGGCGAGGTGACCGGCGTGCTGAAGATCCGCCATAAAACGCCGGTCGAGGAATATCTCAAGCCGCAGAAGCGCTTCGCCCATTTATTCGGCAAAAACGCCCACCCAGAGATGGTGGCGCATCTGCAGTCCATCGCCGACCGCAATATCCGCAAATACCGGTTGCTCGAACAGGGGGCCGTTTGATGGACGTTCGTAGCCGCAACCGTGCCGCGCTGCCGAATTTGTAGAGGTATCCCATGACCAAACCGTTTGCCATCACCCTCGACGCGGGTTCCTCGCTCGCCAATCTCACCGGTACCTGGCGCACGTTCCGCCCGGTCTATCTCGACCGGCTGCCGCCGTGCAACATCGCCTGTCCGGCCGGCGAGGATATTCAAGGCTGGTTGTTCCACGCCGAGTCCGGCGATTACGAACAGGCCTGGCGCTCCCTGGTTGAAAACAATCCGCTGCCGGCCGTGATGGGCCGCGTCTGTTACCATCCCTGTGAAAGCAAGTGCAACCGTGGTCAACTGGACGCGCCTGTCGGCATCAATTCGGTGGAGCGCTTTCTCGGCGACGAGGCCATCAAGCAGGGTTGGAAATTCGACGCGCCGGCCAAGGCATCGGGCAAACGGGTTCTGATCGTCGGCGCCGGGCCATCCGGCCTTTCTGCCGCTTATCACCTGGCGCGCGTGGGGCATCAGGTCGAGATCTACGAGGCCGGTCCCTACGCGGGGGGCATGATGCGTTTTGGTATTCCCAAGTACCGTTTGCCGCGCGACGTGCTGGATGCCGAAGTGCAGCGTATCGTCGATCTCGGCGTCACGCTCCGGCTCAACACCAAGGTTTCGGACATCCGCGAGACCATGCAGGCGGGTAAGTTCGACGCCGCTTTTCTTGCGGTCGGCGCGCACATCGGAAAGCGCACCACGATTCCGGCCGGCGACGCCGCGCATATCGTGGATGCCGTTTCGGTACTGCGCTCGATGGAAGGCGAGGACAAGCCCATGCTGGGGCGACGCGTCGTCGTCTACGGCGGCGGCAACACGGCGATCGACGTCGCGCGCACGGCCAAACGGCTCGGCGCCACCGAGGCGATCATCGTCTACCGCCGTAACCGCGAGCGGATGCCCGCGCACGACTTCGAGGTCGAGGAGGCCTTGCAGGAAGGCGTCATGATCAAGTGGCTGTCGACCATCAAGCAGGCCGGGGACAGCAACATCGTCGTCGAGAAGATGGAACTGGACGACAGCGGTTTCCCGCAGCCCACCGGCGAATTCGAAACCATCGAGGCCGATTCCCTGGTCCTGGCCTTGGGTCAGGATGTGGATCTTTCGTTGCTCGACGGCGTGCCGGGGTTGGAGATCAAGGACGGCGTCGTTCAGGTTTCGCCCAATATGATGACGGGCTACGAAGGCATCTTCGCCGGCGGCGACATGGTGCCGTCCGAGCGAACCGTCACGGTTGCGGTCGGCCACGGCAAGAAGGCGGCGCGCAATATCGACGCCTGGTTGCGGGGCGAGGAATACAAGCCCGCTGCCAAACATGAGGCGGTTACATTCGATCTGCTCAATACCTGGTATTATTCGGATGCGCCGAAGACGGTGCGGCCGATGCTGGACATCATCCGGCGGCAAACCACCTTCGAGGAGGTGCAGGGCGGACTGGATGAGACCAATGCGCTGTTCGAGGCCCGGCGTTGCCTGTCTTGCGGCAACTGCTTCGAATGCGACAATTGCTACGGCGTTTGCCCGGACAATGCGGTCATCAAGCTGGGGCCGGGCAACCGCTTCAAGTTCAACTACGACTACTGCAAGGGGTGCGGCATTTGCGTGGCCGAATGTCCTTGCGGTGCGATCAAGATGACCCCGGAGGAGACCTGAGCCTCATCCGGGGTCATTAGAAACGGATTCATGAATATTATCGAAGACATTGAAATCGTTTGTCCTTATTGCGGAGAGATGCAGACGACCCGGATCGAACGCGGCGCCACGCAGGACTATATCGAGGACTGCACGGCATGCTGTCGGCCGATTTCGTGTCTGATCCGTACCGATGACTCGGGACGGATTTCGGTTTCCGCCCGGCGTGACGACGAGTAGGGACAATGGCCACGAATACCGCCGCAACCCCGGACCTCGGCCTGGGAGACCCTTCGCGTCGCGAGATCGAACGCCTGATGAAGCGCGCGACCTACGCCTCGGTCGCGACCGCCCTCATTCTGATCATCGCCAAGCTCTATGCATGGTTCGCAACCGATTCCGTCAGTATCCTGGCTTCGTTGATCGATTCATCGCTGGATGCTTTGGCGTCCATGGTCAATCTGCTCGCGGTGCGGCATGCGCTGGCGCCGGCGGATCACGAGCACCGTTTCGGGCACGGTAAGCTCGAGTCGTTGTCGGGGCTCGCCCAATCGACCTTTATCACGGGTTCCGCGGGTTTCCTGTTGCTCGAGGCGTTTGCCCGCCTCATGAATCCGCAGCCGGTCAAGGTCGTCAGTCTCGGTATCGCCGTCATGGTGCTGTCGATCGTCATGACATTCCTGTTGCTGCTGCTCCAGCGTCACACGATTCGCAAGACGGCATCGACAGCCATCAAGGCCGATTACCTGCATTACTCGATGGACTTGCTCGTCAACGGCAGCGTGGTCGTGGCATTGCTGCTGGCGGCGGGTGGTTGGGCCGGATTCGACGCCGTGTTCGCGGTCTGCATCGTGGTGTTCATCCTGCACAGCGCCTGGGGGATCGCCAAAGAATCCCTGGAACATCTGCTGGACCGCGAACTGCCCGATGAAGACCGGGCGCGTATCGAAGCGATCGTGCGGTCTTATCCGGGAGTCTGTGGGATGCATGACTTGAGGACGCGGCGGGCCGGACGCGACGTTTTCATCCAGTTGCATCTCGAACTGCCGGACAATCTGACGCTGGTGCAGGCGCATGCGATCGCCGACGGCGTCGAGGTCCGTATCATCGAGGTCTATCCGGACGCCGAAGTCATCGTCCATGAGGATCCGATCAGCGCCATGGAGGTCAGCGAGGGCTAACCCCGCGTGTCGGTGCGGGGTTCGTGCCGAAGGATCGATTGTTCTCGTCTATACGACGAACTGTCCGACAAGCTTGCCGAGATGCTCGGCGTGTTTTGCCAGGTCTGCACTATGTTGCGCCGTCAGTTCGGCGCCGTTTGAAGTCGTTGTCGCGACGTCGCTGATATTGAAGATGTTGGTGTTGATCTCTTCGGCGACACCGCTTTGTTGTCTGGCGGCACTGGCGATCTGGCTGTTCATGGCGTCGATATGGTCGACGGCCTGCGCGATTTCGGCTAAAGAATCTCCGGCCTTTTTCGCCTGGGCCACGGCTTCCCGAGCCCGGTCCCGGCTGCAATTCATGACCTGAACGGCGCTTGACGCGCCCGCCTGCAGGTGCTCGATCATCTCCCGGATTTCCACGGTCGCCTGTTGCGAACGGTTGGCCAGCGTGCGCACCTCGTCGGCCACCACCGCAAAGCCGCGACCCTGTTCGCCCGCACGGGCCGCCTCGATGGCCGCGTTCAGCGCGAGCAGATTCGTTTGTTCGGCAATGTCCCGGATGACGTTCAAGACCTTACTGATGTTGTCGCTGTCGACTTCTACTGCGAGCCATGGAGAGCGACGCGAAGGCGAGTAGACCGGGATAGGTGCAGCTGGATTTAGATGTCGGAATCCGGAGGGCGGAGCCTGACGGGTGTAGATCATCTAAATTCAGCTATATGCGCCGTAGAGTCATTG